>NZ_MJAT01000022.1 GCF_001742305.1 Desulfuribacillus stibiiarsenatis | reverse complement strand
TTGCTTACACCAAGTTCGTACGGTCATTCCACTATCTTGGCATTCCATTATTAGCTTTGACCACTGTTCCTTGCGGAACTGGATTTTTACTTGGGTTATTTCATCCATGAATAATACCTCCATCGTATAGCTTTAGAGTACTTGAAAAACTTGAAAAACTCTAACTCTAAAAACTATAAATGTTATTTTGAAGGTATTATTACATGAATCATATTAAATTGTAAGGCACCATGTTATTGAGCGGTTACTGTCCACCACTACGAATATAATCCTTATTATCATTATATTGCTTTAATGACTCTTCGATTTCTGTTGAACACTGTATAGTAGAACTCGTTTCTCCATTTCTACGAAATGACGGGATGAATGCTTGTAACAAGGCAATTGTATCATCATGACTTCTTGGCAAGCTTAAATTATCTATATTCTTCATCGTATCCTCTATTAATCGTACATTTAATCCATTCGGTTTTGCTACGAAGATGCGCTTATGGAAGGTTGCATTTACTCCTTCTTCTGCAGATAATAACTCTTCATATAGCTTTTCTCCTGGTCTCATACCCGTAATGACTATGTCAATATCCTTGTACGGTCCGAAACCTGATAACTTAATCATCGTCTTTGCTAGATCTATGATTTTCACTGGGTCACCCATATCAAGGACGAAGATTTCTCCACCTTTGGCCATTGCCCCGGCTTGGATAATAAGCTGAACAGCTTCTGGTATTGTCATGAAGTAACGAATCATCTTATCATCTGTAACAGTCACTGGACCTCCAGCGGCAATTTGTTTCTTAAACAGTGGTACAACACTACCACGGCTACCTAATACATTTCCGAAACGTACAGCTACGAAGCTAGTTTCACTTTGCTTATCCAAGTGTTGAATAACCATTTCAGCAACTCTCTTTGATGCTCCCATCACACTAGTAGGATTTACAGCCTTATCTGTAGATACGAGGACGAACCGCTTGGAACCAAACTGATGGGCTGCCTTTGCCACATGGTACGTGCCCATGACATTATTCTTAATTGCTTCTTCTGGATTCGCTTCCATAAGCGGCACATGTTTATGGGCAGCAGCATGGAATACTACGTCTGGTGTATATTGCTGGAAAGCACCCTTGATGGCTTGCCAATCCCGTACATCCTTGACGATAGGTACTAAACAGCTAGCATCAATATCAGTGGCATAATCGTTTCTCAATTCCATTTCTATCTCATATACATTGTTCTCACAGTTATCTAACAGTAATAACTTCTTTGGGTTGAACTGAATAATTTGACGGCAAAGCTCAGAACCAATGGACCCACCAGCACCAGTTACAAGAATGACTTTATTTGCAAGATAATCAGATATTCCTTCTAAGTCTACCTTTATTGGATCTCTTCCTAAGAGATCCTCGATATTCACTTCACGGATTTGATTAACAGTCACATTTCCTTCGATTAAATCATACATGCCGGGTAAAATCTTCACCTTTGCAGATGTCTGCTGACAAGCATCTACTATTTCTCGAATGTTATCTCTTTGCTCTGAAGGCATTGCAAGGATAATTTCTTCAATACGATACTTTTCAACTATTTCCTGCAATTGAGTTCGATCGCCAAGTATGGGATAGCTCAATAATTTAAGGTTTTTCTTTTTCGTGTCATCATCAATAAACCCTACTAGTGTACTGTCACCATAGTAATGGCTACGTAATTCTTTCGCTAATATCGCACCTGCATCACCAGCGCCATAGATAAGAATAGGTTTCGCTTTGAGATTACTATTATTACTTTTATGTCGGAAAGTAAAATCTCGAAAAATCCTCCACGACAGGCGAGACCCTCCTATAAGTATCATTGTTAGAATCCAAGCAATAATTAATACACTTCGAGGCAAAAGATATGCAGTGCCTGTTGAAGCAAAGAAAAAGACACCAGCGTTAACTACCATAGCAACAGTAATCGATGCAACGACACTAGTAAGCTCTCCTATGCTAGCATATTCCCACAAACGATTATATAATCCAAAAGCAAAAAAACCGATTAGGAATACTCCTGTAAAAGTTGGTGTTAGCTGTATGAAACCCGACATGAAGTTTGGTGGAATATTTCCATCAAAACGCAATAGCAGTGCGCTATAAAAAGCAAAATTTATTAGAATAGCATCTATAACGACTAGAAATGAAACTCGTAGCATCTTTCCCATAAGATAGCTTGTCTCCTCTATTAATCTTAAGAATTCATAGCAAACCCTATACCTAGCATATAAAAACGATAGCACAATATGTTATATACTAATTGTACTATCGTTGTATAAATTTTAAAAGCATATTTTCTTGGTAACATAGTATTTTATTGAATACTACGTTTAAAAGTGTCAATCACACGTTCCTGTTGCTCAGACGACATATTTGATCCTGATGGTAAACATACCCCATTTTCGAACAAGAAGTCTGACACACTCATACCATTTACTTCATGTGAGTAGTATTTTGTTCCCTTAAATAATGGCTGCAAGTGCAATGGCTTCCATACTGGTCTAGCCTCAATATTATGTTCACCCAACATACGACAAAGTTCTGCTACAGTAATATTAAGAATAGAAGCATCAAAAGTAAGAGCAGTAAGCCAGCGAGTTGATTTTCCATAAGATAGCTCAGGCATAAACGCTATACTATCAATTCCCTGTAGAGCTTCCTCGTATCTTTTAAAAATTCGTCTTCTTGCTTCTACTCGATCATCAAGTACCTTCAATTGCCCCCGACCTATACCTGCTAACACATTACTCATACGGTAATTATAGCCCATTTCACTGTGTTGGTAGTGTAGTGCTTTGTCTCGAGCCTGTGTAGCCCAAAAACGGGCCTTATCAAGGGCTTCAAGATTATTAGATACTAACATTCCACCACCAGAAGTAGTGATAATCTTATTTCCATTGAAGGAATAAATCCCGAACTCTCCAAAAGTTCCACTAGCTTTGCTAACCAATTGTCCATTATTAGAAGTGCAATAAGTTGCTCCCAATGATTCAGCTGCGTCTTCAATAATAGGTTTTCCATATTGGCTGCAAATCTTTATAATAGCGTCCATATCAGCGCTCTGTCCATAAAGATTGACTACAATTACTGCTTTAATTTTCTCTAAATACCCTAATTCAACAGCATCTATAAACGCTCTCTCTAAAGCTTGTGGTGACATATTCCAACTTTCCATATCAGAGTCAATAAATATTGGTTTTGCACCCTGATATAGTATAGGGTTTGCACTAGCTGCAAAAGTTAAGGAAGAGCATATCACATAGTCCTCGTGGCCAACATCTAGCAAATGTAGTGCCAAATGAATAGCTGCCGTTCCCGAACTTAACGCAACTGCACCTTTTACTCCAACCGTTTCCGCAAGTTCTTTTTCAAAAGCATCCACGTTAGGTCCTAACGGAGAAATCCAATTTGAATTAAATGCTTCTTTAATGTAATCCAATTCAGTTCCACTCATATGTGGTGATGAAAGATAGATTTTTTCTATGTTTCCCAATATGCTTACTCCTATTCCTTGCAATATAAGTATTTCTATTAAATAGGTTTCGCTGGCACGCCAACAACAACCAGATTAGACGGAATTGATTTCGTAACAACAGCATTAGCACCAACTACACATTCTGATCCAATTGATAATCCTTGCAAAATTGTTGACTTAGTTCCTAATTCACATGCCTTGCCAATTTCAACATTGCCGGATATATTTACATTCCAATATAATGATGTGTAGCCGCCAATTATACAATCGTGACCTACACCACATTGAGGATTAATAGAAACGTGATTCTCTAGTCTAACATTTGTAGTAATAACACTATAGGGCCCAATGATAATCCCGTGACCTAGAGTTATATTTCTCCCAAGATATGCAGTAGGATGAATAACATTAACAAAACGGAAACCCATATGCTGAAAGCTATAAATCGCTTTCTTTTTTATCTTAGGGTTACCAATAGCGCATACAATATCTATATCATTTCTTTTGATGAGATACTCATTTCCATCTCCATCATTAAGCACGATACCCAAATATTCTTTTATTTGCTCATCAATAGTCTCAGTTGTACCCCAAACAGGTACTCCCTCAATAATCCGTCCAGATAAGTCAGAGTTGTCATCAATGAAACCAATTCGGTTCCAAGTTGGTTTAACTCTGTTTATATCTCTCGCATATTCAGCTGCTTCTCTTCCAAAACCGCCTGCGCCAATAATAGCTAATGCCCTTTTCTCCATAATAAACCTCTATATAAAAGATTTTTAACCATGATTAGAAAAATGCTTAGACCCTTCAAACTTAGACATAGAAGCATGTCCTTGATGAGTAATCCCGTCTTTTTTGATAACTTTCCATACGGTCAAGCATAGAATCTTAATATCTAATATGAACGAGTAATGGTCAACATACCAAACATCAAGCTTAAATTTCTCTTCCCAACTGATGGCGTTTCGACCATTGACTTGAGCCCATCCCGTAATTCCTGGCTTCACATCATGCCGCCTTGCCTGTTCTGGTGTATATTTATCTAGATATTCCATTAGCAAGGGTCTAGGACCTACCAGACTCAACTCACCCTTTAACACGTTCCACAGTTGTGGTAGTTCGTCAAGACTTATCTTTCGAATTATCTTGCCGTATTGAGTCAAACGTTTTTCATCAGGTAATAAATTTCCTTCTGAGTCACATTCATCTGTCATCGTACGAAACTTATAAATAAAAAAGGGCTTCCCGCGTAACCCTGGTCGTTGTTGTTTAAATACTACTGGCGAGCCTATTGTAATTCGAATGATAATTGCTGTAAGAAGAATAATGGGGGCTAATACAATAAGTAAACACAGCGCTGCAATCATATCAAAAAGTCGTTTAACCATATAATCCTCCCCATTTTGAATACATATCCGAAACTCCAATAACTATTATACACGGTTTCGTATAGAAAGGGAATCAACTATAACTGGAACTGTTCACGGATATAAAAGTGTATCAACTTCAATGATTCCAAAAAAACATTTCTCGTGTCTGCTCGAGATCTCCACCAATGATTCGGTTCGAAGGAATCATAGGGAGACGGTGATGAGTAAATCTTTACGTCAATATCTTGATGCATTGAATCCTTTAATTTGATTCAACGCCTTTTCAAAGATTTTCTTGGCTCGATATGAATGATATTTTGACGTTACAATCACTACTGATATTTCATCTTGATTTCCTGCAATCTTGGATTTCAAAATATATTCACGTATTGTACGTGCTTCATCCTGGGTGCCATCAGAATTACCACATAATACCAATAGAGCATTTTCTTGAACTTCCAAATCCATTGCTAGTTGCTTAGCACGATCAGCATTTGTTGCCACAGTTAGACCACGTTCTTCAGAACTTTTTACCTGGCATATTTTCGCGAATTACCAGAATTTTTTGGCCTTTCCCATTATGGTACAAATCTGTAGCATATAATGTACGGTCCAATAAACTGCCCATCAATACAACAATGATCCGCTTGCTCATAACTATCGTCTACGACTAATAATTGACCTATGTTCATGAAGAATATACTTAAAGCAAGCAATATTATAAATCCTATTAGTATTATTATAAGTAATAACTGTCTTTTTCTACTTTTTAGTACATCAATTTGAATATTCATATTTTATCCTCTTATACAAGCTAATGACATTAACTATTTCGCTCATTATTGACCTTATAGATGGCCTGTTCATAAAAATGCAGGACTTTTCCAACTACATGTTCTTGTCTGAAATGTTGATACACACGCTCTTTCGCTTGTTCCCCTAATTTTTTTGTTGTTTCTTGATTACTATATAACGAAAGCATAGCTTGATATAACTCTTGCCAATTACCTTTTTCAAATAATAAGCCCGTTATTCCGTTCTCAATAGCATCAGAGACCCCATAGATATTAGAACCTATGGCAGGAATCCCGACTGATGCTGCTTCAATTATAACATTGCCAAAACCTTCACGATAACTTGGTAAGCACAAGACATCTGATGCATTCATATATGCTTCCGGTAGTGATGTATACTGTACATACCGAACTCGTTTCTCCCATTGACTGCATAATTGCTGCATATGAGTTAACATGTCTTCCTCATCAGGACCAACGATTAGTAAATAACTATCGTGATTCATTTCACATAGTTGATTGAAGGCTTTCGTTAATTCAATAACGCCCTTATCTCTATTCAATCTGCCAAGAAAAAGAAATACAAATGCCCCATTCGGAAGTTGGAGAGCTTCCCGAATTGCGCTCCTATAATCTGTGTTTGTTTGAAAGCGATCTATATCAATCCCTGTTACAGATCCTTTCCCTATTACACTACTTTTCCTCTGACTAACTACCCCTTGTTCAGTAATATACTCCATCTGAGAAGGGCTATCAGCAATAACATAACTTGCCGTAGAAGCAGTAATTGTATCTGCCAATTTCAGTATTATTCGTCCTACCCCAGTTCTCGTAGCCCATACTTGTCCTGTAAATGTATGAATTCTTATTGGGATTCGATTGACCCACGCAGCTATCATTGCTAACATACCTGCTTTAGGTGTATAGGAGTGTACTATATCAAACCGCTTTTTTTTAAATATAGTTATCATTTGAAATAACGCTTTGACGTCATCTACTAGAGAAATCCTTCGCTGAATTGCAACAGTAATAATACTAGTTTCCATATTATATTGATCTAGGAAGTCAGGTTTAGCATTAACAATCACTGTGACATCATAGTGATTCATGGTTTCTTTGATTTGATATAACAAAAATGCTTTTATTGTCATTTCTGAAGAGGCAACAATACAGACCTTTTTCCTCATTCTCATCTCACCTACAATGCTACCATTTTATAATAACCCTTCATCCATATATTTCTGACACAAGACTGCTACCCACTGTTCGACTTCAAAATCCGGCTGATAACTTGTCATGCTAAGTAGTTTATTGGAAGAAAAGTTTCGTTGGTTCGTTAAAGCAAACAGTCTCGAAAATGTTAAAGGAGATTTTTTTCTCAACAGAAGAGAAAATCCTTGAATCAAACTAGTGAGAACAAAGCCTATCCAAAAAGGAATTGCCATAGTTCTATTGTGAATACAAAATTGTTGATTAACTATTGCACAGAACCTTTTAAAAGATATTGGACTGTTAATAATGTACACTTCACCATTCGGAAGATTTGTGAATGCGATTATCTCTAGAGCCCTAACCACTTCTCGGATAGGTATAATATTATAAGTCCCATTACCAATATTTATATACTTTCTACTTTTTATTGATTTCAGCAAGTGAAGAAAGGAATCCTTATGAGGATCTCTACCTACCCCTACTATAATTGTAGGTCTTAATATCCTTGCGTTTAGCCCTTTTTCAACATACGATTGTACAATTTCCTCAGCCTCATACTTGGATTTCTCATATGCATTATTAGGTGAACATGGCGTTCGTTCATCAATATCAGTATGATCTGTATCACTTCCTACAACCCCCGCACTTGACACGTGTATCATAATGCTATCGTTGTCAAGACAAGCCTTTGCCACATGCTCTGTTGCTGTAACATTTCCTAATCGCAGAGACTTATCGTCTTTATCAATAACTCCTGCACAATGAAATACAATTTGAATATCTTTAGGAAGTGAGAAATTGCTTGATATGTCGATTTGTAACGTTTCAACTCCACTTGAATTATTGAGAGATGGGAACAATTCGAGAACATCTTCACGCCTCCGTCGAGATATTGCTAAGACGTGATGACCTTTCTCTACTAACGACTCTACTAAATGTTTCCCAAGAAAACCAGTAGCACCTGTCACTGCAACTTTCATCGTTTGCCCCACCACATTTCGATTGCATCTATTCTGCTCCTCTTATCTTCCTTGATGTAAGTAGCGCCATAGCCACGGCACATACGCTAGCACGTATATTATGAAGTATCGAACGCTACTGCCTTTGTATTTTGATAACGCTAATCTCGCTTCTTTATAATGATTTATACTTATTAGGTAACGAGCTTTGTAATATTCAATCTTCGCCCGTGCAGCCCTTTGTTGTTGCTCAGTACTATACACCAATGCACCCATTTCTTCAAGCTGTTGATATGTTATCTCTGACTCAACACACCAGCGGCTAATTAACTTATGGGTTAATGAATTTTTACTTTTTCTATATTGCACCAAAGATTCCGATAAACAAATGGCTGGGCCATTTGCCAATACTTTCATCATTAAGTTATAATCAGGAGAATATTGAAGCTGCAAATCAAAATATGGCTTGTCAATCTTAGATAGTGCGATTCTTTTTATCATAGCTGTCTGGAAATTTATTTCGTAATTCGCAAGATTAACGCCAAACAGTTGTCCAACCCGATGTTTAAATCGTTTCTTCTTAAAAACAACTCCATCCTCATCAATAAAATCATAGGATGAGTAGCACAGCGTTGCTTCTTGATAGTGTTGAAAAGCTTCGAGTTGTCTTTCTAGCTTATCTGCCATCCAGATGTCATCAGTATCTAAGAAACATATAAAATCCCTTTTGCAAAACTGGATTCCATAATCTCTTGCTGCCCCTAATGCCATATGCTCCGGTGTTTGGATAAGAGATACTCTATCTTTGTTACCCTTCTCTTTTCTCAAATAACTGTCTAAAATTTCTATGCTTTTATCAGTAGAATGATTGTCTATAAATATCAGTTCCCAGTCTTCATAGGTTTGGCTAAATAAGCTATCTAAGGTATGAGCGAGATACTTTTCACTATTATAACAATTCATAAGTATAGAGACACTCATAGTCGTTCACCCAATTGCCAAATGAATGGTATATTTTCTGTGTCGATTGGTAATCCCTCTGCTTCATCAGGATCATGAATTATAGAAGCACAATTGGCCACCATTCCAAAAGGATTTGATAACCCTTGGAATGCAACCCAAACCATTGGAGGTATCGTAAGTAAGCTATAGTTATCTTCACCAAGCTCTATTTCTAAAATCTTACCTTTTGTACTACTAGTGTCTCGCGAATCATACAATACAAATTTCACACTGCCTATAGGAACTGCCAAATTCAGTACCATTTCTCTGTGCCGTTTCCAGCCCTTCACTACTCCGTAATTCACTATAGAAAAATATATTTCCCCAAAACCAACAAAAGTATCGTCAGATTTGCGCATCATACGCATGACCATACCTCGTTGATCGACAATTCGTTTTAACGGTGTTATCTGAACACCTTTCATCATGACATCACTTCCATATATTTTTCGATTTGAGAAATAGAAACTTTTGTTGCATCCATACCTTCTGTAATCGCTTTGTACCATAATGTCGTCTCTTTAACAGTAGTAGCAAAATCCCATTTCGCTGACCATCCCAACAGTTGTCTAGCCTTCTCCGAATATAACTGTAATAATGTCGCTTCATGATATCGCTGCTGATTCGTATCAATTTCTAACATTCCTGAGCCCCAGTACATAATAATTTCCTCAACTAGTGATTGTACTGTATAGACTGATTCACTATTCGGTCCGAAATTATAACTTCCAGAATATGTTGTTGGTCTTTCGTATAGCTTTTTTGCAAGCACTAAGTATCCTGACAACGGTTCCAAAACATGCTGCCATGGTCGTGTCGCCATCGGGCTACGGAGCGTTACCGGGATATTCTCTGTAATCGCACGAATAGTATCTGGCACAATACGATCCTGTGACCAGTCTCCCCCACCAATCACATTTCCTGCCCTTGTACTAGCAAGCCCTAATGTATCTCGCTTCGATAGAAACGAATCCTTATATGAGGCAAAAACCAGCTCTGCTGCTGCCTTTGATGCGCTATATGGATCACTGCCCCCTAACTCGTCGTTCTCTCTGTAACCCCATACCCATTCTTTATTTTTGTAACACTTATCAGAAGTGATATAGACCAAAGACCTTACACTTTGGCAGTTCTTCACAGCTTCTAACACTGATATCGAACCCATAACATTCGTTTCAAACGTCAATCGTGGTTCTTGATAAGAACGCTTTACAATAGGCTGTGCAGCAAGATGAAACACAATTTCTGGTAAAAACCCATTAAAGACGGATTCTAGCTGATCGACGTCTCTGATGTCACCTTCTACATGTCGGATATTTTTACCTAGGTTTAATAAACAGAAATGGTCATTATTCCGTTCTGGTGGCAATGCATACCCCAATACCTCTGCACCCATAGTATGAAGCCACAATGCTAACCATGATCCTTTGAAACCTGTATGCCCAGTAACTAGGACTTTTTTATTCTTGTAAAAACCAGAGATATCAGTTAACATTTGTTATCTTGACTCCTTTCCAACAAATCAAATATAGCATGTATTTCATCCTGAATCGTACGGGTTGTTTCCCAACCGAGCCTACGTAGTTTATTAGAATCAACATATAATTTTTTTTGTTGTTCTTCTGTAATGTATACTTCGGGCATATCTAATGAAAATTTTTTTTGATATCGTTTCTCATAGATATTTTTTACAATTGAAGCTAATTCCCTAATTTGTAATGACTCCTGTGAACTTACGTTAAATACCTGTGTAAGAGAGGCTAGTCTTTTGTTAGTTCGTATACAATGTTCTATAGCTTTCACCACGTCAATGATTGAAATAAAATCTCTTTGCTGTATTCCTGTGGATTTCAATTTAATCTCTCCGCTTTTATAGGCGCTTCTACAAAAATCGTTGACTACTAAGTACCACCGGTCAACGTTATTCGGTGCCCCTATGCCATTAGTCAATCGCAAAGAAATAGCGTCTAGTGATGTTCCAATCGAATATTGGTTCACATACATTTCACCCACAAAATGTGTTAGCGCATAGTCGGAGATTGGATTAGCCTTGGTATCCTCAGTAATATACCCTTCTTGCTGACCATATACATGAAAAGTAGATAAATATATAAACCGTTTAACCCCAAATCTCTTTGCACTTTCTAATAGCAATTTCGTTCCATAACCATTAGCTAACAACGTTTCCTTTGGATAACTATGGATTTTTCGCTCGTCAAATGTTGCAGTATGCACAACACAGTCAATATCTTCACATAAATGATAGATACTATTATCAACTAATAGATCCATTTCACGAATTTCATACTGAGGATCTCGATAAAATTCCTTATTCCTACTTGTTATTGCAACAGAATAACCTTGAGAATCAAGGTGCTTCGCAAGTTCACTTCCGATATATCCCGTTCCACCAGTAACCAGTATTTTCTTCATTGGTTTTAATCCCATAACTTCCATTTTGCGTTGTTAGATTGCCATAATTTCTCTAAATAACCTCGATCCCTAACAGTATCCATACATTGCCAAAAACCATCATGCTTATATGCTCGCAACTGATCCTCTTCAGCTACGGCCTGTAAAGGTCCAAATTCGAAGTCGCAGTCCTCATGTTCTATTACATAATCCATGATTTTCTTGTCAAATACAAAAAAACCACCATTAATATACCCCTCTGAAAGCTGAGGCTTTTCTTCAAAGGATTTGACAACATCCCCATGCAAATCAATCATCCCAAAACGCGAAGGTGGCCTAACCGCTGTCAATGTCGCTAGCTTGCCATGATTCTTGTGAAATTCTAGTAGTTCTGAAATATTGACATTAGATACTCCATCACCATAAGTTAGGAAGAAGGTATCACTATTAATATATTTCTCTAGACGCTTAATACGCCCACCTTTTAAAGTCTCTAGACCTGTGTCAATACAGGTTATATTCCATTCTGCATGTTCACCATCATTATGAAAGCATATATCACCATCGGGCTTCATTGATAAAGTGAAATCACAAGAACTTACACGATAATTGAAGAAATAGTTTTTAATATAATCAGATTTATATCCAAGAGCTAGTATAAAGTCATTGTATCCATAGGAAGAGTAGATTTTCATGATATGCCATAGAATTGGCTTGCCACCAATTTCAACCATGGGCTTAGGTCGCTCAACTGTTTCCTCGCTTAATCTGGACCCTTTACCACCACATAAAATAACTACTGGTATACTCATAGTAATAGCCTCACTTTTCTCCATTTTTACCATCAGAATCCGTAAAACCAAAGGCATTTCTTACTTTTGTTTGGCAATACTCTTCAAAATAATTCTTGCGAATCTGTTCAGCAGTGGAAATATATTCATTTATCTGCTCTTCATCCATATTGTAAAAATGTAAGAGAGCTGTTCGTAACTCCTCTACAGAATAACATAATCTCCATATGGTTTGCGGGATATCTTCCGGGATAAATAAAAATGTAAGGCCTCTATTATTCCCAACCACTATTGTCGGAATTCCCTTTGCAATCGATTCAAGGCAAGTACTGGAACTACTCGATATTAATACACTAGCCTGTTCTACAACTGTATTAAAAGCCCCATCGACAAACTCAAACCCAACTGGGAACCCTTTACGAAATTGTTGCTGATATACATTGATTAGTCTTGAGGTATTGTGTGTGGGGTGTGGTTTAACCATAACTTTCATCGGCCCATTTAGATTATCCAGAGCACTTGTTAGTAGGTCTATTATTTCTGCAGCTTCTTGGTATAATATAGGAAGTGCCATTACTATAGTAAAAATTTTTTTTCTTTGATATTTATATTGATTAAATACACCCAAATGTCTAATGGAAGATATTGTTTTTACTTCAATTGAATTGCAGAATTGTTTTGCTCCTTTTACAAATCCTTCACCCATAACATATATAGTAGTAGGTATCACCTTAGTTTTATGTTCTTGCTCCGTCAGATAGCAACACAAATAATTGTCCGGATGCGGAAATAGTTGTAACCCTGAGACTTCTACATTTGGGTAAAATTCTCGAAAACCTTTATTAAAACCATGATCTATTACCTGGTTCTCAAACCAATCGATAACTTTTTTTACTTTTATGCCATTCTCTTTTATTCGTTTCACGAATAAGTAGTCCAATATTGATATCATGGCAGAATAAGAGAATCTATTAACATTAATTTCATCGTTTAACAGAGGGCGGATATCATAACCATGGAAGAACACAGGTTTATCATAGCGATACTTCATAACTCTTTTATAGAAACGGAATGCTTTGATATAATCCGTTATCTTTAAGTAATGTTCTTTAATGATTATGTTATCTGTTGTTTCCAAAGAGCGAAATAAACTCCAATAGTTCCTAATACCAAAATAGTTAGGTAGGTAGTATATAGATTTCAATTTTTCATCAGTAAAGTAATTTTTAAGATCACCATAGTACCTATTAAAAATATCTTCTTTTTGAAAACTGCCTTCCATTAAAAACGTATCTACTATTGTAATCATTTCTGTATTGATAAGTTTTCTTTTTACCTTTTTATTGCATAATTTAGAAAATAAGTATCTTGCAGTTAGATGAAAGGTACATGACAATGCTCGTTTTGTGGAATCGATTAGGCCAATCTTTTTTGAAACTACTACTATTTGTACATTAAGATCTTTAAAATATTTCCCCAATACAATGGACAAAGCTTGATTATCCACCAACACACTACTATAAGGAAAATCTTTATCAAGACCTCTTATATAAATTAAAATGCAACAGTTTTTAAATAGTTGGCTAACTTGGGTGTTTCGACTTACAAATTCTAGTCCCCACCAATCTAAGTCGTTTTCCTTTCCCATACCGAGCGACTCTATTAGGAGTACATACTCTGCCCTAATTTGACAAGCTATATCATCGATATCCTTACTAACGTTTGGATTCATCGTTACAAGATTTAAGGTTTTATTTTCACTTATGATTGTCGTCAACTATATCATCTTCTCTTCAAATTGATATCAATATCTTCTAAACATTCTAATAGGCCTTGTCCTATATCTGTATAACAATTTCCTAACAATTTTTGCCCAATCTTTGGCGAATAAGAATAAGGAGTATAACTGTAATGATCACCACCAAGGTTGTCTGTATTTGAGAAATTAAGTTCAACGTCATCATTTAATATCTCTTTTATAATCATCATCATTTCTTTAACTTTCATGTGATTATGCCCTGTTAAGATAATATGACGGTTATTGAATTGGTCGTCTAAGATGTCGACGCTAAGGTTAGCTGCATCTTTCACATGAATATATTCTCGCATTTCTTCTGGATTATTACATACAAGTTTTTTCTCTAATAGTGCTTGTTGCAAATACTTATATATGGAGTTACGTTCATCAGCACGCGTGCCGTACAACGTTCCATATCTAAGTACAGTATAATTCAAATTATATTTTCTATTAAATTCCTCTATATATAGTTCAGATGCCTGTTTACTGCATCGATAGAACCCTCCCTTTTGGCTATATACGTAAATGGAGCTAGCATAGACAAATCGTTTCACTTGATGGAATACACTAGCTTCCATAATGTGAACATTCCCCATTATATTTAGTTCAACGGTTTTAATCGGTTCTGTCGTTGCATCATCAAGACTGGCTAGCCCAGCAAAATTATATACATAATCAAAACCCTTTATAGCCTCGATTACTTGAGCTCGGTCGAGGATATTCCCAATTATCATTGTTTGATCTGCTCGCAAAAAAGGAGATGCTTGCAAATCAAAAATTGCAACTTGATAACCTCGGTCACTTAAAGCATCGGCCACATGGCTTCCTAAAAAACCTGATCCTCCGAAAACAATAACATTCAACTCATTCACCTACTGTCTAAGACTTTTAAACCCTCTGAAAAGCTTTCGAAATCTTTAACTTTATAATCTATATCATGAAACAGTTCATGATTGTTACCATCTAATCTGGCAATGAATCGAATACCAGTCTTATCAGCAGCTAGTTTATCACTGATAGCATCTCCAATAAAAACAACTTCATGATTAGAGTAGTTATTATTTAACATTATATCTCTAACTATATCTTCTTTGACTCTAGGCGAGCCATATACTCCATGAAAATAGCAATCAACTTCTCTTTCCTTTACAATAAAACGAAGTTCTTCCTCAGGAGTACCAGATGCTATATAATATTTATATTTCTTGCTTTGCAAAAATTCTTTAACACCCTTTACAAATGGTGCCATTAATATTTTATCTAAAGCGATTTTTGAAAACTTTTCACTTAGCTCATCTTTCTTTTCCTTTGTTAATTCTTGATGCAATATATTATCATAAAAATATTGAAACTTTACAAACCTAGAAATCCCCATATTTGTCTTGTGATAGTCGATTACCGACTCTACTAGTTCCTGTGAATGTTCTTTAAATAATTCTCGAAAAGCTTCTGTTTTAATATCTGACGTCTCAAGTATAACGCCATCAAAATCGAAAATAATAGCTTTTATCACTTAATCACTCTCACTAAAATACAATTTAGAATATATATCACTTAACTCTTTAAACATTTGCTCACCTACTGGTGAATCATCCTCAGCTAATTTAATTAACGGAAAGTATTCTTCAGGCATTCGTGCATATAATGCAAATGTTTTAATTAGTCCGTCTATTTCACTCTTTGTAAAACCAGGCATGTCCAGCGACGAACCTTTGGTAATAATATGCAACGATTTATCAGGTGCGATATACCCTTTTTCGACACATTCTTCATACAAAGGCGTTCCACGGAAAGGAGTAAAGGCATACGCATTAGATGTGTCGAACTTAATTTGTCTATTTAAACGAATTGTGTCAAATGCTAAATCCCTATTCTCACCTGGAAAACCAATAATATTATTTACTGAAACTGGAATGCCAACTTGATCTAATATATCAAATGCTTTTACAATAACTTCATTGCTTACTTTTTTATTTAATATCTTCCTTCTAAACTCTTCATTCCCATGTTCCAATCCTATAGACATTCTATAGCAACCTATATCTTTCAATCTTGTCATTCTTTCTAAGGTAACCATTTCCGGCCTGTTTTGACACCAAAAAGGAAGCTTATATTGACTGTACATTTCACAAAACTCATTAAACTCTCGGTCATTTAAACACAATAAAGTATCACTTAAAAAATAGATGTATTCAGCATTGTATTTTTCTATTAGGTATTTAATCTCTCTATTTATAGTATCTATACTTTTCTTTCTAAAAAAATTAGTGTGCCCAGACTTTATATATTGCTGTTTTTGTGAAGGAGAATTACAATATGTGCAACCATATGGACACCCACGACTTGTTTCTATGGGAAATAGCCTCCAGACTTTTCCCGCCATCGGCCTGTAAAACCTTGCCTCATCAAAAATATCATAATTCGGTAAAGGCAGTTTGTTTAAATCAACCAATGGTCTTAACTTGTTTTTCACAATTGTCCCATCTTTTTTTATCCATAAATTCTCAATATTCGTTAAATCTTTTTGCTGTGCTATTCTTTCTACGAGTTCCAATAATACTTTCTCGCCTTCACCTACACAAACAGCATCTATAAAGTCATACGCTAATAACACCTTAGGGGCAAACGTTGCAAATACCCCACCAACTAGAATAAATGTGTTATTTTTATTAACTACTTTTAATAGATCTATACCTAGTGATATGGTTACCTCATTCGCTGATAAAGCGATTAAATCAGGCTGATAATCATCTACCATCTTTTTGAAATCATCGAATACATTATTATTGATTAATCTTATACCCCTATCAGAGAAATCAAAAGGCCTTACTTGTAAATTTTTTTCCTTTATCTTGTCTGAGTTATTCTCATCTTGGCTATATAATGTTGTGTCAAAAATCTTTATTTCAACATTATTTATATCTTTCAATAATGCATAAAAGATAGCTAGAGAAACAGGTGGGGGATTTTGTAGTGTTGCGTTAGGATATACAAATAATACTTTCATTCTATCATCTCCAAAAATGATATTATAACCAATCGCCACCACTAATAGTAATTACTTCACCAGTGATAAATCTTGCACCGTCTGATAAAAGAAATATAATAGTACTAGCAACCTCCGAACTCTTTCCTGCTCTTTTAAGAGGTATCATATCAATTCTTTTCTTTAGTTCTTCATCGTTGCGATTCAATACATCCCTATGAAACTTTGTATCAATAAAACCTGGTGCTACAGCATTAACTAAAATGTTATATTTTGCACAGTCTTTGGCAAGTCCTTTAGTCAATCGGTCAATACCAGCCTTTGAAATGCCATAAAACAACGAATTACTTCCACCACCAAATTTCGCACCTGCATTACTCATTAGTACTATACTACCACCATTAAGTTTCATATATTGAATTGATCTCTTAGCTAGAAAAAAAGGAACAACTAAGTTTATTTGCAAATCCTGAAATACATCTTCTTCCGTAAGTGACTCCCAATGAACCGGATTCGTTACATTGCCACACAATTGTATCATGCAGTCAATTCCACCTGCAGCATTGACAAACTCATCGACTAATTGTTGGCACGATTTTTCAGTGTTTAAAGTCTTCTGAAAAATAGAACACTTATCATTCTCTTCATAGTTAGCAATACTATTATAATTGGAACTATAATGAAGCCCTATGTGCATATCGTCATAATTTAACAGGTGCTCAATCAATGGCTTTGCAATATCGCTACTTGCTCCAACGATAAGTATTTTATTCCTCATTTATACATCCCCAACCTCTTACAATTCTTCCCAATCCATGTATTTATTTGATTCACTGAGATTTTTCTTTAATAGTACCCCATAAAAACCTTCAAAATCCTTCTGTTTCCAGATGTTCGACATTATATTTTTAATTAAAAGCTTTTTGGGATACTGCAAATATATTTCTTTAAAAACAACTTCCCATCCTGAGTGCAAGAACAATAAGTTCCAATCATTTGGACTAAGTTCGAATATATGCTCTGTTTCAGCATATGTACTGTTATCTCGATTTTTGTTTCTTAATGAATGGAGCCCTATTCTACTATGTTTTACATACGGAACAGTTATTAAAATATATTCTCCTTCACCTTTTACTGCTAATCTTCTTAGAAATAGCGCAGGATTATGAAGATGCTCTAACATTTCAAATGATGTGTACATTATGATATCTGTATTATCTAAAGTAAGTTCTTCAGCCCTTACTAGTAATGCTGGAAGTCCTTTATTTTTTATTTTTTCAACAGCAATAGGATCTAAGTTTACACTTAATGTTTGAATTTTATATTCATCTTTTAATAAGTTTCTTAAGTAAATCATGTGGTTTCCTGAAGAATCACCTATATCTACTACAGTTCCTGAATTTTGTTTAGTGGTACGCGTAATGAGCTTAATAGCATCAAACATCATTTTGCATTGAAACGAATGTTGAGCCCTTATTTTTAATTCTATAAAGGAGTCGTAATCTACATTTTCTCTCGTGTATTGATTTGATAAATCAGGTACTATCTCTTTAATTTTATCATAATACCCTTGTAAGTTTTGTTCTTTTATAGCCGTTTGTATTGACCATTTAGCTATCTTCTTTTTTATCGTCATCGGAGTCTCTCCTTATTCCATAGACTGTAACAGGGGCACTGTCGATACAGTCTATCATAAATGGTGCAACCAAAACTTCTACTAGCTTGTAATTATCTAAAGGAATGAACATATCCTCAAGTAATAATATTGGTTCTCCATGTTCATCAGGATTGAGGAAAGCGCAGTGAGCTTGTCTTCCAATGTCACGGTGCATGTAAGAAGATACTGAGATCCAGTCCATTCCTAAGCATCGAACATTCGGATAATCCGTTCTAAGCCATGTTGCAACCTCTGGCAATATGCCTGGATTACAGTTGCT
The DNA here is from genome assembly GCF_001742305.1 of Desulfuribacillus stibiiarsenatis. Taxonomy (NCBI): domain Bacteria; kingdom Bacillati; phylum Bacillota; class Desulfuribacillia; order Desulfuribacillales; family Desulfuribacillaceae; genus Desulfuribacillus; species Desulfuribacillus stibiiarsenatis. Next base: position 302,902 of record NZ_MJAT01000022.1, on the reverse strand, counting down.
ATATGATAGTTCTCCTCTTTTTTTCGACCAACCTGATCTTAATAATAATATCTCTATGTCAGCTTTAACTTCATGTTCTATTTCAATTTTTGACAACAATTGTCCTTCTTCTAATGCCACATCTATAATTTGCACGTTTTTAAAATGCCAATAAGCCGGTTCATACTCAGCAATTTTTCTACCGCCTTCAAAAAAATGTGCAGGGGCATCAACATGGGTTCCTATATGGTTCTCGATAACAATCGAGTATGAGTTACAACTATCGCCTTTTGGAATGCTTTTCGTTTGTTTCCAATCCAAAGTTTTTGTTGGATTGCCATATGCCGGATTAACCATTGATATAGGATGTGATAATAAGATAATCATAGATTTATTAAACCTTTACATAAATTATGCACAGCTTCTATTTCCATTGCTACTCTGCTCTCTCTAGCGTAGGAACCAATATGCGGGGTGACAATAATATTAGGTAATTCTATTAGTTTTCCATTATAGGGTTCCTCCGCAAAAACATCTAAAGCAGCACTAAAGTATTGATTATTTATAAGAGTAGCATACAAGGCTTCCTCATCAATTAATTCCCCACGTGCTGTGTTAATAATCATGGCATCCCTTTTCATTTTTTTTAACTCTTTTTCGCCTAATAAATATTCACCCGTTTTAGATGCATTGCAATGAAGAGTAATAATATCTGCCCACTCTAATAATTCATCTAACGACATATAACTAATTGGGGCCTTATTATGAGTAAATAAATCATAATAAGCAACTTCCGCTTCAAAAGCCAATAATAGTTCAGCGACTTTTTTCCCTATACGTCCATATCCGATGATACCTACACGTTTACCTTGTAGTAGCCGACCCATGTGTTTCAGCCAATTACTATTTTTAACATTAGAATTTGATATTGAAATATTTCTTAATAAATCCAACATTAGTCCAATAGTTAATTCTGCCACTGGTAGAGTTGGTGCATCAGGTGTATTACATACAATAATGCCTTTTTCATTAGCTGCACTAATATCAACATTATCCATTCCCGTTCCACAACGTGATAGGACTTTCAGTTTTGGAAGTTTTTCTAAAACATCGCCAGAGTAATTTTCAGTTCCCGCTATAATACCTGTTGCATCTTGCGCAAAATCTATTAGTTCATCCTTTGTAAGTTTTCTTCCATAAGGATTTAGTTCAACTTGATCATAAGTCTCTTTTAAGATGTTTAACGGCTGTTTATCGTATTCTGCAAAGCTGGAGGTAGTAATTACTATTTTATTCTTCATATAGTACCACCTAACTTAGTTAATTGTGCCGTTCTCCATGGGCATTCATTACATGCGTGAACACAATGCGATAGTCCGTTCTTGTGCTTATCCCTAATTTCATTCATAGTTGTTCCGTTCCAATTACCATAAATTGTTTGATTCGCAACATTACCTAATTTAATCCGATTATGGTCATCATTGTTACACATGAAGATAGTCCCATCCCAACCGATTGTCATTCGTTGCCATAATTGAGGACAAGCCCAGTCCTTAGCCACTTTACCTGGCTTAACTTGATTCTCATCTTTATAGTCAATGGCAGCTACTTCATCACCAAATGATTCCCAGTACGTTTTATATTCTTCCATATCAATTCCAGGAAGTAGCACAGTCTGAATGCGTATTTTGGGGTATTCTGAGTTTCTTTCTTTTCTTTTTGCTAGTAATTTTACTAAGTTTTCTTTAATCTTGTCAAAACTAGCCCCTACTCTCGCTTCTTCAAATGCGATAGGATCTGTTCCTTCAACCGATACAGAAATTCGATTAATCCCAGAGTCAATGAGCCTATCTATCGTATAATCGGATAAAGGCATACCGTTTGTGTTGAAATAAATATCTATAACACCACTTTCTTTGGCATAGGTAATCATATCAAATATCTTAGGATGTAATAATGGCTCTCCCCGATAGCTTAACTTGATACTATATAAGCCAAACTGTTTTGCTTCGTCAATAATGTTCTTATAAAGCCCAAAGTCCATTCGTCCAAAGCCGTCCTTTTCAATATTAGACTGCTTGTCACAAAAAGTACACCGCAAGTTACACAAATTGGTGGATTCTATATCTAGGTGCAACGGAAATTTTTCTAGAATCATTTGTTTTGGATTATCAATCCATTTTCTTCTGTATTCAAGGTATTTGGGAGACATATTATCATGGACTGATGTATTCGATAATGAATGAAAATTAGCATTGGGTTTAATATTAGTAGACATGATTTAACTACTCCTTACTTGTCATACGGTGTTTTTGTTTCTGTAAATCCATGTTTTTTTAACCAAAACTCAACGCCAGGAATTTGCCATTCGTAATCCACATCACAACCACCCCATTGCTTTAATGGGTATATTTTATGCCCCATCCATTTTTGAGGTAATAACCCATCTTCTATATTCACTAAACAATGTGGACGGATAATTGATACGCCCATGTCTGCAAACCAGACATCACCTTGAGAATCCCGATCACAATTTAACGTTCTAGGATCACCGAAAGTTTCAAATGGAACAAAAGGTTGAAGTAACCCCTCTTCGTTTTCTTTACGGGCACGAAGCGGACTCCACATATTATATCTTGATACACTGACAGCAGAATCGACTTCAGGACGTTTTTTAAGAATCTCAATTCCTTCATCTATTAAATCAGCTGTAATTGTTGCTGCATTGCATAAAAGTAAAACTATAAATTCAATATTTTCGCCCTTATTCTTAATTTCCTCATATGCATGAACGAATACATCTTCACCTAGTGCTGAATTCGTACATAGGTAATCAGGACGGTCTATGATAGAAGCTCCATAAGCTTGTCCTATTTCTTTAATCTTTAGAGAGTCGGTAGTTATCACGATTTCGTCAATATGCTTAGAATGTTTTGCAGCTAGTAAAGGGTATTCGAGTAATGAACGATTTAAAATTGTATACAGATTCTTCCCGGGAAAACCACTACTTCCCTCTCTCCCCATCATGATTGCAACTATCATAGTATCCCACCTTTATTAATTATCTAGATTCTCATTTAGAAAATCTATAATCCTATTACTTGCTTGGCCGTCCATAGCACCCATATATTTAGGTGCCTGTTCAGCCAAAAACTTATCAACAAAACGATTTAAAGCTTCTGGATTGTTCATATTTTCATTAATTACTTTAATCAATTCTTCTCCTGTACTTACTCGCAACACATCAATACCATTCACACCATTTAACGGTGGAAGTAGTGCGTCGCAAGGTGAACCTTCAGGTTCCATAAAAATTACTGGCACTCCAGCAGCTAGTGACTCATAATAGCATGTAGATACATTAGTAATTAAAAGGTCAATCTCAGATATATAACCACTAAATATCCCTTTATCTACATAATTAATTTTTTCTATATCTACATCAAAAAAATTAAATAAATACTTATGGTACTCTTTGTTCTCAAAATGAGGTTTATAATAGACGTCTATTCCATTATCTAAAAGAGTGTCAAAAGTAGAAAAAATTTCTTTATAGTATTTTTCTTGATAAGCAAATCTATCTAATCTCGTATAAAAATTATCTTGAAATGTTAAGAACATAACTTTACTAATTTTATTAATTTTTCTTCTGCCAACTTGGTGATAAAAGTCCATAATTGGGGTGCCTAATATTCTAGTTTCAGTCCCCAAATATGGATACGGATTAAACGAACCCGGTAAAATATAATAATTTGGCGTTCTCTTATCACCAATCTTTTGCGCATTTCGATAATTTGCTATTCCATGCTCAACAAATATTGTAGATACGTTTAGATTTTTACATACTTGGATTGTAATGTGATTTTTTTCATCGAATGTATCTATGACCATAAATTTCGCTATGTTATTAGCCATAATAACTTCTTTTAGTTGTTTCTTAAATAGTATAAAACCTGGTATCCTTTCTCTTATAAGGTTTTTTATAATTGGATTATATATGAAATTGTAATCTATACCATTGTACGAAAAGTTAGAATCTATTCCATCAACCTTTTGAATAAGACCATTAATAAAATCCATATCACTCGTAGTAATTTTCTGATTTACATGGTTAATATCTACATATTTTATTCCTGTAAAAAACTTCTTATAATCTTTCAAAACGCTTTTCGGTATCCTTGGAATTACTAAATTGCTTGTCTTATAATTCAAAAGATTGTTGGAATTAAAGTATGCTGTAAGATAAATCCTCTTCTTCGATTTATTAAAACCATTTATTATATTAGCTAAAATATTTAAAAACATGCAAATCACAGCATATATCTTTGACAGAGTTTTTTTTGATGTATCCACATGAAGATCAGCAATATTGGCTGATGGAATCATAGATATAGGATTAATAAAATTAAATTTCTTGTTAAAATGTAATGCCATTTTCTCAACTAGACTATTTTTATCGAAAAATCTTTCATTCCCATTAACAAAGTAAAAATAATTCGCCTGCTTAGAAAAATCGGAATTTATTACACTTATAGTTGGGTACCATTCCATAGCTTTGCGTATTGCTTCCCCATATTTCACCAATATGCTAGCTAAATATGATCTTGAAAAAGTAATTTCTACAATCTCCCCATAGGAAATTCCATCATATTCAGTAAAATCGATACCATTCTCCTTATACCAATTCATAGCAAATGTATCTGTTATAGAATGAAGCGCTTCATAATCATCGTTAGTAAATAAGTCTTCTATAAAATGATAATTTATTATTAAAGGATCTTGTTGGCATCTTAAATATACTAAATAATTAAAACAGACAATTATATCCTCATTAGAATTAAAATTGTCAGATTTTGATATGACTGATATAGTAGTATCATTTTCAATTAAAAATAGATTCATTACTCTACCTCATGCGTTATTTTGACGGATTACTATTCTAGTACTGGATTTGATTTGTCTGGGACTAAATCTAATTCGTTTAACCGTTTTAAAAATTCCATAAGTTTATAATCACTATATTTCCTTGATGCTAATTGTACACCAAATGGCATCTTGTTCGGAGATAAGAATACCGGGGCACTAATGACTGGTAGATGCGCCAATGTCCAAATCAACCCATTGTCTGGTTTTTCTACTTCTTCTCTCGCAGGAGCAGACCCAGCAGTACTTAATGAGATAATAACGTCATATTCACACAGTAATTCATCCATGTCATTTTGTATTAAAACTTGTTGTTCTAGTGCAGCCAAATATTTCTCAGTTGTAATTTTAGTTCCTTCGCCCATGATGTTTCTCATAATATCAGAAATTTGGCTTTCTTTATATTCTTCTTTGAAATAGTAAGATAAGCTTCTATGATAAATGTCAGAATGAGTTTGATGAGCTATAAAAGTGCTTTTAGGCAATTCCACTTCTTCAACATAGAACTCAGAAGCACTGGCTTCAAGTTTTTGCACCCACTCATTTATAGAATTCTTAGCATACTCCTCCGCGTAATCCCATACATAACCTTTAACAAAACCTATTTTCCAAGGTCTTTTTATAGGAGGCAGTTGTCTATTTTCATCTGTGAAAGCTTCCTGACAAATCGGATAGTTCTCACCACGCACTCTTAATACGTCAAAAATATGTCGAATATCTTGTAAATGAATTGTAAAGTACCCTATACTATCTAGTGTATCTGCGGTCTTTAATACACCTGTTCTTGGTATGGTACCAAAAGAAGGTTTACATCCATAAACACCACAAAAACTGGCGGGCCGAACAATGGATGCAGCTGTTTGCGAACCCAGAGCAACAGGAACAACTCCTAATGCAACAAGTGCAGCCGAACCACTTGATGAAGTTCCTGGAGTTTTATCTTCATTATGAGGATTCACCGTGCTATTAAGTGCATGTACTGCAAACTCCGCAGTATCAGTTTTTCCAGCTATAATTCCACCAGCATTTTTGATATTATATACTATACGCGCATCATTACCAGGAGTAAATCCTTTCCATAAAGGACTTCCCATTTGCGTTGGATAATCTATAGTATTGAATATATCTTTTACTCCAATTGGAATGCCAAACAAACTGTGTTTTTTTTCTATTAAGTTATATTTGTCCTGCACATAATATGCTTGTTTCATTATTATGTCTTGGTCATAATAGGCCCACGCTTTGTTAGCGTAATTCGACACATTATTTCTGTTTATACATATATCTACTATGTCTAGAACCGTAAGTTCTTTATTCTTTAATAAGGCAAGTAACTCTAATATACTATGGTCAGCAAAACTCTTCATTTCGTTTCCCCCAAATTTAATACTATATCGGTAATTATTTAGTAGGGTTTAGTTTCTCAATAATTTGTTCTGGATAAGGCATAATTTTCTCTTGGTTTTTATGGAGTTTCTCTTTAATTGGCATATCTATATCTCGCAGTTTTTGCAAACGATGGATGCTCATTATTTCATGAAAGTCATCTTCTGACATGCCTGTAATCTTAAGAAAATAGTCTAGCGCTTCCGGTCTTTCCGGGTCATGTTTCTCAATAAGTTCGAACCCTTCTTCCCTAGTTAGCAAGCCATTCCGAACGTCAACACAAGCTTGAAATGTTGCTCGGCCAAACCCACGCTTCAGATAGCAGGTAAAATCGTGCATTCCTGCCATAATACATTCCGCACTTTTGTATCGCTTGTATGTCCCTTCCATCTGCGTTTCACGCCAGCCGTAATGTTCCTTAACGAATTCCGTTTGCCTTTCATCATCCCAGAAAATAAAATCACCTAAATGAATGCCAAATACTCCTGCCTTTTCGCATTCTTCTTCTGTGGGAACTTCAAAAAGATGTAGATCTTTAGCAGATAATTCTTCAGATTCCATTTTATCTGGTTTTATTTTGGCTGACACCTTAGTGAAATACTCCCTGTCGAATTTATGAACAGGATTATAATATGAAGCACGTCCACTTGCTTCTGCTATGGATTCTCCCCATATCAATAGTGGGATGTTAAACTTAGCTGCTATATGCAAAGGAAATGAACCTACTCCCGCATGGCAGTGCCAACATGTATCACCAATCTTTTCAAGTGATTGCTTTGCTAATTTGTTTACCAAAGACCTGTTAGGTGTATACATTATATGATCCAAATTGAATTTCTCTAAAGAATTTTGTAAATTGTACCAACCAGTTTCGCTATACCAATTATGATTAAATGTTACGGCTAATGGTTTCATACCGTATATTTTAGTTAATACATGTAGTTGAAACGTACTATCTTTCCCACCACTAATCGGTATGATGCAGTCGTAATTATTACCCGCTTTTTCCTTTGCTTCATTAAGGATTTTTTGTAACTTTCTTTCCCGTTCTACCCAATTAATATGCATTTTTTGTTCGGAAGACTGACAACTTTGACAGATTCCTACTTCATCATATACGATATCTTCTTCTGTTTCTGGCATACAGCAACGAGTGCAATACTTTATGTTTGAAAATAGTGGTTTTCTTTTTTGAACCACGTTTATCTCTCCAATCATCTTAGTTATAGTCCATTATATTCGTCCTTTAATAATCCAAATTCTATTATATCAGAATAATCCCCATTTTTATAAATAGCTTTTCTTCGTATCCCTTCCTGTTGAAAACCTAGCTTATGTGCTAACTTAATCATTCCAACATTTTGGGAATGCGTGCCACAATATAAGCGATGTAAATTTAACGTGTAAAATGCATGGCTTATTATTAACTGCATGGCTTCGCTAGAATGGCCTTTCCCCCAATATTTTCGTTCACCAACTATAATTGCGATTTCAGCACTTCTGTTAATATAGCAAATGTTTTGAATAGAAATATTTCCTACATGCTCATTTTCTTCATTAGTAATAATTGCAAACACAAGATTATTGTGATTTCCTGCTAAATTTTTGATATAAGATTCAAGCTGTTCACTATAATATGGATATCTATGATGTTCATTATATTTACAAACAATTTCATTATCAAACCAATGCAAATAGTTTCCTTCGATATCTGTGAGTTGCAAGTGCCTTAAATATACGTCTTGTCCTTTAATAAAAATTCTACTATTCATGTAATTCCCGCCTGTTCTCCCACACTTTTATGAATGCATTGGCGACATCATCCAAGTCTTTATAAGTCATTGGTGGACGAATTAATTCATGGGTAAACAGCTCATGATAATGCATTTTTTCAGCTACAGGACACAAACCCTCTTTATATACGATTGGCTTATTATAATAATTACAGTTAAATGGACAGCCTTTGTCACCGTAAGCTGTTAATTTTTGATACAGGGGTTGGAGATATAGCGGTTTAACGTATCCTTCAGAAATAAGAACCCCTTCGCTTTCTCTTAATTCTGTTGGCATTAGTTCAGCTTTAACCGCATTAATAAACGTACTTCTCGAAATACCAGCAACTTCCTGTTTATATTTAATCGGGTGAACATAATACACATGTTCACTTTCTATTCTCTCGTTTGGCAATTCTAAACAAGGAATCCCTTGTAATTTACTATTTAGATATTTAACTAGACGTTGTCTCTCTTCAACTAACGGTGCTAACTTCTTCAATTGCATCCTTGTAATAGCAGCCTCTATTTCTGTCATTCGGTAATTAAAGCCTACCATATTCACTAACGTATGAAATCCCATACCTTCAACTACAGCTTCTGCATGATTTCGTATCAATCTCATCCGTTCTGCAAGATCATCATTATCAGTTACTATAATGCCCCCTTCGCCACAGTGAATATGTTTATGATAATTTAATGAATAGATTCCAATGTCGCCGAGTGTACCAGCAAACTTACCTTGGTATTTAGCAAACGGAGCCTGCGCTGTATCTTCTATAACAATGAGGTTGTGTTCCTTTGCAATAGCGTTAATTCGTTCTGCATCATATGGTAACCCAAATATATCAACAACAATAATTGCTTTTGTTCTATCTGTAATTCTATTTTTAATTGATTCTGCTGAAATACAATAATAATCCTCTTCAATATCAGCAAAAATCGGAATCGCATTATATACAAGTGGAGCAGTTGCCGATGCAGACATAGTATAAGGGGAAACAATCACCTCATCACCAGGACCAACACCGGCTGCCCCCATGGCACAATACAATGCAGATGTAGCGGAATTAACTGCAATCGCATGTTTAACATCAAAATAGGACGCCCACTCTTCTTCTAACGCCCTTATTTGTGGACCACCATAAAAATCCTCATCCCAACAACCGAGAAATTTAGATAATATCCCTGATTCCAAAACTTCGGACACTATCTCCTTTTCCTCTTTATCAATGATTTTATAAGCTGGGAATAATGTTGTTCTGACTTTCTTTCCACCATTGATTGCCAATATACTCATAGCAATTCCTCCAATTTATTAATTACTCGTTCAATCGCATCAATATGACCAGTTACGTTTGCCCCTTTAAAATATTGATTATTTAGAACCAGATCAATTTGTTCTTCAAGTTCTTTACGGCTTGTAATTGATTGTAATAAGCCTTTTTGATGTAGTACAAATGGGTTTTCTTTAGATATACCAATTTGAATGCTCATTATATACTTTCCTAATAAAGATGCTTCAATTAATAACATGGAAGACATGCCAACAATACAGTCCCCTGCGAGTATAAGTTCAAACAAATTTGATTCATTGTCAATTTCAATATTAACATGCTCGTCCCCAAAGTTAGATATTATATCTGAGTACACATCTATGTGTTCGTTAGGATGACGTCTTATAATGATTTTTATTTTTTTGTTGTATTTACGATTATTTTTTTGTATTGCCAGTATTAATTCTTCAATAATTGATTTGTCTGTATAACCTATATAACCATTATTGAAGTCAACTTCAGTTTTTGTAATATTCTCGGATGCGAATACAATTACTAAATCTTCATTGAGACAATTTATCTTTTCTTTATAATGTAATATATTGTTATAATCAATAGTACTTTTAAAGCGATTAAGAAAATCAAGATAAGGCTGCCCCGTTACTATTATCTTTTTTTCATCAAAACCTATCCTCACCATTTCTTCTTTTGTTTCACTATCCATAACAAAAATATATGAGGGTTGAAATATGTGTTCGTTATCATTTTCATACAAGTGCAGTTGAGTAGCATGATATTTTGAAAACCTTACTCCATAATTCATCCATTGATCCAATATGGCAAGACTAGGTATTCCTACATGCTCACATGCTTTCCACAAATATTTATCTGAATACTCTTCAGAACCAGTTCCAGTAATCACAAAATCAAATTTGTGATCTTTCAAATAATTAATCCAATAATCAACACTAGTGTCCTCTGTACTGTTACTAACATTCGTATAGTTATATATATTAAATAGCTTGTATTTAGAGATTGCTGCATCCTTCCCCAAAAGCTTAACAACATACGAGCTCTTTAGTAATTCTGAATATATTGGAATAATAACGTTAGCAGCACCAGGATCTCTAGAATATAGCAGTATTTTTTTCATCCTTATATCCTTCCATAATTTTATGGCACAGTTCAAAAGACCTGTAGGCATCTTCTAGAGAGCAGATAATACCTTTGTGCATAGTTAAATGCTCATATATGTTAATAACTGCATTATCTAAAGCTTGTCCAAGCGTTGTTTTCCTTGTAATGCTTTCTACTAAATTCACATATCCTTTGAAATACGGTGAAGGTAACACATCGTACTCCTTTAAAACAAAACCTAAATCAGTAATGGTTATACGCTTTTTTTCATAAAACAAATCTATTTCAAAAATTTCATACAACTGACAGTTAATAGCTTGTAATAGAAATGGTTTGTTGTTAATCTTTAGTGTAGCGCTGATACTGGGATCGTTTTCATAATAGTCATAAATTGAACCGATGTATTGATTGTCAACCGTAACATTGTTGAATAAATAAAATAATAGGTCTATCAGGTGTGATCCGTTATGGATCAACCCCTTCCCATAGTACCCGGTTCCATTTAAAAAATCCCCAAACTCACCTGACTGAATCCTATTTTTCAGAACTTGAAACTCTTTAGTAAACCTTCGACTGTAATTGACTAGAACGGGTGTTTCAACAGGTAGATATTGGTGCATAATCATACGGGCATTTTGCTTCGAATCTGCAATTGGTTTCTCTAAGAAAATAAGCTTCACATCGTATTTTAATAGTTCGCTCATTACGATATGATGATACTCATCTGGAACCGCAACGGAAACGATATCTATAGGGTACTTATCAAATGCATTTTGAAGGGAATCAAACGCATTTGTGTCCCATTTAGCAGCTGCCTTTTTAGCTTTCATTACATCTGTGTCAACAAAGCCAACCAATTGAAATTTATCTGGGTGTTTACAATAGGCTTGGGCATGAGTAACGACATCCGTAGAAGACGGAGTATGATAAAAAGCTCCAATGTTTCCAGCACCTACTATGAGCGTATTATACCTTGGTAGATCATCTATCATATTCAGTCCCTCTCATTGCTTTTTCTTGATAAGGATTTTTTCTAGTTATCGTTTCAGTTATCTTTAATAGTTGCGGGTTTTGTAAAAGATACTCAACAACTTCATCAGCCGAAAAATCTTGATCTTTATAATAAAGCGCCTCATAGATTGTTGAAATTAACTTATAGTCTTCCTTAGTATCTAAAGTAACTTCTATATCGGGATAATTAAGATTGGATGGTGCATACCAATTAAGTAATTTGTAACGATCAGCATTGGAATAAATGAATAAAGAGACATGTTCATGGTCTACTGGACAACTCGTCAGAGTATTGACTTCATTAAGCACTGATGTTGGAAATACCTGAACATCAAATCCATCTGGAAAGGTTCGCTCAATTGTGTTTGAAACATAATCGTAATCACCAGAGAAAAATTTAGCTATTAAAGTGTCTACATGTCTCCAGTCAGCAAATGGACAATCTCCAGTTATCTCTACAATTATGTCCCCACTGACTGATTGTGCTGCTTGTAATACTCGTAGTAATACATCATTTTCACTGCCTCGATAATATTTACATCCAATTTCTTCACATAGTTTAACAAGAACATCGTCCTCATAGTTCGTAGTAGTCGCTACTACAATTTCGTCCAAATATTTACTTCTCCTTAATCGCTCTATGATATGTTGAATAACTGGTTTCCCAGCAATATCTAACATTACTTTTCCTGGCAATCTTGTAGAAGTCATTCTCGCTTCAATAGTAGCGCATATCTTTTTCTCAGAGTTCCCAAACATCCTATCCCTCCTTGACTATGTTAATACAGTTCTACCACATATAAGGCCTGACTATTCTAGGATCTATATTAGTTATTTCCATTTGATTTACTTGTCCTGTGAAGTCACAATTTTCTATTTTTCTTATAGTGCTATATAATTTTTTTAACTGATCAATATGTTCAATGCCAATGACAATGTAATCAATTCCTGGATTCGCCAACGCATAGTTTAATACTAATTCATAACGTTTTATCCCTAGTTTATTCGATAATTCATCTAACTTTTGAATGTATGGATTTACACCTAATAAAGCATCAGGTACTTCCTCAGAATTCATAAGTAATAATCCTTGTAAAAATATACTTCTTGCAAAAACGGTAACCTTTTTTTGTGCTGCTATTGAAAAAAAGTGGGTAGAATTCAAGCTTCGATCTAGCACATTATATGGTATTTGAATACAGTCAATCGATGGATGATTCACAGCATATAATGCATCCGTAGTCGTATATACGGATACACCAATATTACTTACGTATCCTTTTGTCTTCATTGTTATCAATGCCTCTATAACATTATCGATATACATATCGCTAGGATTATGAAGCATAATTCCATCAATTGTTGCTATGTTCAACTTATCTAAAGATTTTTGTATCTTAGCCTCTAACATACTAGGTATTTGTTTCGTATCGCAAGAATTTATTGAGGATTCGAATGAATACTTGCTTACCAAGCTAAAATTCTTACTTGGATTGTTACGCAAAAAATTCCCTATACACTTTTCTGATTGACCATACGCTTCAGCTGTATCTAAATAACGAATACCAGAATTATATGAAAAATCTAAAATACTATCTATATCTTTCTGATTTGGCTGCCCACTTTTGTTAGCAACGCCATATCTCATTCCAAACTGTGCTGTTCCTAAACATATTTTATCTAATAAAGCTTCCAAGCAATCACATCCTAATAGTCTGCTATTTTTCCGAAGCCCAATCCTTTTTTAAAACAGAAAACAATAGTGAGTCCCACCACTGTCCATTATAATAATAATTTTGTCGTAACTTCCCATCTAATTGAAAACCAAGCTTTTGATATAAATCAATTTTCTTAGTATCAAACTCATAGATTTCTGTCCAAATCTTGTTTAAGTTTAATTCATTAAAAGCATAATTAAAAAGAAGATTACAGGATTCCTCTGCATATCCGACCTCATCAATATATGTTTCTTCCCAACCAATATATAAAGATAAGTCGGCATGTCGATTAATCCAGTTAATATAGCACAATCCACAACAACCCAAAAGTTCACTATCAGAATTTCTTCGGATAGAAAACATGAGTGTATTCGGATCATTTAATACTTTTGTAGTAAACCAATTTTCCTGCATTGCCATATTAATCTCGCGATATTCTCTAAAATGCTTTCTGAAATTCGGCAAATTACGCCATAACATAAGTAGTTTCAAATCTTCTCTTTCTATCGCTTGGAGATTAATAGATTCACCTTTAAGCATTAATATCACTCCACTTAACATGCTCGTCTTTCTTAACATCAACTTGTAATACCCTACCTAAAATTTCGTCTTGCTCATAAGGTTGAATGCCATTTTGTTTAAAGGGGCGCAAAGGGAAAACATCATCCTCTGTGATAATTTGACCTTTTGTTAAATCTTTTTGATAATATAAACATCTTCTTTGTACAATAGCAGTTTCCTTTTCGTTATCTTCAATTCGTTTAATCCCGTCTCCTAAAGAAACATACAATTCGCTTGCACGATCTACCATATCTCTCCATGTATTTGAATTCATTGAAAATTTATGGTCTGGACCCATTCTATTGTTGTCATCAGTAAAGTGTTTTTCAATAACTCTCGCACCTAGCGCTATAGCCCCTAAAACAGTGGCATGCCCTAATGTATGGTCCGATAAACCTAACAAGCAGTTTGGGAATAACTGTCGATATTTTGTTAATACGTTAAGGTTTATATGATTATAGTTTTTACAGCTTGCTGTATAATTCGTATTGCATTGCATTATAACTAATTTAGTGTTAAGTGCTAGTATTGCATCTACTGCTCTTTGCACATCTTCAAGGGAAGATGCACCAGTAGCAAGAAATACTGGCTTGTCCTTTTTCGCTATATATTCTAAAATTTTTACCCAAGTAATATCACCAGACCCAATTTTATAAGCATTCAAATATTGATCTGTTGCATCAATTGATTGATAGTCATAAGGACTTGTCATATACTCTATGCCAACTTCGTCACATTTTGCCTTTAAGAGCGCAGACCAATCTTCTGGAATACTGGCATCTTCATAAACTTCGAAAACCGATTTTTTCCAAGATGCTTGATGCGATAACTGACTCCCTAGTGTATCGAACCCATTGCGACTAACAATCTTTGCTGCTTGAAAATTTTGAAATTTAGCGCAGTCTGCCCCTGCTTCCTTTGCTAACTCAATTAGTCTATACGCACGATCTAAACAACCGTCATGATTAGCTGCTATGTCAGCTATAAAGTATGGGCGATTGTATTCAGATATTATTGTATTTCCAACTGCAATAGCATTATTTAGCATTTCTAGACCCTCCTATAAACTCCCTTAGTATCTCATGATAATGCTGGTCATATAATTCTTTAAACTTAATGATACTCTCCATAGGTGATGCAATTTCAACATTTAAAAGTTGACTAATTTTTTCATTACTCAAGGCCATGTTTTTTGTTCGATTTGCTTTAAAGGTAAATTGATCAACCGAAATCTTTTCAATAGAACCTGTATTTATAGAAAAAACCTCTTTAAGTTGAACTCCAAAGTCATATTTTGAAATAGCTCCCGTTCCACAAAGATGGTACAATCCCTTTCCATTGGATAGTATAACTTGTTCAATAATGGTTGCTACATCATTTACTATAATAGGAGAAAACAATACATCATCAAACATTTTCAAAGTCATATCATTGATAAGAGAATACAGAATCCATTCTCCGAAACTATTTTTTTCTCTAATATTATAGCCATATATATTAGTACGCAAAACTAGGTTGTTGGGATTCTCCATAACTGCATGTTCTGCTAGTGCTTTTGTTTTCCCATAAACATTTACAGGTGTAACTTCATCAGATTCCCGATAAAGTCCTTCTTTAACCCCGTCAAATACTGCATCAGTAGATATAAATATAAATTTAATCCTTAGTTCATTACATATATCTACCAATTGTTTTGTCACATCAGTGTTAAAAATATAAGCTAATTCTTCATTTACTTCACACCAATCAACATTTGTTGCAGCCGCACAATGAACTACCACAGAAGGTTGGTTTTTTTTTATAAAATTATATATTAAGGTACGATCTCTTAAATCTAAAGAGTGGATTGTTGTACCAGGTATCTTTATTATATTACGATCGACTCCAACAATATTAAATTTTTTTGATAATAAGTATGCTAAATTCCCACCAAGAAGCCCCGCTACTCCAGTAATTAATATCTTCATACAATGCCACCCTAATATATAACGTTATAATTGTAATTTAGATGTTAGTTCCTCTTAAATATAGGATTTATTTTACCCCCGAGTAAAATCCCCTCAGTACTTTTTTTATTTAACACTTGTATAATGTCATCCAAGGCATCTTCTGTTGCATTTAAATATTTACATATATTTTCTTCAGTTTGTGCTAAACAAATATGATTCAACCCTAAAGTGAGAATACTGGACTTAATCATTCTCTGTTGAAAAACTGAAGCAATATCTAAATATGAAAGATTATCATATCCATTAAAGTCCACACCACAATATGGCGCTAACCCTTTAACAGTAACGATTTCTTCTAATCCTTTATCTTTTATAATATTAAGCAACCCAGTTTTTAAGCTTTCACCTAATCCCCATATTTTTTCATAAGTTTCTTTTTGTTCTAATATACTAATGGTAGCTAGTGCAGCTGCCACTGATAGAGTCTCATCCCCAAAAGTAGTTGATATGAAGACACCCTCTGTTTCAATTAGCTCTAATAATTCTCGTCTCCCTGCTACGACTGATAAAGGCATCCCATTTGCAATCGCTTTACCAAGAGTTGTAAGATCAGGGGTTACATTAAAATACTCAGATGCCCCACCTAACGCATAATAAAAGCCACTCTTCACTTCATCAAAAATCAGAATAGCATTATTTTTTTGAGTAACTTCTTTTACCTTTTCTAGAAACTGATTTTCCGGGCCATCTCCTTGAACTGGCTCTAATATAACTGCGGAAATTTTGTCAGGATATTGCTCAAATAAAAGCTCCAATGATTCGATGTTATTGTAAGTAAATGTTTTTGATATTTCACTTACTGCTTTAGGTACACCTCTATTATTAATAGTTGATCCAATATACCAGTCTTGCATGCCATGATAACCTGAAATCGCGACCATTTCCTTACCCGTATAGGCCCTAGCCAATTTTACTGCTGCAAAAGTAGCATCTGACCCATTTTTCAGAAAACGCACCATCTCAGCGCCCGGGATTATCTGCGTAATTTTTTCAGCCAATTCTATACATATGGATGACGGTTGTGAAAAGATAATACCTTTTTCCAATTGTTTTATAATGGCTTCGTTTACTCTTTCGTCAGAGTAGCCAATTATGATTGGGCCTAACGCCGCTATAAAATCAATATATTGATTCCCATCTATATCCCATACATAACAACCCTTTCCTTTTTCAATATAAGCAGGAGCTATTCCTTCACAAAAGTACCTGTAACTTTTGCTATAAGTCTGGGAACCCAGTGGAGTGATTTTTCTTGCTCGCTCCAATAATTCTTTGCTCTTTTGTAGGTTATTGTATGTCATTATCTATCTCCTAACTTATTCTAAATATAACAAATCTTTTTTTAGAGACTTTTGATAACCTTCGTCTCTACCAATTGATGAGTTAATACGTGCTATTTGAGGATTATGTTCCAAAAATTCAATTATTTTCTCCGTCTTCAATATTTCATTTTCTTTATATAGATGTTCGAAAATGCAAGACAACATTCTATAATCTTCTATTTCATCTAGTGTCCAACGATAATGCGACCAGTCGCATTTGTTAAGATAGTTGTTCACCTTAAAAAGACTCGTATTTTTTTTTATAAAAGGGGTAACATGCTCTCGTTCAGAGGCTAGTTTCGAATGAAACCAGGCATATTCTAATGATTCAAAAGAAAGCACTTCCACATCCAAACCATCTGGAAAAGTTGGAACAATCGTATTACTAATATAATCTACTTTAGATTCTTCGTGAAAACCAATTATTTCATCAACTACAATTGGATCTATGAGTGGACAATCTCCTGTGATTCTAATGATTGCGTCAGAGTTCTGCGCATTATTTTCCTTAGCACAAGAATAATACCTATCTAGTACGTCATTTTCACTACCTCGAAAGCAAGGTATAGATTGTTCTTTACAATACTCATATAAAATATCATCCGAGGAATTTGTAGTAGTAGCAATAACAATATTATCAATCAATTTACTCTTACTAATCCTATTGTAGGTATGATATATAGATGGTCGGTCACCTAGCTTCATCATAATTTTTCCAGATAACCTTGTTGAGCCCATCCGTGCTTGTACAATACATAAATTCATAATCTCACCCTATAGACACGTTATTTATGATTTTCCGATACTAAAGTTCGCAACTCTTCAAATGTCAACCAATGACTGTTATTATCACTAGTATAAGTAAATCCTTCTGGCACATTTTTTCCAGCCCCTACACTTTCTTCATCCCACCATTCGAACTCAGGTTGTATCATGTAATACGAATCATACTCTTTTGTATGCCTAGCATCGTCTTCAGAAATCATCGCTTCATGTAATTTTTCTCCTGGACGAATTCCAATGATTTTGGTCTCGCAATTTGGTGCGATAGCATAAGCCAAGTCGGTTATTCGCATGCTTGGTATCTTTGGAATAAAAATTTCTCCGCCACGCATTCTTACTAGACTGTCTAATACAAATTGTACACCTTGATCAAGCGTAATCCAAAAACGTGTCATTCGCTCATCGGTAATAGGTAATACTCCAGTATGCATAATTTTTTTGAAAAACGGAACAACGCTTCCCCTGCTGCCAACTACATTCCCATATCTTACCACAGAAAAACGTGTATGCCTGTTATCTCCAACGTATGAATTTGCAGCAACAAACAACTTATCTGAAGCTAATTTAGTAGCTCCGTATAGATTTACTGGATTGCACGCTTTATCTGTACTAAGAGCGATTACTCGCTTTACATTTCTGTCTATAGCTGCTTCCACTATATTTTGGGCACCATTTATATTGGTCTTAACCGCTTCAAAAGGATTATATTCACAAGCTCCAACATGCTTAAGCGCAGCTGCATGTACTACGATATCGACACCATCAAACGCCCTATATAATCGATCTTTATCACGAACATCACCTATAAAAAAACGTATCCGGTCATCGTTATATTCCTGGGCCATTTCATATTGCTTTAGTTCATCACGACTAAATACAATCACTTTCTTTATATCATGTTGAAGAGCATACTCAATAAACTTTCTCCCAAATGATCCTGTTCCTCCAGTTATAAGAATTGTACTGTTTTCCATATTCACTTTCATCATCCTTAAATTATAATTTTTTTCTTAACATAATTATAGTCTATATAATTACGCTAGTTTTTAATAACATTTTTACATCTCTATATAAATTCGAGAGTAATTACACCATATTCTTTCCTTATCTCAATTTGGCTTGCTAAATTCACTTTTATATTCACCTAGCGTTAGTAAGTCTATACTTTTTCAACTTTTCCTTTATTCATTTTAACAATATAATCACATTGTTCAATCGTACTAAGTCTATGAGCAATTATAATTAGAGTTTTAAATCCTTTAAGTTCATTTATCGCTCTCATTATTTCATACTCCGTCTCTGTATCTAGTGCCGATGTTGCTTCATCTAAAAATAATATTTCAGGGTCATCATATAATGCTCTAGCAATACCAATCCGTTGCCTCTGCCCTCCAGACAACCGCACCCCATTTTCACCTACAAAAGTATCTAAGTTATCCTGCAACCCTTCAACAAAACCTTTTAATTGCGCTTGTTCTAATGCTCGCCAAATTCTACTATCGTCTATCTCTTTCTCATCTTTCCCAAATGCTATGTTGTTTCTAATTGTATCATCAGATAAATATATTGTCTGCGGAATATATCCAATGTTTTTTTGCCAATTTGCTATGTTATCGTATATGTTTCTATTATCAATAAAGATTTTCCCTTTCGTTGGGTTGTAAATCCCTAGTAGTATATCAATAATAGTCGTCTTTCCAGACCCAGAAGCACCTACTACACCTATTGCTTTACCTTTTGGAATCTGAAATGAAACATTAATTATTGCGTCTTCATTGCTATTAGGGTACCTATAAGTTACATTTTCTACTCGTATACACCTCTCAAATTCTAATCTTCTATTATTATTTGCATTATATATAGGTTGTTCATGATTTATATTGCTATCAATCAAATCATTATATATTACATCAAAAGCAGGTATACTATATCGCATAGAGTTTAAACTACTTACTATTCTATTAATAGAGGGAACCAACCTTACAGCAGCCATAGCAAATAATGCTAAAGTTGCTACAAGTGATGAGATATTATCTTCTGTTACTACTATCATTAGACAAATTATTAACACAGTTGCTATTAGTACAGTCTCTATAAATAATCTTGGACTTTGATATAACAAGGAATGATAGCGGGCAGCCTTGGCATAAACAACACTTTCCTTAGAAAACTTCTTAACAAAAAAATCTTCTATACCTTTTACTTTGACTTCTTTACCCGCTCCCAACCCTTGATTAACCCACTTAATCATGTCACCATTTGAAATCTGTTGATCAATTCCACTTTGATAAATCTTCTTCTTTACTAACTTTAAAAATACTCCTGCACTTGTTCCTAGTATGATAATTGTAACTAATGTTGGTATAGGTGAAATATATAATAGTAGTATAAAAATGAAAGTTGCAGTTAAGATTTCTATTGCTACCATTGATAAGGGGATTATAAAATATGAAAAAAACTTACCAACTTCTATATTTATATTCCGTTGTAAATCAGCAGTATTTCTTTGTACGTGAAATTCATATGGCTTCTTTAGATATGATTCGAATAACCTTATAGATAGCGCTATCTGTTCATTATATATAATTCGATTTTGAATATATATAAATAGTAATAGATATAGGTTTTTTATTAAAAACACTCCGAAAAAGATAATAGTGACAACTGTTAAAAAATCAGACTTTGAATGAAAATTAAAAGTGGAATATAACTTATATATAATAGTATTATCATATATTATCTCTTGATTTGTTAACAAGCTAATAAATGGAACAATTAATCCAATGCCCACTGTCTCTAATAATGCTGCAAGTAGCATCATAAAAAGTAATGTAATATATTTTGTCTTTTGTCTCTTATTAAATAATTCCTTAAGTTTAATTATTACGTTTATCACCTAGAGCACTCCAGACAATTATAGCTTTATTTTTGTTTAAAACAT
This sequence comes from Desulfuribacillus stibiiarsenatis, assembly GCF_001742305.1. Taxonomy (NCBI): domain Bacteria; kingdom Bacillati; phylum Bacillota; class Desulfuribacillia; order Desulfuribacillales; family Desulfuribacillaceae; genus Desulfuribacillus; species Desulfuribacillus stibiiarsenatis. The sequence goes on along the minus strand of NZ_MJAT01000022.1, from coordinate 282,083 downwards.
CAGTATACGTTACATACTCCTCTTCCGTTAACACTAAAGCCCTTATCTTCCTATGAATAAGCATTTCAACTGCATCTACTAATTTTATAAAGTAATTTTTATCAATTTCACCTACCATCACCAAGTCTATTAATCCTGAATCTCGACCCTCTGCATAGTCACCTGTAATAATAGCTAACTTTACATCCCCTAATTTCGCAACTATATGTTCTACTATTTTATCAATACCAACAAATTTTTTTACAATATTTTGCAAGTCCAAAAATAAACTGTGTCTTATATTTGCCTGATAAAGTTTTGTTCTCCCATCAGTAATTGTCTCAAGTATTCCTGCATCAGTAAGTCTATTCAACTCTACACGTACAGCATTTGTTGATTCTCCAAACTCTTCCGCAAGTCCTCTTAGATATGCTTTAGTCTCAACGTTTAAAAAAAACTTAAGTAATAATTTAATTCTTGTCTTCGATGTAATAAGCGAATCTAACATTTCCACATTTCTCCATTTTCATATAATAATTTGCCAACAAGTAATATTAAAGATTTTGTTTTCTATTATTATTTCTCCTCACACTGAAAATACGTATAAATAAAAGCCTGTTATGAGTAATATTTTTACTCATAACAGGCTTTTTGTCAATACTTTATTCATCACGCTTTATATCTATATTAATTAAATCACATAACAATTTAGGCGCTATATTAAGGTGTTTTATTTTTACATTATCCGCCCATAACCCATGGCTTTTTTAGTGCATAATTTAAGATGTTTTGTTGAGCTATCAGGTTGTATTTTTGTACTTGAATTGATAGTATTTGTTCTTGCAATTGTAACAATTCTAGTTTTGTTGACATTCCAATATTCATTCTAACCTCTGCATTTTTGTACATATTATTTAAAGATTTTTCAGAAGTAATAAGTTCTTGATATGAAAACTCAATCTCTTTTAGCTTAGCAAATAAGTTTTTAGCTGTGCTTTCCATCTGATCCTTAGTAATATTCACTCTATTTTGGGCAATTTCAACTTCTAACTTTTTCACTTGATACGTATCAAATGTATTCTGATTGAATGTATAATTGTCAACTGCAAGTTGAGCCAAATATGCTTGCTGCTCTCCTATCCAAACTAATGGACTATCACTTCGCAACCTACTAATATGTAAATCCAAATCTAAATTTACTATTTCCTTTTGCGGTAGATCTGTCAGTTCTATAGATTCAACATCTATAGTACCAATTAATTTTGCTAATTCGATAACCTTTGAATTTAGTAAGGCTTTTTTTGTTTGTAAACTATCTTTTGCAGCTGAAACTGCATATTTTGCTTTTTCATATTCAAAATTGCTAGCCATACCATATTGATTCTTAATATCTACTAAACGTAAATCGTACTGTACACGTTCTATATTTTTATTTATATAGTCAATATCTTTCATCGCTCGTAATACATCTTGGTATGCTTGTAATACTTTATATTCAATAGTTTCTTTCTCCATATCATAACGCTTTACTGCAATCTTCCATTGACGGTCAATAGCAACCAAAGATTGAATAGAACCTGTAATAACTGCATGCCCAGCATCACCACCAGTACTAAAATAGCCAGCGCTATTTTCTGCATCTATAGTAAAAAATTGAATTATCTCATCTGCCCTTTTCCGTTGTTCATACAATTTTGCAACTTCAACTTCCATGTTTTTTAGAGTAATACTATTTTTTATCCCTAGATTAACTGCATCTTCTATTGTTAAATATGCCGTTTCTTGTTTTCCTTTTTCTAAGGCTTCTGCATTAACAAAAGAGATTGATGGGATTATAAACAGAATTATTAACATCAATATATACTTTTTCATCTTTTCTCCCCTTTCCTATTTATTAAATTATATCATAATTTTTGCTTATGATTATTAAAAAATCCTTAAATGTACGTTTCTATTTGTTCAATACATATATTTAACTAATAGAATTAATCAATCCAAATAAAAAGAGCTCCTAAAGGAGCTCTTTTTATTTGATAATTCTAATTACTTTACTGATACTGTACGTGTAGCAGCATCCCAATCGATGTTAGCGCCAAGTGCTTGAGCAACAAATCGAACTGGAAGAACTGTTCTGCCGTCTTTAGTTGAAGCAACTGTATCCATCTTAACAGTTACACCATTTACAAGAAGAGTATCGCTACCGATTGTTAATTGAGCAATGCGGTCACCCTTCATGATAGTTACTTGCTTAGTTGAAGCATTCCAGATGATGTTATCTTCGCTTACGCCAAGAGCTTCAGCAACGAAACGAACTGGTAACATAGTACGACCATTTTGGATGAATGGAGCTACATCCATAGTCTTGGTAACACCGTTAACAGTGTAATTCTTTGAATCTACTACGAACGCAGATACAGGAGTTACAGGTACAGGAGTTACAGGCGTGCTATCAGGAGCAGGAGTTGTTACAGATGCATTAACAACTTTAGCAACTGTTTTGTTATCAGGGAATCTAGCATCAACAGCACTGATTGCGTTGTTTGTAGCGTTACCTCTGATATTTAATGTTAAGTCACCTTCAGCAACTGAACGGTCAACTGTCATTAAGATATTGCTAATTTCGATAGTACTTGCAACTGAACTATCTCTCTTCACTGTGATAGTTAACATAGTTGAAGATTTTGAGATTTCTACATCAATATCGCCTTCAGTAACTTTAACTGTAGGAGTGTTTTGGAATGTAGCTGCAGTGTTAGCAAACGTAATTTCTAATTTTCCATCTTTAATTAATCTTTCTTTAGCAGTTTCTTTAATTACGATATTTCCTGCCTTTTGATTTTGAAGACCAATCTTTACATCAGCTTTAGTCGCAGTAGCAGTAATAGGAGCAGTTACATCAGCAACCACTAACTTACCAGTCAATCCAGAATTACCTGAAAGTTCTACAGCGATTTCGCCTTTAAAGTCTACAGCAGTGTCAACAGTTAAGTCTTGAATTTCTAACTTACCAGCGTTACCAGTACTTGCAGCGCTTAATACTACCTTTAATGTTCTTCCTTCATTAGAAATTGCATCAGGAGAAGTTGGTGTAGTTACTGCTAAGGTATTAGATCCACTGTACATAGCAGCAGAGAATGCGTTGTTCCACTTTGCACCCTCAGGAAGAGTTAAGTAGATTGTTCTTCCGTTTACTAATGATGCAGGAGCAGTCTCTTCAACCACTACTGTTCCAATTTTCTTGTTTGCTTGACCAGCAACGATTGATTTCTTGTCTTTAACGCTTGTTTTAACTCCGAAGTCAGCATATTTAGCTACAGTTAATTCAGCAGCATTAAACTTGTTATCACCAGAAACTGTAGCAATAACATCGCCATGCTTAGCTACGTTGTCATTAACGTTAACATTAGCAGTTAAACGAATGATTGATTTAGAAGGCGAACCAGCTTTTTGTGTATCAACAGTCAATACTCTTCCATCTGAAGATGAAGTTAAAGCATTAACAACTTGGTTACCTACGATAACTGCTGAAGCAGACGTATTTGACCATGTGTATCCATTTGGTAAAGTAAGTTTTAAAGAAGACGCTTTAGTATCTAATGCGCCAGCAATGCTTTCAGTTAATGTAAAGATAACTTCATTGTTGTTTCCAGAAATGAACTTAGGAGTGCTTACTGTAATATCAGTAGTTCCACTTCCTAAAATGTTTGCTACTGTAACAGATCCACTAGGAAGCTGTCCACTTAAACCAGTAATAGTAGCAACTACATCGCCAGCTGCTAAGTCTGAAGTATCAGCTGTAATATAGATGAAAAACTCAGTTTTTTGACCTGTTATTGAAGGTGCAACTGTTACTCTGAACTCATTAACAGGTTGGCTGTAAGTGTAATTAGTAGCGTCAGTAATTCCATTGATACCACTGATAGTAATTGCATTAGTACTTGTGTTAGCGCCTGTAACCGCTGAAACAGTTATGTTTTTAACGTCGCTTGGAAGTTTGATTAAAGCAGAAGATGAAGCTAACATTGGGTCAGCAGTTACCTGGATAACACCTAGTGCTGAACTAGTGCTTTTTGTAAATTTCGCAACGCTTACTGCACTATAAGTAGTTGCAGCGCTTGCTACTCCGATTGGAGCTACTAGAGTCACTAATAAAGCGAACACTAGAAAACTAGCTATTAATTTATTCTTTTTCATAAATTTTGTTTCTCCTCCTTGGGAAAATCTTCTTTTTTGGTTTTTTAAGGGTGTTGATAATACTTTGCCTTGGTTTTGTTGATCTCTCATTATTCCACCCCCTTTCTACGAGATAAGGCTATAAATTGACAAATCTAGCATTTTGCATGCACACACTATTATATAATAGACATCTAATAAAAGTAAATGACTTTTTATTACTTAAACTAAATAGTCCATATATACGGTGCATTTAACTACGGCTTAAAAGCGCGTTTGTCTTTACTACACCATATTAGACGCAGATTATCTAAATAAGTTTCGGTACATTTTCAATGTTTTTATAGTAATATATTTGTAATAATCATTAGTAGATTATGTTTGGATTATGTTCTCTTTGTTAATACGGTTACTAGCTAATCCTATTCCTAAGATCAACCAAAATACTGGGGCTACTGAGACCACACTGTCGTTAAATATTCCCGTTACAGCGTAAGATATAACAGCCAAAAACGAAGCTATTCCAACTACATTGAAAATATTTTCACCATTTATATTCTTTTTAAAATACAGACGGAAACACGAGTAAAAATATATAAAGAATATTGATAAAAAAGCTATTAGTGATATTACGCCTGTATTGATTCCTTGTTGTAAATATATATTATGCGGCTTATCTACTAACCTATAAAACTCAGATAGATATTTCCGTTTAGCAATATAGTCATCTTGAGGAAAATAAATCGCATACGTATCAGGACCCTTTCCTAATAATACAGTTTCTTTTAACATTGGAATACTTCTTGACCAAAGATATCCTCTAGATGATCCCATAGTTTCACGACCTTCAAAACCCCAACTAGGTGCTGTATTTAATTGCACTAATTGATTCTTGTTATTCACAAAATAAATTTTACCATCAGGGCCAGTCCCTAAGCTTATCGATAATGATGTATTATAATTTATTTGAACAAGATTCCCAGCAATTATCAGTGTATACTTTGAATAATTTGCATCATCGAATGACAATTCATATAGTTCTTTATTAAATGTGTATGGAAGAGTCTTTCCCTCCGTGTCATAAAATTTATAATCTTCATGATTATATTCCATAGAATTATCAACTCTTAATGCTTCAACAGTTAATATTTGTTGGCCCATATCTAAAATTGCTCGATTTTTATCTAAAGAAAGATCTTTAAAATCCAACGAAATTTTACCTTCATTTGATTCATCTTTTATATTATCCGTAATTAAATTATTTTGTTCAGAGGTGAGTCTTTCTATATTACTAGTCAAACCTCCATCAGATATTGTGTTTAATCCAAAAAATATTAAACATAATGAAAAAGCCAGAATAATAGATTGTTTCCATTTTTCAATTATGACTCTATACATAACAATGAATAATACTAAAAACGCAATAACTCCGCCCATTAACCCGGCTCTTGAATTTGATCCAATTAAATTACTAAATGTAAGACAAATAACTATTCCTAAAACAATTTGGTAGTTTCTTTCTTTTGCGAAAAGGTATAAAACAATGGACAAAATAAAAACCATAGACATATAGCTTCCGACGTAGTTTGTATTATAGAATGTGCTATATATCGTATGTGGCCCAAATGTGAAAGATAGTGTGTCAGACATATATTTGTATTGATTCGGTAATATCAAAGCTTTTCCTATATCTGTTTGAAAGAAGTCAGTGCCGAAAAACTGAAATATTCCTAATATGCTGAGAATTGAAGCAGAAACTAAAAGGCTTCCTAATAATATTTTGAAATGCGATGATTGATTCACTATATTCATAGTAACAATAGTAATTACAATGTATGAAAGAAGCACCCACATTCCCTCAAATCGATCTGGAAATCCTTTAAGTGCAACATCCATATAAATTGGATCAGTAAATATGGTTGATAAAATAATCATTCCAGCGTACAGAAATAAAGGGTAATAGATGATTTCATTTCTGAATCTGAAGGTATTCTGTATCCTAGCTAATACTAGGATAATAATAGATAGCCCAGATATTATTTGTATCCATAGGGACTTATAGTATGAAAAGAAATCGAGATTTTCTGAACTAACCCAATGAGCTGCAATATGAGGTGGTAATTCTGTTATTTTCAAGTAAACAATAGTCGGTACAAAAGCTCCAATGAGGGCTAATGGTATTAAGTAATACCAATCTAAAACATTTAGTCCGTTATGCAACTCTCGTTTTTTCTGTTTTTTACCATTATTAAAATTCATTTAACTCAACCCTTCTTTCCATAATTTAAGCATACCTATATAGCTTCACAGACTATGATTTAGTTGATTTTTTTAAAAAAAGCAAATTTAATAATGCTTTGGCAGTCTCCACTTTTAAAAGATGCAGCATAAATATATATATAACTCCAATAATCATCATCATCGTTACCATGTATATTAATTCAATTATAAAAGTTTCATTATAAGATACATTTGCTTTAAAACCTATCAGTAAAATTAAAATACTAATAGTAGCTACCATTATCTTCCCAATTTCCACCAATGACTGCCTATCCACCACCAACCCAAGCTTCCTACGAATCGCCCACAACATAATCATAAAATTCGCAAATCCCCCCAATGCCATACCTAGCCCTAGTCCACCTTGATCGAGATAGCGGACAAGGATTATACTAAATATAACATTTAAAGTAATCGTTATGGTATTGATAATTACTGGAGTTCTTGTATCTTGCAGGGAGTAGAATACTCGTGCGAGTAAATCCCTCGCAGCATACGGAAAGAATCCAAGTGCAAGGAACATCAGTGCCCAGTTCGTCTCTATTGTGCTTTCCCGTGTAAATTCTTCACGTTCGAATAGTAGTCTGACGATGGGTTCTCCTAAGATCATTAAGATTGCGGTTACTGGCAACATGATAAAGGCCAGCATCTTCAATCCGTTCCACATCGTAGCAATCAGCTGGTCTATGTTCTGCTCTGATGCGTATTTCGATAACACAGGGAACAACGGTAATGTAATCGCACCGACGAATATCCCGATTGGTAGCTGGTATATCCTTGTCGCATAGATGTATGCTGCGAATTTCCCTTCTTCTAGTCCAGAACCAAGCATTCTGTCAACGATGACGTTTAACTGGTTGATTGACATGCCTAACACAATCGGAATCATTAGGATGAAGAAACGTTTCACTGCTGGGTTCTTAAATTGCAACGCGAGTCCAAATTTAATGCCACTCTTTCTTAGCGTTGGGTACATGACTAGCCCTTGAAATAAGAAACTAATGACAGTCCCTACCGTCAATCCATGAATCCCATACACTGGCACTAAAGTGAAAATCGATACAATGACAATAACGCTTGCTACTAGTGGCCCTAAACTTGGCATTAAAAAATGTTGTTGTGCATTCAGATAGCTCCAGAAGATACTGATTAGTCCGATGAGTGTAATCGCTGGAACCATCAATGTTACTAGTTCAATTGTAAGTTCTCGCACTTCTCCTGTAAAGCCTGGCGCGAGGACTGACACAATTTCCGCTGAGAAAAATCCTCCTAGAATAGAAAGCACTAACGATCCTAATAAAACAAGTGATGTTACAGTATTAAATAATCCTTGTAATCCCTTAATATCCCCTTTCGCTTTATATTCTGCAAAAAGTGGAGTGCAAACAGAATTCAATGCCCCAGGTAAAACAGCTATCAATATAGTAGGAATGGTAATGGCAATAAAATATGCTTCGGCTTGGGCAGATGTCCCGTACTGCGCGGAAATGAAAATCTCTCTGACAAAACCGAAAAGTCGCCCGATAAATGTGGCGACTACAATAATCATTCCAGACTTTATAAGTGTGCGTTTGTGGTCTTCCACCATATTTTTCCCTCTATTAAGTATGCATATATACGGTAGTAATATACTCCATTGATATACACGAAAATTTTATTTTTTACTGTTCATTGTACACTTTCACCATTTGAGAAATCATACGGTCTGTGTGGAAACGCTTCTGAACATCCTCTTTTCCCCGCACTGCCATTAACTTCGCAGATTCAAGGTTTGCTAGTAGCTGACAGGTTGCCTTCGCGAGTGCGTAAGCATCTTCCGCAGGAACAAGAATTCCCGTGTCTTCTTGCACTACATCTAAAATACCACCTACACCACTAGCAATGACTGGTAGTTCGAATGCCATTGCTTCTATTAAAGATAACCCTAACCCTTCCGCCAAGGATGGCATGAGGAATACATCGAGCTTTGATAAAAACGGTGCTACATTCGCCTGATAACCAATCAAGTGAACAGCATGGTCTACTTGCAGTTGTCTCGCTAACTGCTGAAGCTCTGGCTGTAACGGTCCTTCGCCTACAATCAATAATCGTGCATTGGGATACAGTCGCAGAATCTCTGGCATGGCAAGGATTGCATATCGATGTCCCTTCACCGGCTGAAGACGACCTACGATTCCCATCAATATAGGCGGGGTCGAACCATGGTGCTCTTCTAAAGAATCACCTGTTTTCCGTCCTACAATACCCTGCATCACTGCATCCAGCTCAGGAGATTCTTCCTTCGCTTTCTCATATAACTCTACAAAATCAATCCCGTTATAAATTACTTCTATTTTCGACGATGGAATGTTACGCTTAAGGATGTCATCGCGAATACTATTAGAAATGGCAATGAAGGTGTCTGTCATATTCTGACTCATTCGTTCCAGGCTATAGGCAATGCTGTAGGCAATTGGGTGCGAATAATCCTGACGTAGTTCACTATGAATCGTCGTAAGGACAGGCAATTTTTTCTGCCCATCTCTACGTCTTTCCTTATTAATATGCTTCCCTGCTAGACGGCCGAATAAATTCGCCCGAACTCCATGGGTATGCAATATATCAAATTGGTAATGACGGATGAGATCTGCGATTTTATGAGCAAGGGAAAAGTCGATACGATTTGACGGTAATATGACATGGACAGGGATGTCCGCTGAACGAAGCTTCCGAGCAAATTCTCGGTCGTAAAAGCACGCCAAATGAATTTCATAGTCAGTGTCTTTCATCTGTTTCGCTACATTAATTAGGTACTGTTCAGCACCACCGAACTCTCCGCCGCCGATTACATGTAATACCTTGCATCGCTTCTTCTCTGTCATAGAATCACCACCTATTGTATCCGTCCTTTAGCCGCTAATTTCAGCCGTTTGGCTTACTAAGATTCCTTATTTATCTTATCAGTCTGTGTTTTTGAAAGCAAGGGATTTGTGCTATACTAGTCTCAATCTAGAAATATGGAGGTTCTTCATGAAATACCGCTTACAGACGTTCTTATTCTTATTATTCTTTTCCTTCCCGATAGTCGATTATGTGTTGCGAACAATTTTACGAATTCCCGTTGTAAGTTCGTTGTGGGACGAGCTAGTGTTATTCGGGCTTTTGACGATTTTAGGCTGGCGTTGGTTCATCGGCGAACTGGAAAGCCGAGATTTCCATCGCACGAATGTCTCGAAGCCGCTCCTTCTGATTGTATTGTACGGGATTGCTTTAATCTTCTTTAATCTTCCTTACTTCAGTGTAGGTCTCGAAGGCTTTCGCGCATCCTTTCAGTACATATTCGCTTTCTTCGCTGCCTTTTACTTATTACGTGAAAAACAAACGATTGTCACGATGATCTATATTATAGTAGGAATCGGTCTAATTATGGGTCTGCACGGAGTCTATCAATACATTGCTGGTGTTCCAATGCCCGGTCACTGGGTGGATGCCGGCGAGAATGTGCGGACACGTGCCTTCTCCTTCGTCGGAAGTCCGAATGTCTTAGGAAGTTACATGGCCTTCTGTGTACCGATTGCCATTGGGTTAGCGTTATCCCATATACAAAGCTTCTTCCATAACCGCAAATTACAGAAACATAGGGAGCAGCATACGAAGAATCATGGGGACAGTCATAAGGAATACATCACTTCTGGAAAAAAAGATCTTGGCCTATCGATGCTATTCCTAAGTATCGCTGGCGTCATGGGCTTGTGCTTACTCGTAACCTTCTCCCGTGGGGCATTGCTTGCGTTAGCTGTATCTCTAGTCGTTGTAGCAATTATCATTGCGACGATCTACGATAAACGAACGATTATTGGAGTACTAGGTGCTGGAGTTGTTGCGATTGGGCTTGTATATGTATTAGCCCCAACAGTTGTAGAGCGTCTTCTGTATGTCTTCTCCCCAGAATACCTAACAAAAAGCGCCCAAGGTGGTCGTATTACTCGTTGGTTGAATGCATTTGACCGAATGCGACATGAGCCGTTTTTCGGTGCGGGCCTTGGACAATACGGCGGTGCCGTAGGCGCGAGACATTTCGGTACGATTTATGTGGATAACTATTATGCGAAGACTTTAGCAGAGATGGGTCTAGTGGGAATTAGCCTTTTCCTATGGCTAATGTCTTCCCTTGTCAAAAACGGCTATCAGGCATGGCGTAGTGTATGGGATTCATCCTATCGTTTTCTTGCTGCAGGTTTGTTTAGCGGTCTATTCGCTGTGATTCTGCACAATGGTGTAGAGAACATTTTTGAAGTACCTTTTATGAATGTGTTGTTCTGGCTGACAGCTGGAATACTGCTTGCGTTGCCATTTTTACAAGAAGATCAGAACGAACTAGCGAACGAATTAGCGAAGCAAGAGTTAGGAGGGAACGCACAACATGAATAAAAACATCACATCCTATAGCCTAGCGATTCTGTTCGGGATTGTTGCATTTATCTTTTATCATTTTGTCGTATTCCCTCTATTCCTTGACTACGGAATTTACGGAGTGCTTGGCACTGTATTCTTAATTGCTGTGATTATCGCTATCCTACCAAAAGAGAAACGGCTAGCTTTTTGCTTCCTAATGATAGGATACCTCTTATTGGTTCGAGGATTATACCGAGTCGCATACAAGCCGACACTTGAGCAGCTCTTGGCGTTTGTTGTGTTAACAACAGTATTCTTAATCACAACCAAAATCCTTGCAAAGCAAATCAAGCTTCGATTTGTACTTGTTTTATGCGTTGTCGGTGGACTTTTGTTTCAAGGCTGGACGCAGGAAGAGCTGTTTTTCGCGAAGAAGTTCCGTGTGATTTATGAAAGTCCGACCCTTTTCAACGATACGAATGTAGACTACTTCCCATTAAAGCTAGTGGATATTACCGGCGATGGGCAGCTAGAGATTGTTACCCAAGGACTACTGCCTCAAGAAATTTCTGAAAGTGAGTTAGCGAAGCAATATACAAGCCCTGGTCGAGCTCCTATGCAGCTAGAGCCAAGCCGTTACCTTGTCTTTCAACATCGCATTGATGATGGTGGATTCTCAGATGCTAAGGAGGGCTTTATCGAAATAGGAAAAGACCAGCGCTACCAGCAATCGATTTGGAATGAAGTGCAAAGGGATTATATTGGGTTCCCATATTATACATCGGAATGGGCGTCTGATAAGAACTTTATCCACAGATTTAGCGAGATTCGAAAATCCTTACTGGACCGTGGAATGCTGCAAATGGACTTCTTTTACCAGTTAGAAGATGATTTAACTGTGGAAATTGGGGATAACCTGAGGATAACTTCTTCATTATTCCCCCTATTAGAACGGGATTCAGAAAAAAATGTCCTGATGACAGACGGCTCTGTGGATAGTGTGGATAACTCTGTGGGTAAGTCTGTGGAAAACAGCGGAGTTTATGAGTTACTTATCCCGCAGGTAGATCGCTTGCATGTGATTAATCAGTTACTTCCGTTTGGGCAGACGCCATTTGCTGCTTTAGCATTAAGTACAGATACTGTGGAAAAACAACAATTGAGCTGGCAACAAACAGTGGAAAAACTCGCAGCTGTGGACAACCTTAATGGACTTAGCGAGCAGCAGCAAACTTTTGTGGAAGAAATGCAAAGGGAAGGTGCTAGGTTTCTTGGCACTGCTAAGTTGACGCAAGATGATGTAGCTAGTGGAGAGCCCGAGTTTATTTTTTACCGTGACGGGTTAGAGATTTACCAATGGGGTGGTGCAGAATGGCAGCTCGTTGCTATGTTATCCCCAGATATGTTACGTGAGGTAGCAGATGGAGAGTTCTTGTTCGCTAATGTAACGGGGGACGCGCGCGATGAAATCCTATTATCTGGCACTCCGTCTCAGGTATTGCGACTAACAGAAAATCCATCGTATCCCATGAATGATTCGAATGGAGGTCCCTATCCGTATCAGTGGGAGCAGTTATGGGTCGCTCAAGATGATGTATTCCGGTTCGAGCATGTAAAAGCAGACGGCGAAATTATTGCTCTTAGTCAAAGCTATATGCGCAATGAACCACGGAGATATTTAACAGGTTATCGGGTGGAAGAGACGATGGAGAATATTCCGGGTGCGTCTAAGTCATCGCAAACGTATTCTTATGAAATGAAGCCAATCTGGCGGACGAATAATACTGTGATTAACGTAAATGTAGGCGATGTTACGGGAGACGGTACGGATGAGATTGTGGCAAGTTATTATCAGCAGCACCGTTTCGTGGTGTTAAAGGAACATGGCATGCCGGTCCAAGAAGGAGCATGGGGATTGACGTTATTATCTATCATGGGGATTGCGTGGTATCGTTTAAGAGGACATAGAAAACTGAGTCCGCTAAGGCATCCGAATAGAAAAGAAACACTTGATGACTTGAGTACTACTCCATGGAATCAGAAAGGTAGTACGCAAACGAATCAAATAAGTGATGAAAAGGGAATTGCTAATACACGTATTATGTTGATTCTTATTATGGTATCTATTACCTTACTGACTGCTGCTGGATGCAGTCACCCGAGTGCTGAAGGGCTGCCTAAGACAATTACCTACGATATTGATAGTGGACAACTAAATGGTCAGTTATTAGATGCGGATAACAAAGTAACTAACCGTACTTTTACGAATTCGGAATGGGAAGATTTCTGGAACGAAGCCGTTCAGTTCACTGAAGTTAACGGTAAACGCTTCTGGTATAGTGGGTGGGTTGTAACGAAAGTACAAAAGCGTCGAACGACTAGCATGTATGATGGAATTGTTGTAAGAGAGGTAGCACAGCAAAGCACTGAAAAAGATACGACTCTAGAGAATAGTCGTACCGGGATTCTCGTCAATGCGCGGCTCCTTGGTCGACCGTTCCGCTATTATGAGGCTGGTGAACATATTTACCTTCATGAAGAAGGCAATTGGCAGCGTATGCAGAACGAATCAGGGTTTCCTGTTGATTGGCTAGCGAGATATGACGGGCAACGATTATCGATTGATGAACCATTTATCGAGCTACTACAATTAACGAACACCGAGCAACTTATAAAAGCGCCGCAAATTATCGGACGTGAACGAATTCTCGGAAACTGGTGTGACAAAGTTATACTAACAGTAGTAGGTCCTAACAACGCACAAATGGATTGGACGATCTGGGTCGGAGAAGATGATCCTTATATCTATCAGTATGAGACAAAGACCCTAATGCCAGTTCCTGGGGCGGGCATGATGCAGCAAACGGTGTATTTCCGTTTCTGGAACTACAATGATACGTCAATTGTCATGTCTGATCCGTTATTGATTGAAAAGCAGATTGTCAATCGCGAGTTATTGCAGATAGAGGACATAGAAAAGGTACTCGCAGATGAGAATATGTTAGCTGAGTTGACTGGCCAAGAAATTCGACTGTTAGAATTGCGATTAGCTATCCTGCTAGAGAATGTTGCGAAGTCTCCTGTGAGTGCTGATTAGTAAAGCAAATCCCGCCTATTGGGTTCTAACCCTTCTAGGCGGGATTTTTCACATTCATTCAGTCACTTCGCATGCTATTGTGTTGCTGCATTAATTTCTATTTATGCCTGCTTCTCATAAATCAAAAGCCCAGATTCAGCAATCGTTGCTTGGCTCTCTTGCGGGAATTCCTCCCAACGAAAGATGGCGAAGAAGAGTAGTGTCCCAAGCTCGTTCTCTAGGCTTTGGTACAGTTCTTTCCAACGCTCTTCTGAAATCCCATTCGTTTCTATGGCAAGATTGATGTCAGCCCTGCGATTGTAGACGCCTTTTACATCTTTTTTAAATAGAGTTATCTTTAAGATTTCCCCGTATTGACTCGTAATATCTATAATCATTTCACGTATGCGATCTGGTACCATCGTTATCCCCCTAAAACTATTCTCTCATGTATTATAGCGAAAGGAGGGTAGTGAATACAAGATGGCTACACTAATTTGATTTTTGCGGCTCTTTGTCAGTAATAAAGAAATTCTTGTCATCCTGTAAGATTCGAATATCGTCACGTTTCAAAACCTCGTCATCAGTCTTTACTAAAATAGCCTCAACGTTGGCATCGCCGCTACCCTCTACTAAAGTCGAATACCCTTCTCCTGGCATATGAACGGCATGGTTTTTAAAATAAATTCCATAAACTTGCTGCATTGCCTCTAAAAGCATCTCGCCACTATAAAGCTCTTCCTCCGCAGATATTACCATTGTGCCTGCAAGGTTATTCGGTGACAAATCACTGATTTTCTCTACACCTAATCCACTTGCTCGTGATTCAAGCATTACAAGGGCATGGGTGCTATTCGGCTGCCCAAATTCCCCATCTTCCTTCGCTTTCTTTTCCTCTTCATCTACATTTCCGTTGCATCCAACGAGCATAAAGCCAAACATTATCATTCCAATCATTAAAAGTAATACCGTTGTGTATTGATTCTTTTTTCTTACCATGATTTCATCCTCCTTATATAGTGCTAATATTGTATATTACTAACTTTATCTTGACGTAGTTAACAATACTCCACATAGCTGTATGACTAGCTTTGACAAGATTTTCTGAAATGATACATTTCTATGGAATAACAGGAAAGTATCCCCTATTGATTCATATATATCAATCATTATATCATTAAAGTATTGCACCTTTTGCAACTAGAATTGAGGTGATGTTCGGTGCTATTTCATTCTTTCGAGTTTATTTTTATCTTTTTGCCTGTGGCGTTTGCGGTGTACTTTCTACTCAATAAAATACGTTGGATTACAGTAGCAAAGGGTTGGTTAGTCATCAGTTCTTTGTTTTTTTATTCTTGGTGGAATGTGAGTTATCTTCCACTGATTATAGGCTCGATGGTGTTCAATTATATAATAGGAAAAATTTTGACAAAGTGGCAATTCGGCTTGCGTAAGGGAATTTTAGCCTTGGGGATTGCATTCAATGTAGGCTTACTAGGATACTATAAGTATTCCAATTTCTTCCTAACGAACATGAATGCCGTATTTACTACTAATGTTCCTCTATTAAAGTTGGCGTTGCCGCTCGCGATAAGTTTCTTTACGTTTCAGCAGATTGCATATTTAGTAGATGCGTATCGCCAGGAGACAAAGCAGTATGATTTCTTAAGCTATGCGTTGTTCGTAACGTTTTTCCCGCAACTGATTGCCGGCCCGATTGTGCATCACAAAGAAATGATGCCTCAGTTTGAACAGCTTAGGAATAAGCTTGTGAATTATAGAAATATTGCGACGGGGCTATTCGTATTCTGCATCGGGTTGTTCAAAAAAGTTGTGATTGCAGATACATTTGCCATTTGGGCAACTTACGGCTTTGATGAGGCTGTTTCTTTGACAATGCTCGAAGGATGGATTGTATCTCTTTCCTATACGTTTCAGCTGTACTTTGACTTTAGCGGGTATGCCGATATGGCGATTGGGATTGCGCTGCTATTTAATATTCGACTGCCGATAAACTTTCATTCTCCATATAAAGCGACAAGCATTCAAGACTTTTGGCGTCGCTGGCATATGACCCTTGGACGGTTTTTGACGCAATATGTGTATATTCCATTGGGCGGGAACCGTCTAGGCAAGTTCCGTACGTATTTGAATTTGTTCTTTGTGTTTCTAATTAGCGGACTTTGGCATGGTGCCGGGTGGACTTTTGTTTTCTGGGGATTTTTGCATGGAATGGCGATTGTAATTCACCGTTTGTGGAAAGCTAATGGATATACGCTGAATCGTTATATTGCTTGGTTTTTGACGTTTCAGTTCGTCAATATTTCATGGGTATTCTTCCGAGCACAGGAATGGGCAGACGCGATGAAGGTTCTGAAGGCGATGTTTGTTTTCCCAGAGGCGCTTGCTTTGCCGACTAGCGCAGAGGCGATAGTGGCGTCGTTACAGGTGTTCCCTATGGTTGAGTATGGAGAGTTTGCAACTCTGTGTATTGCTGCTTTCCTTGTGATTGTGATATGTGCGCAGAATTCCATGGATGCTATGATGAATTTCCGTCCGAATTTTACTGCATCGTCAGTTCTGATGGTTTTCGTTGCTGGTGTGTTACTTGTGAGCTTTCTCGTGAATACGAATAGTGAGTTTTTGTATTTTAACTTTTAGCCTATTAAGGTGGTTGGTATGAAAGCGTATAAGAAATGGTTAATTACTACGTCTATACTATTAATACTGATTGTGCTGTCGCCTTATCTTGCGTTGATTGGGTTTAACTTTTTCGTTGATCCGTTATGGAACTTTAGCCACGCTCATCGGTATAATCAGGTTCAGATTGGTTTTGATGAACGTTTGCTTAAGACGAATATGGTGACCCATCAACCATTTCGCTACAATGCGCTGATTATCGGGACGAGTCGTACAACGTATCTCAACCAAGACGATTTTATTGGATATAAGGCATTTAATTATGGTCTTAGCTCTCTATTGATTGATGAGTATAACGATTATATTGAGTATGCGAAGCTTCAGAATGGCAAAGATTTTGACGTGATTTTCTTGGAGACGTTTTTCGATATCTTTTACTCTTTGCGGCGCTATGATCATCAACCACCTGAACATTATATATCATTGACTAATGAACCATTTTATCGCTGGAAGAGCTTGTTTTCTGAGGATACGTACGAACGCGCACTGACGAATTACTATTACTCCGCTAATGGTGGGTACGAGGGGGCGCGGAGCTATAATCGATACAATCAGACGAGTACGCACCTTCAGGATGTCGATATTCAAGCGATTGTTAGTGATTTTGTGAAGAATCATAAGAAAGCTACTGCCCCTAGTTATCCATATGATGACCGATATATTGACTTCCTGCGGGAGATTAAGGAGAATAATCCTAATACAAGATTCGTTGTGTTTACTGAGCCTGTTATCGCACCAAGAATTAAGTTAATGCTCGAGCAGCGGGTATTCTGGGAGGCGTATGAGCGATGGCTGCGGGAGACTGTCAGCGTGTTCGGAGAAGTGATAAATTTCATGGATTTGAATACAGTTACATTCAATTATGATAATTTCTTCGACCCTTATCATTTCTACCCTAGCATCGGGAAACTGATGGTGGATCGGTTAATTGGAAGGCCTTCCGCACCACTCCCAGGGGACTTCGGCGTTATTGTAACGAATGAAAACATTGACAAGCATTTACAGGACGTAAGAAGCCAGGTAGCAGATTATATAATTCAGAAGTAATGAAAACAGTGAAATGATACAGGATTTTATATAGGAAATTTTAACATGCGAATTGAATAACACCTTAATTTCCTAGAAAAACATCAATGTAATCCTAGAAACAGAAAGGAGAGGTCTATATAGGCCTCTCCTTTCTGTCTAGTTATTCAACAGGGTATATCGTGTTATTTTTAACTCTCGTAATCTGATGGATCTTCTTGTACTCGATTCTTATTTAACAGCTTAATTACACGCTCCTGCTGATCGTACTTTCCCGAAATATATTTCATTTCGCTCTTAAGTTCTATATACTGCTCGTCTGATTTGTCACTTAGTTCCGTAGTGGCTTGTATTTGCATGCGAGTTAGGGATTCTACTTCAACGAGACGTGTTTGCACATCTGAAAGTTGTGACTTCACTTCAGCCATATCTGTTTTAAGCTCTGCCACGTCTGTTTTAAGCGCTGCCACATCTGTTTTAAGTTCCGCTACATCTGTTTTTACTTCTGCAATGTCTGTCTTCATTTCGGCCATTTCAGACTTCATTTCTTTTTCAAAAGAATCTAGTTTATTCAATATTAGATGAAACATATCCCTAGTTTCTTGGTCCATATAAATCCCTCCGACTCGACTCTCAATCAAATAG
This sequence comes from Desulfuribacillus stibiiarsenatis, assembly GCF_001742305.1. Classification (NCBI taxonomy): domain Bacteria; kingdom Bacillati; phylum Bacillota; class Desulfuribacillia; order Desulfuribacillales; family Desulfuribacillaceae; genus Desulfuribacillus; species Desulfuribacillus stibiiarsenatis. The sequence goes on along the minus strand of NZ_MJAT01000022.1, from coordinate 263,830 downwards.
TATAAAAATTATATCACGTCTTGGAGGAAAATGGATATTAATAATCTTCTATACATTAGCTTTTCTATCCCATACGTTTGACGACTTCTCTTGCTACTACTACTCCACTAGCTCCCGCTTGAGCAAGTCCTCTTGTGACTCCTGCACCGTCACCGATAGCAAAAAGGTTCTCGATGTTAGTCTCTAATTTCTTAGATAGCTCTGGACGTGATGAGTAGAATTTCACTTCCACACCATATAGTAGTGTGTGCTCTGAACCAACACCAGGGGCCACTTTATCTAACGCTTCTAACATCTCAATGATGTTCGTTAATTGACGATATGGGAATACTAGGGATAAATCTCCTGGTGTTGCCGATGTCAATGTTGGTGTTACCAAACCACGATCAATGCGCTCACGTGTCGATCTTCTGCCTCTCTTCAAATCGCCAAAGCGTTGGACTATTACAGTGCCACCCAACATGTTCGCTAACGTTGCAATATACTTACCATACGCGATTGGCTCTTTAAAAGGTTCTGTGAATTTATTGCTGACGAGAAGGGCGAAATTCGTATTCTTCGTTCTCTTTGTTGCGTAGCTATGTCCGTTAACAGTCATGATACCGCCAGTATTCTCAACAACAACCTCACCATAAGGGTTCATACAGAATGTGCGGATTGGGTCATCAAACTTCTTCCCGTAGTACACAAGCTTACTCTCATAAATGTGCTTCGTGATATGCTCCATGCTGCTTGCAGGGACTTCTACACGTACTCCAATATCCACTTGATTATTCTTAAGCGATAGTCCTAGTCTTGTACATTCACTTCGGAACCAGTCAGAGCCAACACGCCCTGGCGCGACTATTACATATGGTGCGTGATATATTTCTCCGGAATCTAGCTCTACTCCAGTAGCGCGATTTTCTTCAATAATGAGTTCCTTTACTGTAGTGCCGCTATGGAATGTTATTTTATCATCTAAGAAGTCGCGGATTTTCGATAAAAGCTCAAGATTATTCTCTGTCCCTAAATGGCGGATCTCAGCCGGAATTAACTTCAGGTCTGCAGTTGCTGCCATACGTTCAATTTCGGCGACCTTGTCGTCATAAGATCCATAGGTCTTATTAGGCGCACCGAACTGCATGTAGATTCCGTCTACGTACTGAATATATTTCATTACTTCTGCTTTGCCATCTAAATATTCATCAAGCCAGCCACCGTAGTCTGCTGTTAGGGTTAGCTTTCCATCACTGTACGCCCCTGCTCCACCCCATCCAGTCATTATCGAGCAGTGTGGCTTACAATTGATACAAGAGATGTCTTTATCAAGCATCGGGCAATGTCGTTTGCGAATGTCTTTTCCTTTCTCTATTAGTAAAACCTTAGTATTTGGTTTTTCTTTTACAATTTCATAGGCAGAAAATATTCCCGCAGGTCCTGCACCGACGATAATTACATCGTATCGATTTACGTTATTTTGTTTATTGTTCTGTGACATGTTAAAACCCTCCATACCTGCGCAACCGAATTTGACTCACCTATCGAGAGTAACATTCACTAGCGCTTAGTTTGTGTTTTTCTAGTTTTCGAGGTCGTTTTTTAAGTCCCTTATGCATTATAAGGGTTTGTTCACGAACTTTCAAGTGTTGTTTTGCAAAAATGTTCGTGTCGAACATAGTGGATATTTGTATTTCCCAGGAAATATTTGTCGATAACTGTTGCTTTTAGTATTATCGTTTTCAAAGTATGTATTCTTTAAGATTCCTTTATTGAATTCCTACACATTGATTCCTTCTGAAAATACTGACACATTGCTTCCTTCAGAAATAGAGGGTACTATTAAATTATTGATTATTAAATTATTGATTATTAAAATTGATATTAACATTTGTTAGGAGTGAATTACCGTGGATGGTTTTACAATCCCCTTATATAAAACAGTAAAGAAGTCGGATGAGGAAACTCTCATTATAAAAAAATCGAAATTCATAAGTTATGTTTCACCCGTGAAAAACGAAGTAGAAGCGAATCATTTTATAGAAATGATTCGAAAAAAGCATTGGGACGCGACCCACAATTGCTATGCGTATGTGATTGGTGAGAACAGTCATATTCAAAAGGCTAGTGATGACGGAGAGCCTAGTGGTACTGCCGGAAAGCCTATGCTAGAGGTGTTAAAAAAAGAAGGCGTGTTAAATACTGTCGTTGTCGTGACTCGGTATTTCGGTGGGATATTACTGGGGGCTGGAGGCTTAATAAGGGCATATAGCCAAGCTACTACTGAAGGTTTGCAAAAGGCAGGTATTGTCGAACGCGAGCTACACACAGAGATTCTATTAGATGTGGATTATACCTGGATAGGAAAGCTTGAGAATGAACTTTATAACAAAGGCTATCCTGTAAAGAATGTAGAGTATGCGGAAACCGTAAGGTTTACTATTCTCGCAAAGTATATGTTTGAGCAGCAATTAGAAAAGTTCCTAGTCGATGTAACTAATGGGCAGGCAGTAATCAATAGAGGGGCAACTCTCTATGTGGATAAATTGCTTATATAATAGTCCAATAAAGAAACAAGGCTTACGGATTAATGAGCATTCCGAAAGCCTTGTTCAATATTCAAATCTTAATTACTATTTCTCAACTAATATATCTAGCTTTTCCGCTAACATTCTGGCTTGTTCATGGCGTTGGTATTTCTTCGTTCTATTGAATATATCTGTCGGCATTGTTAGAGCTTGTCCCGTTTTAAGCCAATGTTGATACATTTGTACCAAGGAGAGCTTCATTGCTGCTAAGTCAGTAGGATTGATGACTACTCCGTTTCCAAGGGATGATATTATATCCGCTGATTCCCCTTGATGACTAAGTGCAAAGATTGGCTTACCAATTGCAATATATTCAAATAGTTTCCCCGGAATGTATGCCCCCGCGTTTTCATCTGTATCTGCAATTAGCAATAACAGGTCCGAATTCGCTAGTAGAGATAAGGCTTTTTTGTGAGGTAGCTGACCATGAAGTACCACTTGATTCTGTAACCCTGCGGAAACCACCGCATCCCAGTTAGCAGATTGCCCAGGATAGTCAAAGATTCCAGCAAAATGAAGTTCTATATGATTCGCATCTATATCGCCCTTGTGAATTAACTCTTGCAGAGTGCGCAATAATAGACGGGGATTTCTCTTGTTATAGAAGATACCTGTGTAAGCTAATTTCATCTTTTCTTTTTTGGATTCAACCCTATCAATTTCTTTGGTAGGATAGTCTTTTACTGAGTTCTTCGGATTCGTTACCTCGCTAGAAGATAAGTGGTCTGATGGTAGCTGCTTATAGTCACTGATATCATATCCATTGTGCACTACTGCACCACTTTGAATGAGGGTTCGATACTTCTTCTCAAATCCTCTTAAAAAGCTTTCCGTCACCGTCATAATGCAATCTGCGTTCTTAACTACTTTTCTCTCAAGTATAGATTCAAGTTTCTCACGCCACCAGATACCCGAACGGTGCATGTTATCAGTCCATGGATCTCGGAAGTCAGCAATCCAAGGAATGCTAGTCTGATTTTTAATTGACAAGGCAACTAAATGATTGGTATTCGGGCCGGATGTTGAAAATATTGCTTGGATGTTATGTTCTTTCACCACACTAGTGCCTACTTCTACTGCATGCTTGTACCATAAGATTTGGTCATCAGGAATCAGAACACGGTTCTTAATGCCTTTCAGTATAGGCTTAATCGTATTGATGATTCGTCGCTTCCAACTAGTGGTCTGTGTGACTTCATTCTTGTTTCGCTGATTCTGATTTCCACTAACAACGGCAGCTTGCTTCGTTGAAGTGCCTGCTGGCTTTGTGGACGGAACCGGCTGCATTTTTCCTAGTGGGTCCCACTGCTGCGCTCTATGGATATAGATTCCCTCGGGTAATTCATCAAGCAGACTAAAGTCTTTGGACGCAAAATACACATCCTCAGTTACCGTGAGGACGTGTGGTTCCCAGCCATAATCGCGAAGATACTTCGCCATCTTTAACGCACGTTGGACTCCTCCCCCACCAATTGGCGGGAATAGATAGGAGATAATTAAAACTTTCTTCTTTGAACCTTGTTGCACGGTTGCACTTCCTAGAATTTATATTTTCAGTAGTGTGACATGATTTGATATTTGGTCTTTCGCAATTACATTCTTAGCATCGAAAACAACGGCATTCGGTTTCATCTGTTGAATCACTTCCGCCCAGTTCAGATGTCTAAACTCTTCTTGCATTGCTAATAGTAGCATAGCGTCGGCTTGCTCTATGCAATCTTTAAGATTGCTATGTTTAAACGAGTACTCTGTCACAACTGCAGGATCATATGCTAATACTTGGGCACCGCGTTCTTGTAATACTTTCACAATATCAATAGGCGGGCTAATGCGATCATCGTTAGAATAATCCTTCATTGCTAGACCTAGCACAGCTACTTTCTTTCCTACTAATGTTCCTAACTCTTTCTCCACACGTGTCACGATATGATTCGGCACCCCGTCGTTAATGTCTCTTGCACGTTTTAAGAGATTTAAGGACACTCCCAATTCCGTAGCTTTTGGCTCTAAGTAGTAGAAAGCGTTGGGCAAGCAGTATCCGCCAACCCCTGGACCAGGAACTAGCAAATTTACTCGCTTGTGAGTGTTGGCCACTTTTATTAGCTCTCCCGTATCAATACCAAAGCTCTGTGCAAACTTCGCAAATTCTTGAACCATCGCTATATTGACGTCCCGTTGGATGTTCTCAATTACCTTGGCAGTCTCTACAGTCTTAATATTAGATATGGTAACTTCTGCTCTTGTAACAATTGTAAGAATTTCTTTTACCCGTTGGGCGCTCTGTTCATTTATACCACCCATGGCAAGAGGCATATTCTCAAATTCTTCGAATGCCTTACCTTCGGCAATACGTTCAGATGCATACGCTAAGTAAAAATCTTCCCCTGGCACTAGCCCAGAAACTTCCTGCAACAGCGGAGCGATTCGCTCTTCCGTTGTTCCAGGTATCACTGTACTACGAATAATGACTGTATCACCTTTCTTCAACACTTTTGCTATTGAAGAGCACGCACTATCGATATACGAGTAGTTGCCAGCACCATTGGCCACTGGAATCCCAACTGTAACGATATATGTATCAACCTCTTGACTCGCTTCCTGGTAACTTGTAGTGGCGCGGAATTGCCCTGTTTGTAGTTGTTCTTTCAAAATATCACGAATTGTCATCCCGTTATATTGTTCCAAGTGATGAGATACGCCATGATTAATTTCTTCAATTAGTTCAGGGAGAACGTCAATGCCCCTTACACGCGCACCACGCATGGCAAAACTTAGTGCTAACGGTAGCCCAATGAATCCTAGCCCTATAACGGCAATGCCTTTTGTAACTTGAGTTTGATTCTCTTTCATATATGAGTGACTCCTTTATTAAATCCTAAGTTTTATTTGTATTTATTAAAATACTTTAAAATGATGATTAGTCTTCTTGCATGGACTATCGTGATACGCTTTTATGGAAGGTTGTTATTCTAAAACGTTATGAATTATGGTTCAATCTAAAGTTGGAAACGCATTATATATCTTACCACGAAGACTCTATAAAAAAAAGTCACAAAGACAAATGGACAAGAATTTCTCCTGCCCATTTGTGAGTTAAATCTGATTTAATTTTCAACTAGATCCTAAAGCGGGTCTGGTAATAGCTTTTGTTGTTGCATGAGTCTCGTTGCAATCACTGATGCTTCTGCACGAGTCAGATTGTTTTTCGGTAAGAAACTAGAACCTCTTGTAGGGTCGTTCGGATCATTCAGCTTACCTACAACGATACCAGTCTTTGCAATCGCTGCTACTGCTTGACGAGCATACGTATCAACCTGTGACGCATCGGTAAAGTCCTTCGTTAATTGGTTCATTGCCAGCTCTGGTGTTCTTACTACTTTAGCTTCGATCGCTCTAGCAATAATTACAGCTGCTTGCTCCCTTGTAAGCTGCTCATTCGGCATGAATAATCCAGGTGCTTTTCCTTGGATAATACCAGCTCTCGCTGCAGTCTCAAGGTAAGGATACTCCCAGAAGAAATCACCCATTCCTGGCAAAATATCATCAAAGGAATTATTCACAGGACGTAGCGTAGAAATTCCTTGTCTTACGTAAGGTCCCGCGTTCACTGGAATTTGAATAGCTTTTACAAGCATAGTAACAAACTCACCACGTGTAATGTTTAAGTCAGTTCCAAAACGGTTCGTTCCTGGTTCACTAATCATAATACCCTTAGAGAACATTGCCTCTAGGTTTCTTCTACCCCAAGGATGGAAAATCATATCTGGTAGTGATCGGTTCAACTTCATTACCGTATAATATCCAAAGCCTTCAAACGGTACTGAGATTGTCTTAGATTTCGTGTTTACTACCCCACCAAGGTTCTTCCAACCTGCTTGTGAGCCAATAGATGTATACCCTGGGTTATACATAATCGCTAGGTGTGGACCAGCATCTAGAACAATACTATTATTGTACGTCAAGGTAATTGTTCCACGTTTCGTTGGTTCTAAAGAGTCTTCGATTCTACGAGTCACAATCTCAGGTGATTCATACGGTAGACGTCCCCCAGGGTGTGTTAAGTCCCCGGCATCAATGAAGTATAAATCGCTCGCATACTGGAAGAAATTATTGTAGTACGAATTGTTAAGACTCATACGCAAATCAGCGCGAGTGGACTTCGCAATATCACGGTCAACTTTTCCTGTTTCGTAATCGGCTATACCAATTAGGATGTTTTTATCCGCCCAGAAATTCGGAACATCATAACTATCCTCATATCTCTCGAATTCCCCTTGGATTTGCATATTCTTTCTTTGTAACAGTGTTCCTTTAGGGAATGTAAGTTGAATTTTGTTTTCTAGTTCTGCTGGTTTAATATTGTTCTTGTTTAAATCCGTCTTATATACCGCGCCAACTTGTGCTGTCGCAGCATAGAAAATATCTATAGTACCGTTAACCTTCTGAGATCCGAAGTCGACGGTAATTGCTATTTTGTTGGCACCTTTTTTCAATGGAACTTCTGCAAAAAATACTTCAGCATCTGCACCTAAACTATCAAACAAACTCTGGTTTCTGCCATATAAATGTGATGATAACCAGTCACGAACGTACTCACTCATTACATCAGAGTCGCTTAGACGGATTTTTTGCACTTGGTCTTTACCAATGCTTACACCATTCGCTCCATCTGCTTTTATGATGATTTTCTCATAGTTATTATTCGTAACTTTACGGTATGGCGCAAGTACCGTGTATGGGTCTGTCTTTTTCATAATCGTGATTGGTCTACTAACTGTGGTATGACCCTGTGATGCTTCCACAACAAATACGAATGTTCCTTGCAATACATTATCGCTTGGGTTTTGCAATGGATAGTTCACGATTCTAAATTCAGATTCATTCTCTGTGCCAATCGGTGAATCAATTTGAAAACGACCAGTCGGTAGTTGTGTAGAAATTTGTGTCCACACACCGCCAATCAATTGATATTCAGCCACATCCATACCTTGAATGCGAAGTACTAATTTATCAGAATTCTTCACAGTTCCACGAATTGTGATTTGATCACCATCTGTAGTATATGGTTCAAAGTTTACAATCGCTTTGTCAGTAACTCTATTATCTGTAACACGAATGTCATTTACAGATGGAGAACTTTCTGTAAATAGGTAAAATTCTAAATCTACCCTCATAGGGTTTAATCCATTGTTAAACTGCACTGTTAGCTTATTCAATCCTTGTCGGAATATTGGGTTTAAAGCAGTATGAATGTCACTATGAGTAAAATTAACGTTCACACTGGTTATAGCATCAGTACCTATTGGCTGTGGAGTACGTGCTCTAACAACATTGTTCGCTCCTACAGGAGTACTAGTAATTATGCCCCCGACAATAACTGGCTTATCGTTTAATGAAATGTGTAATGGATTTGTCGCGGAACCTAGCCTATTCGTATCAGATAAGCCTGTAAAGTTAAATTGAATGTTCCCGAAATTTTGCCCTAAGAACCATGCTTCATTCTCACTTGGTACGGCTGGATTAAACAAGAACTCATATACCCTATTATTCGCGATAACTTCTTGGTTCGTTGCATTGCGTATGGTTACAAGAGGTGTTGTTACGACCAATACTACTCGTTTCTCTACAATACTGTTCGTGCCATCGCTATAATGTACTTCAATTAAATTGTTTCCCGTTAGTAAATTAGGCAATTCGACATCTACATAACCGTTCGTAATATCTCCTGCTACAATCGGAACAGATATATCGCCATCTAAAGTGATTCCCGAACCTGAAAGTGTTGTTGGATAAGGTGCTGCTTTATGCATCACTTGAACGCGATTTACACCTGTTGTGAAGTTCTGAAAGTTAATTCTTAAATTAAATGGTTTCTGTCCTATACGGTAATAATTCGTTGATGGAGGGGTAACGTTGTAAATAATTTCCCCTGTATCCCTATTCTGCAAATTATTAATCACTGGATAATCACTATCTATATAAGTAAATTCATAAGTGATTGTGTTAAAAGTGTTTAAGTAATCAGTAACAGTTGTTGGATTCGTTCTATAAAATCTAGGCTCTATAATAATTCTGTACGTCTTATTATGTTGTAAGCCCAGTGCAGCTGCATTTACAACTGGAGAAACAAAATCATAGAAATGAATGTTCGTATTTGATTCTGCGTTATCTTTTGTAATCGCTCCATTATTTGCTGCTAGATTTGAAACTTCAGTAAACTTACCAGCCAATACTGATGGACTCCCAGTAGTGTCAATAGCTGTGATTGACGCATGATACGTTGCAGCTTCCGTTTTAAAATTGTTCACCAAAGTTTCTAAAGAGACAGCACTTGGTGCAATTATCGCTCCCCAAGTGGTAGTTGCGGTAATCCCACTAACGACAGCATTTAGATCTGAAACTGCAGTATTAAGAGCAGTAGCGTCCAAAAGAAGTCCAATCGTAGCTAAGTCAGCCCCTATTAACGCATTATTCGCATCTGCAAATCGTGTTTGTAATGTGTTTGCTGTAGCGGATACTGGTAAATTGTTAATGATTAAGTTAGCGTTATTTACCCCTATCGGATCAGTTGGAGCACCAACGCTAATATTCGCAATATTATTCAATTGCGTTTTCGTTGTAGTTGCCTGTCGCTGAAATTGAAATAGCGCCTGATCTGCAGCAATAATATTCTGAGGGTTCAAACTTGCCGTAGTTATCGCCGAAGGTGATAGTAGTGATTGTTTCGCCACTAACGGAGTACCCGTATTGTCCTGAACTTCAAATAGAATATCACTATAGACTCGGTTGGTACCTACAGTTCTAAACTGATTCAGCTCTGTATAACCGGCTCCTCCAGGATTCACAATTAATCTTCCTGTGAACTGAAGCTGACCATTTACAGTCATATACGTATTCTTATTATTTAAAGTTGAATTCGATGTTCCTTTTACGATATCTACTTGACCATTTTTCGGTACGTTCTTTGTGATGGTAGATCCAAAGGTGTAATGAGATTGAAGGTTATATACATTCATCCCAGCACCCGCTGTTATAGTGTTTACAATGATTCTTCTTGTTTCTGTAACTGACTTCGTCTCATTTCTAGCCGTAAAAGTTATGATATTCTCCCCAGTTGTTAAAGGGATAGTAGATGAAAAGAATCCAGTAGCTCCGAAAACTTGAGCAGATACACTTGCATTAGAATTCGTTGCGATTAACGTTTGATTCGTAATAATTACTTGGGTAGAGTTAGTTGCAAGTCCCGTTATTGCCCCTGCTATTGCTTGCCCTTGTACTTGAGTGGCATTAATAACTACTTCATCACTTACCAAATTAGTGCCATTGACAGTCAAATTAAAGATACCCGGCATATCGTTATATTCCACAAACACTTTTCTATTCACACCTGTAGTGGATTGAATGGTAATTTCGTTCAACCCCGGCGTTAGCTGTATATTCTCGTATATGTAATTACTAGTGCCTGGCGTGTTGTACGGAGTACCTCCGGTTGCTAAGTGACCAGTCCCTAAATTTCTTACCGTGTAGCTGATACTTACAACGCTAAAACCCGAAAAAGATCCAGTTAATCGAAAATTCCGATCGGATACCTGGATTGGAGTGCTAGGATCTTTCCCCAACTCATTCCCCTGAGTTCCCGGATAATCAATTGTTAAGCTTCCATTGGCATTTACTAAGCTTGGCCACACCGGAAGAATTGTTACTAACATAACTAAAACTAAAATCATTGAAATTGTGCGCGCTCGTTTGTTGTAATAAATAACGCTGTTCATGAACTTCCTCCCATTCTTATGTATAGAAATTAAGTATTATATCGACATCGTAACAGAAAGTTAAAATGCCGTTTGCAAAAATTAGCTATTCTTTTATCAGGTTTCCTTGCGATTTCACTTGTATTCAAGCAGTTTATACTTTCCCAGTAAAATCCTAACATTAGTAATCCATTCATTTTTTGCATTGTCTTAGCGGCGTAACTAATAATCCCACATCCATACGTGGAAGGTAAATGCTGCCAAGCTTCACTCACAAGGGGTACAGGCGAAATAAGTGCATCTAAAGTTCAAGTGCAGTAAAAACTGCATTGAACTAAGTTTTCTTTATGTATCCTTATATAGTAATATAAAATTTTGCGAAAGCGAATATATAATTTATTTGAAAATTATGCAAAGATTGTAAAACATTAAAAATGGTAATAATGTAATAATAAATTTATTTCATATATGAATCATTAGTTAGTAGTAAAGGACTATTTAATTTGTTATAATGTGTATATATAATTCATTGGGTATTCTTTTCTATTGTAGAACAGTTCTCTGGGGGAGCATCAATGACCGTAAACGCAAGCTTTTGTAAAGTTATCAATAAATTTTTTCCTGTTCCAGTTCATCCGTTTAACCTAGCCAACGAAGGCAAACAATCCTATGCAGAGTGGCAATTCGAACGCGGAGAAGAAACTATTCGTTTCTTTCGAAATTTTACCACTACGGAAGAAATGTTCAAAGATAAAATAGTACTAGATATTGGATGTGGCGCCGGAGGGAAAACCCTATATTATGCTACTTTAGGCGCAAAAGTTGTCTTCGGTATTGATCCTGTGGAAAAATACAAAGAAGAAGCAACTCAATTAGCAACGAAAAAGGGCCTACAAGACATCACTACGTTCATCACTGGCGATGCAGCAAAAATGCCGTTTGAATCCAATGTGATTGATACAATCATAATGAACGATGCGATGGAGCACGTAGATGACCCAGTTGCTGTGTTAAACGAGTGCTATCGTGTGCTAAGAAAAGGCGGGAAATTGTATATTAACTTCCCTCCATACCACCATCCATATGGTGCGCATTTATCTGATGTGATTGGCATTCCTTGGGTGCATAAGCTGTTCGACGAGCCTACGTTAGTGCAAGTATACAAGGACTTAGTTCAGAAATACCCTGATGCCAATGAAAGAATCAACTTCCGTATTGGTAAAAAACAGGGCGGAAGTGAATATTTCTCCTATATCAATAAGATGACGTTGGAGCGTTTTGATCGAATCCTTGGTATTGTCCCTTTTCAAGTATTGTATCACGAGTATGTACCTTTACGTCCATACTTTAAGACGTTATCTATATTGCCAGTGTTTCAAGAATATTTCGTAAAAATGGTAGTATGTGTCTTAGAGAAGGCGTCAACGAAAACACATACAAGTATCTATGACGAAACAAACGCATAATAAAAATGTGGCAGAAGTTCTGCCACATTTTTTTGTTGATTTATGTATTTGATTTGCCGCTTAATTTAATAATCTTCTTAGTTTAATAAGCCTTTTCATTTATAATGTTATTCTGTTTAATGAAATTATAAATGTATTAAGTAGCTTGAATAGCAAACATTAATTCACCTTCTACGGCGACTTTCCCATCAACCTTCGCTATTGCATTCCCTTTGCCAATAGGACCCTTTAAACGCGAAATTTCCACAGTTAATTCTAATGTATCACCAGGTACTACTTGCTTACGAATGCGCAAATTGTCAATACCAGCAAACAGTACAATTTTCCCTTTATGCTGAGGATCTTTCAGGATTGCTACAGCACCAACTTGAGCTAATGCTTCTACAATTAGCACTCCAGGCATTACAGGGTATTCTGGAAAATGGCCTTGGAAAAACGGTTCATTCATTGTGACATTCTTAATTCCAACGGCACGCTTTCCTTCTTCGACTTCAAGGATTTTGTCAATTAATAAAAAAGGATAACGATGCGGAATGATTTCCTTAATTTGTTGTATATCTAACATAATTACTCTCCTTAAATTTATAATCGCCTGAATACAATGATTGACAACTTCAGCTTCTATACAAAATAACTATATGTATTTGCGGTTATTTCTGCTTTTGTTGCCATGAATTTACCAACATTCTAGAGAATGATGTCGGCGAATTAGTACAAACTACAAATAACTCTCCCCGGGGAGTTCATATAAAGGAGCTTTTCAGCGGATTTCTTGGGGTTGCAAAGCTCTCTTTAATTATTTGGGCAAATATAACTATTCGGGCAAATATACATACTACTACTTATTGTTTTATCCAAATATGATGAGGATAATGTTTCTCCAGGTTTCCGCATCAAATACTTCTCCTGCAGATCCGCCACCATACTTATATCCAGCTGCCATCCCGATAAAGAAAAGACTTAACAACGCCAATGGAATACCTATTGCTTTTGCAAAAAATAGGACCTTTCTTTGCTGGGCCGAAAGATTACTTTTCTTCTTTGGTTTCGCATCACTTTCTGTTGGTGAGGTAGCTCTTTTCCTATAGGTTTGATCCGTCATCCAGTTCCCTACCTTTGAGTTATTTTCTCAATAAAAGCCAATATTTTAATTAGCTTCTAATCGAGTTCGCTAACCCCATCATCGTGTCTGTCGATTGGATGGCACGAGCGCCAAACTGCAGCATTCTCTGGGTAGCAATTAGTTCTGTCATTTCTTGAATCATATCGACATTCGAACTTTCTACGTATCCTTGTTGAAATTGTGTGTTATTCAGTAAGGCGGGGTTATTCGCACTATTCTGATAGTTGCCTGCGACAAATTTACGCTCAACAAATATATTATTCCCAGCATGCTCTAACGCTTGTGGATTATTGAAATTCGCTAGCATCAATTGTGTATATGGAAGTCTCTCATCATTGATGAAGAGATTACCCTTTTTATCTATTGTAAAGTTTTTTACATCTTTTGTAAACTCGATAGGATTTCCATTGCGATCCGACACCTGATAACCACGAGCATCTACTAATGTATTATACCCATTTCTAGCATCGACTCGGAAGTTTCCGTCACGAGAAAAGACATAACCATATAAATCATTGTCATAGGCTTCCATAGCTTGTGGATTTACGCCCAAACGATCAGCTTCTGCACGAGGTACTAACAACTGAAACATACCCGGCCCAGCAAGTGCAATGTCATGCTGCTGGTTCGTCTCTGTAAGGTTGCCCATACGCATATCGCGGGTAATTTCGTTCATGCGTACTCCATGACCCGTTTGGAAACCAAGGGGCGTAATTCTACCAGGAAGATTTACTTTTTCCGTCTGGTTGATTTGATTATATAATAAATCCTGAAACGATGCACGTTGGGCCTTAAATCCAACGGTGTTCACGTTTGCAAGGTTATTGGCAAGCATATCTACTTTTGTGTTGGCATTCCGCATAGTGGAAGCTGCGATATGAAGAGATGTATTCAATATACTCACTCCTGAATTCTAGATTTACATGCTATACTTACATGCTTTCTTTCATCAAATTATCGATTAGACCTATACTCGACCGACTTCGTTGACTGCCTTCTCTAAGCTTCGATCATAGGCTTGAATCACGCGCTGATTCGCTTCATACGCTCGTTGTGCTGTCATCATATCAACCATCGCTTGCATTGGATCGACATTTGAGCCTTCAATATAATATTGACGAACCATCATATTCTCAGCTATTTCTGGCTGAAAACCTGCTCCTAGAAACTGTTCACTGATTCGATAGAGGCCGTGACCATCTTTTAGCATTCCTGGTAGCTGTTGATTGTCCATTTGTACAATGTGGAGGTTCCCTACTAATGGAGCAAAGCCTTCATCCCCAATTTCGAACCTACCATTCGGACGAATCACGACATTATCACTGGTCACCTGAATTGGTGTTAACTCTCCACCAGCTTGTCGTTGCATGACAAATTCGCCATCTTGAGTGGCTAAGAACTGTTGACCTTCCACCTCACGTAAGCGAAAATTTCCTGCTCTTGTATAGAATACTTCATTGCTATTAAGATCTTTTTTGACAGCAAAAAAACTAGTCTGCTGCGGGTCATTATCGACGATTGCCACATCCATCGGACTCCCCGTCTCGCGAATCGCACCCTGACTAAAACGTTTCACTACTTCTTCAATTGTCACTCCTTGGGAAAGGTATCCCACTTTAGGTGCTTGCCCAGGTAACATAGAAGCAGCGCGGGAATGGCTAGGTGCAGCCGCGTTTCCCTGTCCACCCATAAAATACAACAATTCCTCTGGAAACGAACGAACGATTGCCTCGTCGCCTTTAAATCCAGGGGTATTGATATTCGCCATGTTATTAACTGTTATATCATGTCGCTGTTGTTGGACTTTCATCCCTTGGGCAGCTGTGTATATACCTCTTAACATATCCATGCTCCTTTATCTCAAGGGCTTTTACCAAGTCTCACATTTCATAATGTCGACAGGTGTAGCCAAGCCTCGAAAAACATTATATATATTATCGGCAAACGATAAAAATGTTTAATAACTTACTCTTCTATTGTATAGAAAAACTAGGCGCATTACTATCGGTCAATATTTCCTATTTGCGTTTGAAAAAACTATTTTTAAAGCTATGTATTTGCGTTTTCGAAAGTGTATCGATATGCTGTAACGCTATGCCTGTACCTCTCGCTACACAACCCATCGGATCTTCAGCGACTAATACCGGTACTTTCAGTTCGTCTGTTAACAGCATGTCCAAGCCCTTTAATAATGCTCCGCCACCCGTTAACATGATTCCCTTATCGATAATATCTGCTGATAGTTCTGGTGGAGTTTTTTCTAAAACGCCTTTGGCAGCCACTACAATACTCGCGACTGGGTCCTCTAACGCTTCGCGTACCTCTTCAGAGCTAATGGTTACGGTAATCGGTAATCCAGACACGAGGTTACGACCTCGAATCTCCATCTTCTGCTCTTCCAGTCCTGGATATACAGTACCGATGGTAATCTTAATGCTTTCTGCTGTACGTTCACCAATCAACAATTTATATTTATTCTTAATATAGCGAGTAATCGCAGCATCGAACTTGTCCCCAGCTACTTTAATAGAAGTGGCGGTAACGACGTCTCCCATAGATAAAACGGCTACATCTGTCGTTCCTCCGCCAATATCAATCACCAAGTTTCCACTTGGCTGGAATATATCTAAACCTGCGCCAATCGCAGCGGCCTTAGGTTCTTCCATCATATAGATCTCTTTGCCACCACAACGCTCCGCTGCTTCTTTGACTGCTTTTTGTTCTACAGATGTAACGTTAATCGGCGTACAAATCATTATCCTTGGTCGTAGTAAGAAATTCTTCCCGATGACCTTTTTTATAAAATAACGCAGCATCGTCTCTGTTACTTCAAAATCTGCAATTACACCATCTCTAAGTGGTCGAATGGCAACAATATTGCCTGGGGTTCTTCCAAGCATTCTACGTGCGTCTTCACCTACTGCTAATACTTGGTTCGTAGAATTATCAATTGCCACTACTGATGGTTCATCAAGAACAATTCCCTCATCTTTTACGTGCACTAAAACGTTTGCGGTACCTAAGTCGATTCCTATATCTTTGCCAAACATTCGGCATATGCCTCCCTAATTGTTATCATGATAACAATAGTCTTTCGACAAAAACTGAGGAATTCCTTTATAAAAAATCTTAGATATCGTCTTTTTCTTTTAAATATTTATTTTTCGTAGCTTCTCCCCCTCTTAAGTGTCGAATCGACTTATGGTACTCCAGGATATGCTTTACTTTTTCAGCTATTTCCGGATTGATATCTGGTAAGCGTTCTGCTAGATCTTTATGGACTGTGCTTTTGGAGACACCGAATTTTTTCGCCAATTCACGCACTGTATCTTGCGTGTCTAAAAAATGATTCGCTATTTTTAAAGTCCGATCTTTGATGTAATCATGCAAACTTCCTCGCCTCCTACTCTAGGAATGTTGATATATTATATGAGTCAGGAAGCCATATATGACTAATTGCGAGGACGAATGCAAAAAAAGAACGCAAGGGCTTATCCCTGCGTTCTTACTACTGGTGCCTCAGGTAGGATGGATACTGGATCGATCGCTTCTCCGAGCTTGTATGCTTCAAAATATAAGTGGTTAGGTAAATCTTTGCGTATTTCACTCTTGCCAGCTTGACCGATTTTCATTCCCGCTTTGACTTCATCGCCAACCTTAACTGTTACTTTAGAAAGACTTGCGTAAACTGTTTCTAAACCATCGCCATGGGAGATTTTTACTTTCATGCCATATAAGGCATCTTCTTCAGCCATGGTTACTTCGCCGTTGGCAACTGCGAATACATCAAACTTCTCTTCACCACTTACGATGCCAATTCCTTTAGAATGGATGAACTTCGTAGTCGTCTTGTCTGTGTATTCATAGACTGCTTTACTGCGTTCTTCTGCGCTAGCTGTTTCTGAATAAAAGCTTGTTACAATTTTCGCTTTCTCACTCATCTCTAGAGGCCAAGATACTTGAACGTCTTCCGCAGTTACTGGTACCGCTTCTTCTAACTCTACAGTCTCAGGATTCTGAGGGGCTGCTGTAATCGGTTGATCGATTACGTATTCTTCTTGTGGAGCCTTAAAAATACTGTCTTCCTTTGATAACTGATAGTTTCCAGTATCACTTTTGGTCCACATAAGAGTTACGATTAGTACAGAAGCGATAAGATAAATTGCCGGGAAAGTCCACTTCTTACCTAACAGAGATTTCCACCATTTGACTTGTGGATTTTTTTCATTATCCATTTGGACATCACCTCAGTAATCCAGTGTGTCCATTATTTTCCTTGCTATACAGGTTGTCTTGCATTTTTGTAAAAAATTTTTATGATATTGCGGTCGGTTTTATGGCATTGGCTGCTCTGTACCCTGCTTCTTTGCTAGTGTCTCTTGGAGCTTAGGCCATAGCATGGAAACTTGTGTATACGGCTCAATGGTGACACCTTGGTAATAGTGCTTCACAATCTCTTCAGCCGCATTTCCTTCTCGCGCCAGTGCTTCTGCCCCCCATTGACTCATCCCAACTCCATGTCCATACCCATAAGTAGTAAAGTGCATATCTTTGCCTTGAATGCTCACAGTGAAATGCGTAGAATTTAGCCCAAGCTTTTCCCGTACTTCACGACCTGTAAACGTTTGATCGCCAATTTGCAGCTCTTTAATGCGATTTCCATGGGAGCGTTTCACTGCTTGCATTTTCGGCGGCTGTCCTTGATTCCATGACGAAACAGGGATAGCTAATCCCAGCTTTTGATGCACCGTTTGTATTGGAATTACCTTCGAATCCTGGAACTTTGGCGAAATTACGTCCCCCGTACTTTCGACGCTGCGTAGATAAGGCGTCGCTTTGCTCCACACATCTTCAGAGTTCTCTGTATATCCGTTGGAGGTGGAAAAGAAATATGCCTCGATTGGCTTCTTTTCGTACGTCAGAATTAGGCCTTTGGTTTCGTTTAAGGCCTGGTTAATTTTATTGGAATAGTCTGTATAGGATGCACCCCAGCGAATCTTCAGTTCCTGGTCTGATAGGTATGCTTGGTCTATTCGATAATCGTCGGAGATTGGCTGATTACTCTGGCTCCATTTGTTAATAAAATATGTTCTAGCAGCTAATGATTGCGCTTTCAATGCTTCTAAGTGAAATTCCGCTGGCATTTCTGCTGCTATCACACCTCTTATGTACTGTTCTAATGGAAGCTCTACAACTTGATTTTCTTTACTCCGATGCAGCTGAACCATAAATCCTTCGGGATCAATATCGAGTTCGATTGGGGTGGTCTCTTGATCCGTAAGCCAAATGACAAGTGACGGAATTCCAATGGTTAATATCAGAAAAGCAATTACTAGAAATGTGGCCTTCCGCAAAACGTGTCCTTTTTCCTCTCTTCCATTGGTCTCCATTGATGATGAAGGCTTACCGCGTAACCCTTGCCTATAACGTTCTTTAAATGATTGTAGTGACTTAAACCTTTCCATCCTGCACCTCCACATATGCGTAATCATAGATAAATACGAAACAAAAGGAGACCTATTGTAATGGGTCTCCTCTTATATCTATTCGCTTATGCTATTTTTAGTACACGCACGCATGCTATCTACATTAAAATCTAAACTTTTTGATAGTATTACACAAAAGTTGGTCGTAAAATACGTGTCGTAATCGATTCTGTAATCGTTTCCTCTTCCTGTTCTAAAACTTGTACAGGAATTGACTCCACTGGTTTCATGCGGTGAATCTCCGCACCGACATTCTTCAGCTTCCCGACGATATCAACATAACCACGGTCGATATGATGAAGCTGCGTAATTTCAGTAGTTCCCTCAGCAATCAGACCTGCCATAATCATAGCAGCACCTGCTCTAAGGTCTGTCATCCTCACTTGTGCTCCTTGTAGCGGTTGTCCGCCAATAACGGTAGCATGACGGCCATCGACAATGATATTGGCACCCATCTTCTGTAGCTCTGTGCAATGCATATAGCGGTTTTCAAACACCGTTTCTGACACATAGCTAGTACCACTTGCTGCTGCAAGCATCGTAACAAACTGTGCTTGCATGTCCGTTGGGAAGCCTGGATATGGCAATGTTTTGATTTGTAATGGTTTCAAAGGTTGTAAAGCGCTGACAAATATACCATCATCGTCTTCGGTAATATGTACACCAGCCTCTGATAATTTCGATATTACGGCGCGCAGGTGATTGCCCATGGCACCTTTTAGATATAATTCACTTTGAGTGATGGCAGCTACTGTTAAGAATGTGCCAGTCTCGATACGGTCAGGAATGACTGTATGACGCGTACCATATAACTCTTCAACACCCTCAATACGAATCAAATTCGTACCAGCACCTTTAATGTTCGCGCCCATAGAGTTCAAGTAATTCGCTAAATCCACGATTTCTGGCTCTTGTGCAGCATTTTCTAATATCGTCGTACCCTTTGCGAGACACGCCGCCATCATTATATTCTCCGTTGCACCAACACTTGGAGTATCCAAATAAATGATTGCACCTTGTAAACGCTCTTTCACGAACGCTTCTACATATTCTTCTGTAATGATAATCTTTGCACCTAGGGCTTGAAACCCTTTTAAGTGCTGATCAATTGGTCTAGCACCAATCGCACATCCACCTGGTAAATAAATCTTAACATGTCCTGTTCTTGCAAGCAGGGACCCCATCAGTAAAAAGGAAGCTCGCATCTGCTGAACTAATTGCTTTGGTGGTTCTGTCGTGTGTAAACTCGTTGTATCAATCTTTAGGGTTTCTGAGTCATACTCAACCTTTCCCCCTAAATGTCGAATGGCATCACATAATATACGAACATCCTCTAAATCTGGTACATCATCAATAAAGCTTGGCTCACTTTTACCCAAAATAGAAGCTGCTATAATCGGTAAAACTGCATTTTTTGCACCATGTATACGAATCGTCCCTTTAAGTGGAGATGCTTTTTTTACAATTATCCGTTCCTGAAATTGATTTTCGTTCAAAATCGTAATGACACCCCCCTCCGACAGATTCTTTATTAGTTTATCATTGTAGTTTTATATAATACAAGCACAATATTTAGTAAATTGCTTTAGAAAAGGAACCGCAAATATAGGGAATTCGTTAAGTATTTGGTAAAGAAATCTGCGAGCATAGTCCCAATGATAATAGACATTATGAGTACAAAGCCCCTCGCCTTAATGCCTGTCGTGTCATAGAAAACCTTATCCCACCTGGCTTCGCGCAAGCAAACCCAAGTAATATATATGCACACACCTAACCAAATAAGGTTTATGATACTTACGACTCCGTAGAAGACTTGCGACTCACCTGACATCATCATATCATTCACCTCTCAATAAATGTAAAAAAACCTAAAGTAAGCATTCAACAATCCGCTTACCTTAGGTTATGTTCAATCTTTTACCTTCGGATCATGCTTTAGTTGAATACTCTAAAACATTATCCATTCTACATTAATTAAGAAGTTTGTCAAGATGTTCGGAAATACTCCGAGGCCAATGGTTCCCACTAAGCAAATAGCGATTGTGATCGATAATGTCGAAGGAAGTAGAATCGAGCGTTTATCCGTATCACGCATATACATTTCCCTGATAATCCCGAAATAGTAGTAAAACGAGATGATACTCGTAACTGCCATAATCGCTGCTAGCCAATACATTTGCCCCGTCATAACGCCAATAAAGATGTAAAACTTTCCGAAAAATCCTGCAGTCAGTGGTAGTCCAGCTAATGAAATCAGGAACACCGTCATCGAAAATGCAAGGACCGGTGAACGTCTGTGCAGTCCTGCAAATGCTGAAATATCTTCAGAACTGTCGTTTTCCGTCACTAATGTGATGACCGCGAATGCTCCTAGTGTCATAAATAAATACGCAACAGAGTAAAAAAGAATTTGACTAAGGGTGACGTTCCAGGACAATGCGGCTCCAATTGGCACTAGCAAGTATCCTGCTTGCGCAATCCCTGAGTACGCCATTAGACGCTTGATGTTTCTCTGTCTAAGTGCCACGACGTTACCTACAATCATCGTTGCTGCTGCAATTGCAGCTATATAATAATTCCAATGAGCGAACATAGAGCCAAATCCGACTGTTAGGATTCGCAAGAAAATCGCAAAGCCTGCTACCTTTGAAACCACCGTTAAGAATGCTGTGATTGGAGTAGGTGCTCCCTCATAGACATCTGGTGCCCACATATGGAACGGAACGATGGAAATTTTAAAACCAAATCCTACGATCATAAATAGCAGTGCCATAATCACTAAATAGCTATAGGCTTGATACACTTCCGGTAGCTGTGTAGCAATTGACAGTAGGTTTGTCGTCCCAGTTAAACCATAGACATACGACATTCCAAATAGGATGAATGCTGATGCTACGCCACCTAAGATTACATATTTTAACGCTGCTTCATTCGATTTTACGTTGGTTTTGCGGAAGCCCGCTAAGCAGTAGGAGGAAATACTTAATATTTCTAACCCTACATACAGTGTCACTAAATCTAATGAAGATACCATCAACATTGCGCCTGCTGCCGCAAATAGTAGCAGGTAATAATACTCTCCTTGATAGATGTCATCATGTCGATTGAGATAATTCATCGATAATAAAATGACTAAAGTAACTCCTAATAATATGACTACTTTAAACAGTATCGCAAAGGAGTCTACGACAAATGTGTGATCAATATAAGACATTCCATCGCCACGCGCGACTAATACGATTGTCACTAGTAATGCAAATATGCTTAGCATCCCTAATGTTGGTTTATGTCCTTTGATCCCCGTCATGAAGTCAAATATTAAAATCAATATTGCGAAACTGACTAGCACGATTTCAGGAGTTAATAACGCCCAATTCGCATCCATTAGATTTGGCATTGTCTTAACCCCCTATCCGCGACACAAGGTCGACTACTGCAGTATTGATCATATCACTTAAGATGTTTGGGTAAACCCCAATTAACAAGCTTAATCCGAACAATGCAATCATCGGAATATATTCTACCGTTCTTGCATCTGGTAGGTTCTTGAACTCATCTCGAATATGTCCGAAGGTCGTACGTTGAATCGCCCATAGCAGGTAGGCGGCAGTAAAGATAATCCCTAATGCACCAATCGCTGCAATCGTACGCGCCGCTGGAATGATTTCTGAAGATGCTGCGAATATACCCATGAATGCTAGTAACTCACTTACAAACCCAGACAACCCTGGCAGACCAACCGATGCCATTGTGGCCGCTAGCATAAAACCTGCTAAAATCGGCATTGTCTTCGATAAACCACCTAAATCTGCAAGCATTCTCGTATGTGTTCTCTCATAAATTGCTCCCACCATGAAGAACAATAGAGCTGAGATAAATCCATGAGATACCATTTGGAAAATTGCCCCTTGCATTCCCTCTGGAGTAAAGGAGGCTGCTCCAATTAGCACTATCCCCATGTGACTGATACTCGAATATGCGATTAGCTTCTTTAAATCCTTCTGTACCAATGCTAATAACGCACCATACAGGATGTTGATGACCCCTAAAATCGCCATTAACGTTGCAAAGTTAGCTGCCGCATCTGGCAGGATTCCAAATCCAATGCGCAGTAATCCATACGCACCCATCTTTAGTAGAATACCTGCTAAAATCATACTCGCAGGCGTTGGCGCTTGAACGTGAGCATCAGGCAACCATGTATGGAATGGGAAAATCGGTAACTTCACAGCAAATGCGACAAAAATCGCGATGAAGATTGCCGACTTCATTCCCATAGTCGCTGCATCAGGATTTAACGGATTCGCTAAAATCTCACCTAGACGAATCATATTAAAGGTTACCTCGGCAAAGTTCGTCGCCGCTGCTCCGACATAGAAAATCGCGAAGAACGATAACAGCATTACGATACTACCAAGTCCCGTGTATACTAAGAACTTAAATGAAGCATACTCTCGCTCTTTTCCACCCCATATACCGATTAAGAAAAACATTGGAATCAGTGTGAGCTCGAAGAACAAGAAGAACAAGAACATATCTAGAGCAGCGAATACTCCTGTCATACCCGTTTGTAATACTAGCAACCAAGCGAAGTATTCCTTCACTCTCACGTTGATACCAAACGATGCCACTACGGCCAGTAGGGTAACAATCGTCGTAAGAAGAATCATTGGCATAGATAGACCGTCAATACCAACTTCGTAATTAAATTGAACAAACCCAATATCAATCCATTGATAGCTTTCTGCGAGTTGGATACCATTAAACTGATTGTCAAACGCATCCCATATCATGAAAGATAGAATTAACGTCACAATCGTAGTAACGACAGCGATTGTACGGATTAAGTTATGGTTATTTTTCGGTACAAGTAACACTGCGATTAAACCAACTAGCGGGAAAAATATTAACCAACTTAACATGTTTGGAATCATCCGAGATACCCCCTTAATAAGAAGGCAATGGCGAAAATTGCGATACCGCCAATAATCGTTACCATTCCATATGTTTGAACTTGCCCGTTATGACGCAGACTAAAGAACTTCCCTGTTCGTTGCGTAGCTCCTGCCACTCCATTGACAATTCCATCAACAATTGTGCGGTCAAAAGCCCATAAGCCTTTACCAAATGAAACGATTGGCTTCACAATTGCGTTCGCATAAATCTCATCAATGTAGTACTTATCGTACAGTAGACGGTACAACCTAGGGAACATATTCGGTATTGTGTCTCTGCTGATGGCACCCTTTGCATAGATTAACCACGCAAGGAAAATGCCAGCAATTCCTAGAATTACCGATAAAATCATCATCCATCCTGATGCTAATGCTTGTTCGCCGATATACGTGCCATAGATTAGATAATCACCTAACGCATGATGCATAAATGGAGAGTTAACAAATCCTGCACCAATCGCAAAAACGGATAACACGATGAGTGGAATTAACATAAACGGACCACTTTCATGCGGTTCATGCTTGCCACGGTACTTCCCAGCAAAGGTCATAAAGAACAAGCGGAACATATAGAACGCTGTCATTGCTGCTGTAGTAATTGTGATGACAAATAGCACACGGTCTCCGCTCTGCCATACAGAAGCAAAGATTTCATCCTTACTCCAGAAACCAGCCAACGGTGGAATTCCTGCAATCGCCAGGGAACCAATTAAGAATGTAACGGCTGTCACCTTCATCTTGCTCCACAAGCCACCCATTTCATTGATATCTTGACTATGTACACCGTGAATTACGCTACCTGCACCCAAGAATAATAATGCTTTGAAAAACGCATGTGTCATTAGATGGAATAACCCCGCTACATATCCTGCTGTACCTAAAGCTAAAATCATAAATCCTAACTGACTGACGGTAGAATACGCGAGAACGCGTTTAATATCGTTCTGTACTAGACCAATCGATGCTGCAAAGATGGCGGTTATAGCGCCTGTATAGGCAACTACAGTCATTGCTGTGCTCGATGCCATAAACATCGGGTACATGACTGCTACTAGATATACTCCCGCTGCTACCATTGTTGCTGCGTGAATTAAGGCACTCACTGGTGTTGGTCCTTCCATCGCATCTGGTAACCATACGTGTAACGGGAATTGTGCCGACTTACCAACTGCCCCCAGGAATATCAGGAGCGCAATAATTGTAATTGTTGTCTGCTCTACAACCCCTTCACGAATTGCCGTGAAGATTGTATCGTACTCAAAAGACCCTGTATAAATAAATGTTAGAATTAATCCTACGAATAAACCGACATCTCCAATTCTTGTCGTAAGAAATGCCTTCTTCGCTGCTGCCGCCGCTTCCGGCTTGAAGAACCAGAAACCTACGAGTAAGTATGAGCATAATCCTACTAATTCCCAGAAAATAAATAATTGTAGGATGTTTGGCGCTAATACTAGACCCAGCATCGAAAATGTAAAGAGTCCTAAATAGGAGAAGAAGACCGGATAACGATCATCTCCATGTAGATAATCTCTTGAAAACATATGAACTAATAGACTCACAAGCGTAACGATAAATAACATCATCGCATTGAGTGCCGTGACTTCAAAGCCCATAGTGATTGTTGTGTCTCCGAATGTTAACCAATTGATTACTTGTCTATAGTTTTCTCCGCCAGTTCTCTCGAATAGAACTAACACTGACAACCCAAACGACGCCAGCAGGGCTATAATCCCTACATACGCTGCATTCTCTTTCAGGCTTCTGCCAAAGAGTAATAGCAGCACGAAGGCTAGTAGTGGGAAGACAGGTATTAACCAGGCGTATTGTATCATACCATCACCTTTTCTCCTTGTAGTCTACTTGCCATAGCCTTACCATTTCATCAAGTTCTGCCTCAAAGAATCAACCGTACCACGGTTTCTGAACAGTGCAATGAGAATCGCAAGACCGACGGCTGCCTCAGCTGCGGCTACCGTTATCGTAAAAAGTGTAAATACCTGGCCAGTGACATTTGCCGCTGGTCCAATACTAGAGAATGCAACAAGATTAATATTGACTGCATTCAGCATAAGTTCTATCGAAACAAGTACGATGACTAAATTGCGCTTCGTTAACACTCCATACAATCCTACGCAAAATAAGATTGCACCCAACGCTAGATAAGAAGTTAAAGGCACCATGCTATTCTGCCTCCTTTCGCGCTAACACGATTGCCCCTACTAAAGCGACTAATAGTAGAATCGCTGCTGCTTCAAAGGCTATGACATAATTTCCATATAACGATAGCCCGATATCATGGGCTGACCCAACGTATTGTGGCGCTTGGGTAGGAAGTTGGAATTGCGATAGTCCATACAAAATCAATCCTAATAACGCAGCCACACCGATAAATGATAAAGATTTATGTCCTTTTGAAGGTTCTTCATCTGTAAACGCTACGACACGATGTTCTGTCATCATCATCCCAAAGACAAACAGGATGGCCATGGCTCCTACATAGACGATAATTTGCACTACCCCTATGAATTCTGCGCGTAGTAAGAAATATAAACCTGCTATCGATAAGAACGTGAATACCATCGATAAAATCATGTGGGCCATTCTTTCTAAAGTTATGACAAGGACTGCACACGCGATGGCGATAATCGCTAATATAAAGAAGATAATTACTTCTCCTGTAATCGTCATTGCGCGTCGCCCCCTTTACCTGCTCCATTATCTGTTGTCTTATCCACTGGCTCTACACTTTCTGTAGGAGCCGTTTGATCTGGCTCTTTATAATTCCCATACACATGGTTATTCTCTAGCCATGTACGGTCTTTCAACAATGCCTTACGATTATATACTGCTAAATTGTCGAACCTCGTTGTCATAACAATCGCTTCCGTCGGGCAAACCTCTGTGCAATATACACATTGGATACAACGCTCAAATTGTATGTCATAGGTGACAATTTTCTTTTTGCCGGACTCTTCATCTTTTTCCCCTGTTAGAGTAATTACCTCTGTCGGGCAAGCTTTCACACAAAGATTACATACGATACACTTGTCTGGGAAAAAACGATGAATGCCACGGAATCGCTCAGGCCAATTTGGTTTTTGCTCAGGGTATTGGATGGTTACTTTCTTCTTAAAGAAGTACTTAAAGGTAACCCCAAAACCTTTTAGAAATCGTAGCACATAATCACCCGCCCATCCAGATTCTAACTACTGCTGTTATCACTATGTTGACAAGGGCTAACGGAATCAGCACCTTCCAACCAAATGTCATCAATTGGTCAATTCTAGTACGAGGCATTGTCGCACGCAACCAGAACCAGATGAACATAAATACTGACCATTTCAAGAAGAACCATACAATTCCTGGAAGAAATGCTGGTCCCAGCCATCCGCCAAAGAATAAGATTGTTGCTAGGGCAGCTATTGCAATTGCATACACATACTCTGCTAAGAAGAAGTATGCCATTCTAAATCCGCTATATTCTACGTGATACCCAGAAACTAACTCCGACTCAGCTTCTGGTAAGTCAAATGGCGATCTTGCTACTTCTGCTGTTGCGGCAATCATGTACACAATGAAACCTAAGAATTGCGGAATTACGAACCATAGACCCATGTTTTGTTGCGCGTATACAATGTCACGCAGGTTCATAGAGCCTGCTAGTATGACGACCCCGATAATTGACATTACCAAAGGAATCTCATAACTAATCATCTGTGCTACGCTACGCATAGCCCCTAACAATGAGTATTTATTGTTAGAGCTCCATCCTCCCATCAACATCCCTATCGTGGTAATGGAGGAAATACCGATAATATATAAGACACCTATGTTCAGGTCCGCACCATAAATGTTCTCACTCCAAGGAATCGTCGCAAGAATCATAAACGATGGAGCAAATGCAATGACTGGCGCTAAGACGAATATCGGACGGTCTACTTTTGCCGGGATAATATCTTCTTTCATCAAGAGCTTAAGTACGTCTGCTAGGGTTTGTAGTAGCCCCAGTGGCCCTGTTCTGTTAGGTCCATAACGCACTTGCATATAACCAATAACTTTACGTTCAAAATAGATGGTGTACATTACTGTAACTAATAATAAGATAAGGGAAGCAACAGAATAGAAAATCATATAAAACAGATTCATATCCATTATGCATCAACCTCCCCTAATACAACATCCAAACCACCAAAGATGGCTATCAGGTTCGCAATACTTTCACCCTTTAAAATCTCCGGAAGTATCTGACAATTCACAAACGATGGTCTGCGAAGCTTCACACGATACGGCTTTGCCGTTCCATCACTAATTAGATGTACTCCCAGTTCTCCTTTAGACCCTTCTACACGACGATAAAGTTCTCCCGCCGGTGGCTTGATAATTCTTGGAACTTTCCCTTGAATATCAGGACCTGCATCTTTAATCTGTCGGCATGCTTGTTCAACAATTCGAAGCGATTGACGCATCTCTTCTAAGCGTACTTCATACTTCGCCCACACATCTCCCGCCTGTCGAACCGGCACATCGAATTGGAAACGATCGTAAATGGAATACTTATCATCACGACGGATATCAAAATCAACGCCACTCGCACGAGCAACTGGTCCAGATAAACCCCAATCAATTGCTTGCTCCTTCGTAATGACCCCAACACCTTTCGTACGATATTGGAAAATCTCGTTACCAGTCACTAATGTGTCATACTCAGCAATGTTTTCGCGCAATACTTTTACCGCTTCTTCTACTTCTTCCAGCCAGCCCGTAGGAGCATCAAAGCGAACACCACCAATACTCATATACGAATATGTAAGTCTTTGACCACAAATCTTAGTAAATAAATCTAGAATGATTTCACGGTCTCTAAAAGCATAAATAAACGGACTTAAAGCCCCTATATCTAACAAGAATGTTCCCCACCATACCAGGTGACTTGCAACACGGTTTAACTCCATGCAGATAATCCTAATGTACTCTGCACGATCAGGTACTTCCACACCCATTAGTTTCTCAACTGTATGTACCCATGCGACGTTATTCGTCATCGCATTTAGGTAATCTAGTCGGTCTGTATAGGGAACTACTTGGGTATATGATAAGTCCTCTACGAGCTTCTCAGTGCCACGATGCAAGTATCCAATCACAGGTGTTGCTTCTTGAATGATTTCACCGTCGATTTTAATCGCAATTCGGAATACACCGTGGGTACTAGGATGCTGCGGTCCAACGTTTAATATCATTTCTTCCGTACGTATACTCATTGTCAGTATTCACCTCCTAGTCTAAGCCTAATGTTTCTTTATCGATGTTATAATCTTTTCTTAATGGATGGCCTTCCCAGTCGTCCTCTAGTAAAATTCTCGTTAAATTCGGATGCCCGACAAAGTCAATCCCTAGTAAATCATAGGCTTCCCGCTCATGCCAGTCAGCAGTTCCCCATACACTTGCAACGGAGATCACACTTGGATTTTCTCTTGATGTCTTAATTTTCAGCATAATGTATTGATCCTTGTTCAAGGAGTGCAGTTGATATACAACCTCCATGTGTTCCTTATAATCGACTCCTGAGACAAAGCATAGAAAATCAAATTGTAGTGCATCGTCTTGCTTGAGCATATTGGCTAGGTCGGTGGTCCAAGAGCTTGAATCTAATACAACATAAGGAATGTCAAAGTTTAATTTACTATCTATAATAGCGTCTGGGCCTGCAATCGATTTTACTTTATCGATAATCAGATTTAATACTTCTTGACTCATTCAAGGCCCACCTTCTTCCCTTTAGCTTCCGTTTTAATTTTTACTCGTAGTTTTTCAATACCATCTAATAAAGCTGGTGGGGACGGCGGGCAACCTGGGACATATACATCCACTGGCACGATCTTATCCACGCCATTTAATACGCTATACGATCGATAATAAGGTCCTCCACACGTCGCACACGAACCCATGGCAATTACCCACTTCGGCTCAGGCATCTGGTCGTATAACCTACGCAGGACTGGCGCCATCTTCTTCGTTACTGTTCCAGCTACCACCATCACATCTGCATGTCGAGGCGAAGCGCGGAACATAACACCGAATCGGTCAAGGTCATAGTGGGCTGCACCGGTAGCCATCATTTCAATCGCACAACATGCTAGACCGAAACTCACAGGCCAGAATGAACTCGTTTGAACCCAGGCCTTCAATTCGTTATATTTGACAAACATTATATTATCCCTTACTTGTTGTACGACTCGTGGGTCAAATTCTTCTAGCCCTTCGTAGCCTTCAAGAACTTTCCCGCGATTTTTAACCTCATGGCTGTTGTTATTTAGTTCCATTCAAGCACCTTCTTTTTCCACGAATATGCTAGCCCAACGGCCAGGATAAAAATAAAAATTAACATCGCATTCAGTCCAAACCACCCAAGTTCGTCAAACGCAACTGCCCAAGGATAAAAGAATATTGTCTCAACATCAAAAATGACAAATTCAAGGGCTATTATGTAGTACGCAATTTTGAATCTTACTTGTGCTTCACCAGTCGGCAATATCCCACTCTCATAGGTTTCTAGCTTCGCAGGATACGGGTTATGTGGTCGGATGAGCTTACCGAACAACAATGCACCAACCGGAAGTGCTATACCCAGTAGCAAGAAAAGGATGACATACAAGTAATTCGTCTGGTATAACTCCATGTTTCTTCCACCTTCCAAAAAATTTGGTCTTATAATCCAATATGCAGATTATATCAAAAATAGTCTTGCTGTGTCTATCTAGTAATTCACATTCTTATGATATTTCTGTTATTTCTTAATAATAACAGAAGAAAATTATAATTATAACAACAGATAAAAACCTTGATGATTATAGCTCGCCTTGTATTAACTGTTTTATTTTTATATAATACAGTTTTGTTTTATAACAGTTTAAATCTTTAGCATTCTGTGTTATATTTTAGAATTAAACTATGTACGCCTATAAATTTACTACGGTTATTTAACTATTATAAAATACCATGTGTTATAGTAATTTGAATAGTCATGTGTTATATAATGACTATATTGATGCTGGAGACTTGATTAGGTATTTGATTTAAGTGAGTCTTCGTAAAATGCTACTTTAATGCTCGAGAACATTCGATTTTAGTTTGTCAAAAAAAAAATATGGTATGCATAAGTAATGCACACCATATTTTAAATATTATTTTCCGCCGACTTTCATACGTGTAACCGCACGTTGTAATGCAAGTTCTGCACGTTTAAAGTCAACCTTGTCACCTTTTTCTCTCAATCGTTGTTCTGCACGTTCTTTCGCACGCATCGCACGATCAATATCCACTTCTTCCGCTAATTCCGCTGCTTCTGCAAGAATAACAACCTTGTCCGGTGTTACTTCCATAAAGCCCGTCATGACAGACACTAAGTGTTCTAAGCCTTCTTTTTTCACACGTAATGGTCCAATTGCTAAGGACGTAACAAGCGGTGTATGACCAGCCATAATACCGATTTCTCCAGTATTAGCTTTAGCAATCAACATTTCCACTTGTTCACTAAAAACCTTACGCTCCGGGGTGACGATTTCCAGTAAATAATTTTTCATTATGAACCTCCTATTATGCGAGGTCTAGCCTTTATTCGCTTTTTCAACGGCTTCTTCAATCGTACCCACATATAAGAATGCACTCTCAGGAAGATTGTCGTGTTTACCTTCTAAAATCTCCTTGAAGCTACGAACTGTATCTTTAACTGCAACATATTTACCAGGGAATCCAGTAAACTGTTCAGCTACGTGGAATGGCTGTGATAAGAAACGTTGAATCTTACGAGCACGCGCAACAAGCACTTTATCTTCATCAGATAATTCATCCATACCTAAGATTGCGATGATATCTTGAAGTTCTTTATAACGTTGTAGGATCTTCTGAACTCCACGAGCAACGTCATAGTGCTCTTGTCCGACTACTGCAGGACTCAAGATTCTTGAAGTAGAGCCAAGAGGATCTACCGCTGGATAAATACCAAGTTCTGATATTTTACGATCAAGGTTAGTCGTCGCATCTAAGTGTGCGAATGTTGTTGCTGGAGCCGGGTCTGTATAGTCATCGGCAGGTACATAAATCGCTTGAATCGAAGTTACGGAACCTTTATTCGTCGATGTAATACGCTCTTGTAATTGACCCATTTCTGTTGCAAGGGTCGGTTGGTAACCTACCGCCGATGGCATACGACCAAGAAGTGCCGATACCTCAGAACCTGCTTGCGTGAAACGGAAGATATTATCTACGAATAATAATACGTCCTGTCCTTCTTCATCACGGAAATATTCTGCCATTGTTAAGCCTGTTAATGCAACGCGTAGACGCGCACCAGGTGGTTCGTTCATCTGACCGAATACCATTGCCGTCTTGCTAATTACACCAGAATCTTTCATTTCGTGGTAAAGATCATTACCCTCACGAGTACGCTCTCCTACACCTGCGAATACGGAAAGACCACCATGCTCTTGTGCAATGTTATTGATTAATTCTTGAATTAATACAGTTTTACCTACGCCGGCACCACCGAATAATCCAATCTTACCACCCTTAGCATAAGGAGCTAGTAAGTCAATAACCTTAATACCTGTTTCAAGAATTTCTTCTTGCGTTGAAAGGTTGTCAAATGTTGGAGCTGGTCTGTGAATCGGATAGTTAGTATCAGATGTTACATCTCCAGCTTCGTCAATTGGCTGCCCAAGAACGTTGAAAACACGACCTAGGGTAGAACGTCCAACTGGAACTGTAATCGGCTTATGCAAGTCTACTACTTCTGTTCCACGGACTAATCCGTCAGTTGATGACATCGCTACACAACGAACCACGTTATCACCTAAGTGAGTCGCAACCTCTAGTGTAATCTTAATGTCTTTCCCTTGACCGTCTTCTGCTTTATGTTCAATTGTTAACGCATTATAGATCTCAGGTAGATATCCCTTGTCGAATTGAACGTCTACTACAGGACCCATAACTTGTAATACGCGACCTTTTTGCATGTCTGAATTTCCCCTCCTTTTGAAACGTGTTAAATGAAAAACAGTTATCTAAAGCGCGTTCGCACCGCTAACGATTTCCGAAATTTCTTGAGTAATAGCAGCTTGACGTGCTCGGTTATAGATTAGCGATAATGATTTAATCATTTCTGCAGCATTATCTGTTGCGTTACCCATAGCTGTCATACGAGAACCGTGCTCACTAGCTTTCGCATTTAGCACTGCGTTAAATATTAATGTTTCCGCATATTTCGGAAGCAGTTGATTTAATACTTCACTTGCTGACGGATCATAAATATAGTCAGCAGAACTATCCGTAACTTCACTAGCACCTGCAATGTTGTCTATCGGTAGAAGCTTCTGTACTGTCTGTAATTGAGTTACAGCAGTTATGAACTCATTATATACAATATATAATTCATCAAGAATTCCTTCTTCATACAAACCTACAGCAGCTGAAGTTATGTTCTTCAAGTCAGCAAACGTTGGATAATCCGTTATACCTGTAACTTCTCCTATCACAGGATAGTTACGTCTTTTAAAGTACTCCACAGCTTTTCGACCTACAGCAAACACTGCGTATTCGTCGCTCGACTGATGCTTTTGCATCTCCTGGGCTGCCTTACGTAAGATATTGGAGTTATATCCACCAGCTAATCCGCGATCGGAAGTAATTACGATATAACCTGTCTTCTTCACGACCCGCTTCTCTAGCATTGGGTGACTCACATCTGTCGTAGTCTTAGCGATACTCGCTAACACCTCTGCCATCTTGGAGGCATAAGGCTTTGCTTGTAAAGCCCTTTCTTGGGCACGACGAAGTTTTGCAGCAGCAACCATTTTCATGGCCTTTGTAATTTGCTGTGTATTCTTAACACTGCGAATTCTTCGTTTTATTTCACGCATTCCCTGCACGTAATTCACCACCTTTTGACAACAGATTAGAGCTAAATGTCTAACCTGTAATTAGACTCGCTACTAACCTTTGATGGCAAAGCCTTTTTTGAACTTTCCAATAGCTGCTACTAATTGTTCTTCTAGATCTTTTCCAAGATCCTTTGTTTCACGGATGCCTTGTTGAATCGCAGGCGCTTCTTGCTCTAAGAACATTAAGAACTCGCGCTCAAAACGAAGTACATCTGCCACAGGGATATCATCTAAGAATCCTTTTGTAGCTGCGAATATACTAATAACTTGGTCTTCAACGTTCATAGGCTTGTTCTCGCCTTGCTTCAGAATTTCTTCTGTACGCTTACCACGCTCTAAGCGAGCTTGCGTTTGCTTATCAAGATCAGAACCAAACTGTGCGAATGCTGCAAGTTCACGATATTGTGCTAAATCTAAACGTAATGGGCCAGCAACTTTTTTCATTGCCTTGATCTGTGCAGAACCACCTACACGTGATACTGAAAGACCTACGTTAACCGCAGGACGCATACCAGAGTGGAATAAGTCTGCTTCAAGGAAAATCTGACCGTCTGTGATTGAAATTACGTTAGTAGGAATATAAGCAGATACGTCACCTGCTTGAGTTTCGATAAATGGTAGCGCCGTTAAGCTACCAGCACCTAGTGCGTCGCTTAATTTCGCTGCACGCTCAAGTAAGCGTGAGTGTAAGTAGAATACGTCTCCTGGATATGCTTCACGACCTGGAGGACGACGAAGTAATAAGGAAAGCTCACGATACGCTGCTGCCTGCTTCGATAAGTCATCATATACGCAAAGTACATGACCACCCTTGTACATAAAGTACTCACCCATTGAACATCCTGTGTAAGGAGCAAGGTATAACAACGGAGCTGGATCTGATGCACTCGCAGTAACTACGATTGTATAGTCCATTGCACCATGCTTACGAAGCTTCTCTACTACGTTGGCAACAGTTGATTGCTTTTGTCCAATGGCAACATAAATACAAATAACACCTTTACCTTTTTGGTTGATGATTGTATCTATAGCAATTGTTGTTTTACCTGTTTGACGGTCACCGATAACTAACTCACGCTGACCACGACCAATAGGAATCATCGAGTCAATCGCTTTGATTCCTGTTTGTAGAGGCTCGTGTACGGATTTACGATCGATTACCCCTGGAGCTTGAGATTCAATTGGACGGAAGTTTTTCGCATTGATTGGGCCTTTACCATCTACTGGTTGACCGATAGCGTTTACAACGCGACCTACTAATTCTTCACCAACAGGAACTTCCATAATACGTCCTGTACGCTTTACTTGGTCTCCTTCACGGATTTCTGTGAAAGGTCCTAGAATTACAGCACCGACGTTATCTTCTTCTAAGTTTAATGCCATACCATACGTACCGTTTGCAAATTCAAGAAGTTCTCCTGACATTGCGTTAGCAAGTCCGTGGATACGAGCAATCCCGTCACCAACTTGCATTACAGTACCGACATCTATAACTTGGATATCAGATTTATAGTTTTCAATCTGCTTTTTAATCAGCGAACTGATTTCTTCTGGTCTGATACTCATACTCTTTGATTCACCCCTATCTACTGTACTTGAGATTCGTGTATTGATTTTTCAAAACGCTGTAGCTGTGTTTTTACACTGCTGTCATACACGCGATCTCCGATGCGAACGATAAAACCACCGATAATTGATGCGTCAATCTCGGAGGTAAAACGTAGTTCCTTGCCAATTAAAGTACGGAATGTTGTGCGAATTTGGCTTAGTTGATCGTCCGTTAACGCGATTGCTGTCGTGATTACTGCATCAGCAATACCACGAGCATCATTGGCTAACAGTGTGAAAGAAGAAACGATATGTGTAAAAACATCCTGACGATTTTTATCAATTAGTAGATTTAGAAAGTTTTCAGTAATTTCGGAAATGTGTCCTTTTAACCCACCTGTTAAAAGATTTTTTTTCACATCAGTTTCGATGTGTGGGTGGTTTAGTAGCTGAAGTAGCTCATCATTGTCACGAAGTACTTGATTGATCAGAACTAATTCTGTCTCTAAACTATCTAATGTATTCTTCTCTTTCGCAATCTCAAATAACGCTTCCGCGTATCTTGATGCTACAGTTGTTTCCATCATACGCTTTTCCCTACTTCTTTAAGGTACTTGTCAATCAGCGTGTTATGCTCAGCTTCATTCATATCCTTCTCGATAATCTTAGAAGCAATAAGTACAGATAATGAGCCTACTTGATTGCGAAGTTCCGCTAATGCTTGATCTTTTTCTTTTACGATTTCCTGCTTCGCATTCTCTTTTAAACGCTCCGCTTCGTTCTTCGCTGCAACTAAAATGTCGTTTGCTTGCTTTTCACTTTGTTTGCGAGCGCGTTCAACGATTTCTAATGCTTCTTCGCGAACTTTTACCATTTCCTGTCTATGCTCAGCTTGTAGCTTTTCCGCTTCAGCTCGTTGATCTTCTGCGGTTTTCAGTTGTTTCTCTATATAATCTTGACGCTCCTGAATCACTTTCACAAGCGGTTTAAAGGCATATTTGCTTAATAAGAAAAATAGTACAAGAAAGGCAAAGAGCTGCATTATCATTGTTCCTGCTTCAAAATGCATAACAATTTCACTCCCCTCAGATAGCTCGAAATATAACGCATTACGCTAATTCCGAAAATGGACAAAATAGAAGGCGCTGGCAATTAGCCCTTGCCACCGCCAGATGTCCTAACGAAAGTCTTACAGATTACCTAATAACATAAATGCAACTACTGTCGCGATGATTGGTAATGCCTCAACAAGACCTACGCTGATAAACATTGTAGTTTGTAATGCACCTCTTGCTTCTGGTTGACGAGCGATACCTTCAATTGTTTGTGCAGTTACCTTACTTACTCCTAATGAAGCTCCTAATGCTGCAAGACCCATGATAATACCGATTGCGATTGCTACGCCTGCTCCTACTTCCATGCCTTTCCCCTCCTTTCAAATGTAAAAACCTACCTACAATATAATTAATAATGATTGCTATGTTGAAACAGCATATTAAAATGCTTGTGTTTCGCTAAGTTAATACTACCCATTCACTAAAGCATACCTAAGTATTAGTGTTTTGCAGTTTGTGTCGCAATGTACACCATACTCAGCGTCGTAAATACGAATGCTTGAATTGCACCTACGAACATACCAAATCCTTGCCAGATGGTAAGTGTTAAGAAACCGCCGGCGTAAAACCCTACTAAAGGCATTGTTAGAATTACTGCTATCAATACTTCTTTTGCGAAGATGTTACCGTAAAGACGGAAACCAAGAGTCAATATCTTCGCACCTTCCTCGATAATGTGTAAAGGAAGGAACACCGGATTTGGTTCAAAGAAGTGCTTAATATGTTTTACAGGCCCTCTATACATAAAACCTAAAATCTGAGATAAAAGTACGATTGATAGAGACATCGCAATCGTTACACTCGGACTTGCAGTTGGAGACATCCAAAAAGCAACGTGAGCGCCATGACCGTCTACTGAGTGCTCGTCAATCACCTCTTGTGTAATCCCTAAGGATTCCCAGAAAGGAGTTGTTTCTGTAAAGCTAACAGATATATTCAGAGGTATTCCTAAGAAATTGCCTATTAAGATAAATAAGAACAAAGTTAGTGCAAGGGTTACGAATTTCTCCCCGCGTTTCATATCCATTGTACTTGCTACAGTATTACGGATAAAATCATATACCATTTCTATCACAACTTGCTTTCTAGATGGATTATTGACGCTTATGCCCTTAACCATCCAAACGCAAAGTCCGATAACAATGATACATGTGAGTAGCACCATTCCTATGGCAGTAAGGTTAAATTCTAACCATGGTAAGCCTGCCGGTGCCCATGTTGGAAATAAGTGATGCATTTATGTTTTCCCCCCTTTCGTATTGCTGCTTGAGTAAACATGAATAAAAAAGTATATATATGCAATCATTTGAGCAAAAAATGCTCCAAATACCGTTGCAAATACATCAAACTCAGGCGAACGATTCGCAAGTAATACTACGAAAACTACAAAAAAAATGCGCCAGCCCATACCTGAAAAACGAAATGGACTTACATCGCCGTTCACTAATTTCTCTGTTACATAGACTACATTGCGGTATAATATGTAAATATTAATTAAACTCGCCGTAGCCCCTAGTACGAATCCTGCATAGATCGGTTTGGGATTGAAAATCCACAATAGTGCGACGATAAGAATAACAATCGAAGTTGCGAGAGGAACTTTCCGGTATTGTGTATGAAAATTATCTTCTTGGTGGCTGTCCACTGCGCATCTATCCTCTAAAATCAATAGTATTGGAACCTCTAGTCATTCAGAAATGGCTTGACTAGTTTGATTGCAGCAAAAATGCCAGCGCCAATCCCTAGAAGCAATCCTATTATCATGAAGACCTGACCACTTTGAAAATGCTCATCTAAGTAGCTCCCACCATAATAGCCGGCGGCTAATGAGATAGCGAACTGCATACCAAGTGATGATACTACTATAATTGCTTGTAAAGGAGTTTTGTTACTCATCTACTAACCTCGTTTTATAGTACAATAGTGCCTAGTCTATGTCAACCCACTCTAAAGTACTATTTGTAATGATATGTTACTATTTTCTAAATATTTTGAAAATATTTAGCGATTGCTTCTACGATACGAGATGACGCTTTTCCATCTCCATAAGGGTTCGATGCCTTTGACATACTCTGATACACTTCAACATTTGTCAATAATTGACTAGTAAGCGAGAAAATTTGTTGTTCGTCCGTGCCTGCTAACTTCAGTGTCCCCGCTGCGATTCCCTCTGGTCGCTCCGTCGTGTCGCGCAATACAAGTACAGGAACACCGAGTGACGGTGCTTCCTCTTGCAGTCCGCCAGAATCCGTCAGAATCAAATATGCGCGCTTCATGAAGTTATGGAAGTCTAGTACTTCTAATGGTTCTAATAGATGAACTCTCTCATTCCCACTCAAATACTGATTTACCGTATCCTTTACATTCGGATTCATATGTACTGGATATACGACGTGGACGTCCTCAAACTCTTCAATGATACGTAAAATAGCTTGGCATATGTTCACTAACGGCTGTCCATGGTTCTCTCTTCTATGGGCAGTGACCAATATCATCCGCGAAGAACTAGGGATCTGTTCTAGTACTGGATGACTATAGTCATCTTGAACCGTTGTATGTAATGCATCAATTACAGTGTTGCCTGTGACGTAGATGCTACGTTCCGGTTTGTGTTCTTGCAACAGATGTTTCTTTGCTGTTTCCGTTGGAGCAAAGTGAAGATCGGCTACAATGCCCGTCATCTGGCGATTCACTTCCTCAGGAAACGGAGAGTACTTATCGTAGGTCCGCAATCCTGCTTCCACGTGTCCAACGGCAACCTGCTGATAAAACGCCGCGAGACTAGCAGCCATCGTAGTTGTTGTATCGCCATGCACTAACACAATATCGAAAGACTCTTGCGTCAACACTTCTTCTAAGCCGGTTAAAACACGACTCGTAATTCCCGTTAACGTCTGCCGATCCTTCATAATATTCAAGTCATAATCCGGCGTTATCTGAAATAAACGAAGCACTTGGTCTAGCATCTCTCGATGTTGTGCCGTAACACATACTTTAGAAATAATGGAAGGCTCCATTTCTAGCGCTTTCACTAGTGGAGCCATTTTAATTGCTTCAGGGCGGGTACCAAAGACTGTAAGAACTTTTATCTTTTTATCTGTCATGTTTGTAACTCCTTAATGACATTCATATTACAATGCAATTTAACATTTACGATTATAATAAAATTCCCATAAACGAAATTATTTGGTGCCAAATAAACGGTCACCAGCATCTCCAAGACCTGGCACAATATAACCTTTTTTGTTAAGCTTCTCATCCACAGCAGCGACGTAGATATCTACATCATCATGGTGTTTTTGAACTTTTTCGATACCTTCTGGAGCAGCAATCAAGCACATTAACTTAATGTTCTGCGCTCCACGGTCTTTCAGGAATTGAATCGCCGCTACAGCAGAACCACCTGTCGCTAACATTGGGTCAATGACAATCAGTTCTCTTTCCTCTACATCAGTCGGAAGCTTGCAGTAATATTCCACTGGCTCTAGCGTCTCAGGGTCACGATATAATCCAATATGACCTACTTTTGCCGCAGGAATTAAGCGCAGTACGCCATCTACCATACCTAATCCGGCACGTAGAATCGGGATAATCCCTAGCTTTTTACCGGCTATTTTCTTTACTGTAGCTTCACACACTGGTGTCTCAATAGTCTGTTCTGACAAACTCAGGTCGCGTGTAATTTCATATGCCATCAGCATAGCAACTTCTTCCACTAAGTCACGGAAGTCTTTCGTACCTGTGTTCTTATCACGAATATACGATAATTTATGTTGGATTAATGGATGATCTGTAACGAATACTTTACTCATTGCTACCTCCTGTTGTAATTATTCAGCAATTTGACTATGACGAGGGCATACATACATCGGATACTTGTCACACAACTGCTTTACTAATGCTTTCGCTTTTTCTAAAGAAGCTTCATCTTCCGGAGCCTTTAGTGTAATCGAGATAATTTCTGCGATACTCTCCATATCTTCTACAACCATCCCTCTACTACTTACAGCTGCTGTACCTATACGTACACCACTAGTAACAAACGGACTTTCTGGGTCATTCGGGATTGCGTTCTTGTTGACAGTTACTCCCACTTCATCTAACACATGCTCAGCTACCTTACCAGTTAAGTTCACACTGCGTAAGTCTACAAGCAATAAGTGGTTATCTGTGCCGCCAGAAATAAGGTTGAAACCACGTGCTGTCAATGCTTTCGCTAAAGCTGCTGCATTATCGACAACGTTTTGTGAGTATTGCTTAAACTCTGGCTTCAATGCTTCACCAAAAGCAACTGCCTTGGCAGCGATCACATGCATCAACGGTCCGCCTTGTGAGCCAGGGAACACAGCTTTATCAATCGCTTTTGCATACTCCTCTTTGCATAAAATAACCCCACCACGAGGCCCACGTAGAGTTTTATGAGTTGTACTAGTAACAACATCTGCGTAAGGTATAGGACTTGGGTGATGTCCCGTAGCAACAAGACCAGCAAT
This sequence comes from Desulfuribacillus stibiiarsenatis, assembly GCF_001742305.1. Lineage (NCBI taxonomy): Bacteria > Bacillati > Bacillota > Desulfuribacillia > Desulfuribacillales > Desulfuribacillaceae > Desulfuribacillus > Desulfuribacillus stibiiarsenatis. The sequence goes on along the minus strand of NZ_MJAT01000022.1, from coordinate 223,388 downwards.
GTGAGCCATATCGACCATAAAGTAAGCGTTTACTTTTTTGGCGATTTCCGACATTCTCTCGAAGTCAATCACACGCGGATACGCGCTTGCTCCCGCAACAATCATCTTCGGCTTATGTTCGATTGCTAACTTCTCTACTTGGTCATAATCGATTCTATGATTGACCTCATCCACGCCATATGCAACAAAGTTATAATATTGTCCCGACATATTCACCGGGCTACCATGAGTAAGGTGTCCGCCATGGGCAAGATTCATACCTAGAACAGTATCTCCAGTCTTAAGCAGCGCAAAATACACAGCCATGTTCGCTTGCGCCCCTGAATGAGGTTGAACATTTACGTGCTCTGCTCCAAAAATCTGCTTCAAACGGTCACGAGCGATATCCTCCACGACATCAACATGCTCACAACCACCATAATATCGTTTCCCCGGGTATCCCTCTGCATATTTATTCGTTAGTACCGTACCCATTGCTTCCATAACAGCCTGACTCACGAAGTTCTCCGATGCGATTAACTCAATCTTATTGCGTTGACGTTCTAACTCTAAATCAATCAGTTCAGCGATTTGTGGATCTTGGTTTTTTACATGTTTTAACAAAATAAACTCCCCTTCCTATTATGTAAAGAAAACTTGGCAGTCACCAAGCTGTTGCGATGAGAATGCTTTGGCGAAGCGCACATGCGCATAAGTCTCGCTTTAATATTCAGCCCTGCATCCACCAATCAGCTTTGGTCTAGTAAAAGCAAGTAATACCCTAGCTTGTCCGATAAAAGCATCTGGATAGCGCACAGGAACAGCTACTTGTTTAAGGTGCATCCCAATCATCGTTTCACCTATATCGATGCCGGCATCGGCGCGAATAGTTTCTACCAACGCTGGATTCTCAAACCTTAGATAGGCAGTGGTTGCCATTGACCCACCCGCTTTCGCCACTGGGCGCGCTGAAACCTCTTCTAATTGAAATCGTTTGAGTGTGGATCGTTCCACGACTAATGCTCGATTGAGATGTTCGCAGCATTGAAATGCGAGATGAAAGGAATGTTGTTTTACTTTTTGCTCTAAAACGTCAAATATGGTCTCGGCAATGGATATGCTACCTGCTGTTCCAATCTTCGCACCAGCTACTTCACTTGTACTTGTCCCGATGATAAGTATATGTTCGTTAGATAACGTTTTTGCTTGTAATAGCCATTCAATCGCTTTCGTTACCTGGCTCTTCATATGTACGAGATTCATTGGATTCTGTTCGCGACTCATCCCCATCACCTATCGTTGATTATTATTATTTAGAGTACTTCTCTTCAATTGCCTTTATTTTGCCAACTCGACTGTCGTGACGGCCACCTTCATATTCCGTTTGTAACCATGTCTGTACAATGTCTTGCGCAAGTCCAAAACCAATGACCCTTGCCCCCATTGCTAAAACATTCGAGTCGTTATGTTGTCGCGTCGCTTTCGCTGAAAAGGTATCGTGCACAACAACAGAGCGTACACCTGGCACTTTATTTGCCGCTATTGCCATTCCAAGCCCAGTTCCGCAAATGAGTATCCCTCGATCGTACCTTCCGTCAGCAACCGCTTCTGCCACTGGCAAAGCGTAATCTGGGTAGTCCACGGATTCAGAATTGCTCGTTCCAAAATCAAACACTTCATAGCCCATTTCGTGAATCAACTCTTTAATTTCTTCCTTCAATACATACCCACCATGATCTGCAGCGATAGCAACTTTCATTGTATGCACCTCCATTATCATATTAGATTATCATAAACTTATCATTCTCAAAAGAGTAAATTCATACTATCATATTTTTTTTACTAAAGTAAAGGTAACAAAAAAACTAGGTTTCGCACCTAGTTTTTTCTGCATTTAAATCTTGATATCACTTTTTGTAAATCTTTTGCTGAGTTTTGTAGCACTTCTGCGTTGGCAGAAATTTCTTCCATAGTTGCCGTCTGTTCCTCCGCTGATGCAGCCATTTCTTGTGCGGAAGCTGATGTTTGTTCTGCAACTGCTGCCACGCTTTGCGCTTCATCGACTGTGTGTTGCGCTTGTTTGACTTGTTCTTTAACTAATGTATCGATTTGTTGAATCGCATCAACCACTTCATTAACCGATAGTGTAATATTCTGTAAGGCAACATGACTAGCTGTGCCCTTCTCAGAAGCGGTATTGGCAAGTTCTACTTGGCCTTCTATTTGTTTTACTACATTTTTCACTTCATTCTGCATTTGTAGGATAAGATTCGTAATATTGCTAACAGCTGTTCTACTTTGATCTGCCAGCTTACGCACTTCCTCTGCTACTACCGCAAATCCTCTACCATGTTCGCCAGCTCGCGCTGCTTCAATACTTGCATTTAACGCTAGTAAATTTGTTTGCTCTGCAATGTCACCTACAACTGCAGAGATTTTGCCTATTTCGCTTGCGTTTTTCTCTAAGCGCCTTACTACTTCAATCGAATCTTGATTAGAAGTCGCTATATTCGACATGCCCGCTACTAAATCTTCAAAAACAATGCCACTCTCGTGAATCGTCTTCAACATAGCCTGCGACAGTGTTTTCGTACCGTTTCCACGTTCTTCAATCTCCTGTGCTAACGAAGTAACACGTCCAACGGCATCTAAAGTCGTTTGGGCCGCTTCCGCTTGACGAACTGCACCTTGCGCTATATCTTCAATGGTATAGCTGATTTGTTCAGCAGTCTTTGCTGCTTCACGGGAAGCCGTTGTTAACTCTTCAACATTTGCTTTCGTCTGATCAAAGTTTCTCGTAATTTCATTCACGATTTGACGGAGGTTCTCCATCATTTTATTAAAAGCTTCGCTAAGCGCGCGAATCTCGTCATCAGACTTACCTGTCGCAACTTCCACGTCCAAATCGCCAGTCGCTGCTATCGTAGCATTTTCTTCAATTCGTATTAGCGAGCTACTGATAATCTTTGCAATCAAATAGCCTAAGAGAGCGGACCACATGACCCCTTTCACAAGTGTCATAATGACTACCTCAACACGCGATAACCCGAAGAACTCAAAGAAGAATTGTTCCAGTACTAAAATGAACACACCTGTACAAGTGTAGGTAATGACAGCGAGTCCCGTGATAGCTAAGACCATCTTCTTCGCTAAACTAAATTTATAATTCCTTTTGCTTTTCATGAAAATCGCATTCCATAAACCCTTAATATCCATGCGATACCGCTCCCCATAAATTTCTGTCTAAAGATTCAACCTGTTTCTTCAAAGAATTCCTAACTACTTAGCTTATTCAATAACTTCTTAACTTTTTCAGTAAATCCTGAATCACATTTTCTAGCGCCTTTGCGCATTGATCATATATCTGATAGGAACCACCAAATGGATCGAGGACATCTGTCCTTTCATTGTACGTGTAATCCCAAAGATTGTAAACATTATCTTTCGTCTGATAATTCATCAATAATGATTGGCGATGGGATTCTGTCATCGTGAGAATTAAGTCAGCCCAATCTAGTAAATCCTGAGTCACCAAACGCGAAAGATGGTCTTCCGAATGAATTCCACGATTTTCTAAAACCAATCGAGCATTCTCCGACATCTCGATTCCATCCCACGCAGATACACCTGCGGATTGAACTTCAATATTGAGATTATCCTTCTCCACGAGATTGCGCGTGATCCGCTCTGCCATTGGACTTCTACAAGTATTCCCTGTACAAACGAATAGAATTTTCACTTTCTGTTGCTCATGCATACTACATATACCTCCAGGCTTTCTATTCTCAATGGGCAATAGATAAAATAAGGACACCTAGGAATATACCGAATTGGGCATATATAGGACTCTGACGAAACGCACTCGGCAATAGATGGAAGGCAACAATATACACCATTGCTCCAGCAGCAAAACCTAAGGACGTCGCAATCATCGTGTCCGTTGGTTCAATCCAGTGTGTACCAATCCATGTACCGAGTGGAACACAAAGGGAAACAAGTAACAGTAACGTGATGATTGACAGTTTTCCAGTCCGGCTTTTCAATAGAGGTGCCGTCACACCGATTCCCTCCGGAATATTATGGAGCGCAATCGCAAAGATAAGTGCTAACCCAAGTTGATGATTGGCAGCTTCCCCCGCAGCAATTGCTAGCCCTTCTGGGATGTTATGCATGGCAATACCAAGCACCATCGTCCAACCAATTTTAACAAATTCGGAGTTATTCTGTCCAGTATTTTTTTTGCCCATTCGTCTCTTTCGAATTCCTTGATTTGCTAGCATATCGACCCCATAAGAAATGATTACCATAAATAGTATACCTACGAGAATCCCTCTTAACACAAACCAACTGCCTTCAATTTGCAAAGCATGCGATAGTAAGTCAACCACCAGTATCGCCATGATTCCAGCAGCCAAACCAAGATAGCCTGCCATAAACTGTCGACTAGGAATTCCGATTGCAAATACAATCAAGCAACCAATAATCGTAGCAAGCCCCGCTAGCAAACTCATAATCAGTATTTGGTCCATATCGTAGCCCCTTACAGCACGTTACCACCGGACGCTTTCACTATGCGGTTCATAATTGCGTATCCCAAGCCAGAACCGCAGACTTCTTCAATAAAAATATGCTCTACTTGAAGTTGATCAAGCTCGCGCAGCCAATGATATAAAGAGCTAGCAATCTGTACTGAATCATTCTCATGAACTCTTAGAAAAGTGATAGAATGCGAACCATCGTGTGGATTAAAGAGTCCGTCAAAATACTCTTGGTACGTTGCTTTGCTACATATGAGTCCCACTGTTGCGTCTTGTGGTAGTGTGCGAATCGTTTGTACTACTATATGTGCCGAATCCGTCAAAAATACTGCAACATCTCCATCCGGAGAGTAGTGTGTGTATTTCATGCCAGGTGATTTCGGTGCGTGATGCATCGATTCAATCGCAATATCAACTTCCACTTGTCCGATACATTCTCGCAGTGACTCTAACGAAGCCCCACCCGGTCTTAAAACCATTGGAATATCGGTAGTTAAATCAAGTACCGTCGATTCCACTCCAACACCTGTTTCTCCACCGTCAAGAATTACTGGTATACGACCTTGCAAGTCATGGTAGACATGCTCAGCTTTGGTTGGACTCGGCTTTCCAGATACATTCGCACTAGGTGCTGCTATTGGAAGGTTGCATTGTTCTAGGAGAGCAAGCGCAACAGGATGATTGGGAACTCGAATTCCCACCGTATCAAGACCAGCCGTCACGTTTAAAGCTAGCGCATCATTGGCAGGCAATATACAAGTTAAAGGGCCAGGCCAAAAAGCTTTTGCTAGCTTCATCAGCTTGTCCCACATGTTTGTGTCCATCCTTGAGTGATTTACAAACGCATCAATGTCTTGTATATCTTTCACGTGCACAATCAAAGGGTTGTCACTAGGCCTTCCCTTTGCTTCGAAAATTCGTTGCACAGCAGTATAATCAAAGGCATTGGCACCTAGACCATACACTGTTTCTGTGGGAAAGGCGACAACTTGTCCAAGGCACAGGAGCTCCGCTGCCTGCTGGACTTTTACTTGGTTCTGATTCGAATCTAACGAATCAGAGTCTATGTAAACTAACTGAGTTTTTATGTTCATACACCGTCTTTCGTTGTTACCTCTAAGCTTTCTTCGATTCAGATTCGTCTTTTTGCAAGCACATGACAGTCGCAAGGGCCTCATCATACTCCTGAAAATGGGTAGACTGACGCAATTCATCAGGAACTTTATTCCATGCAATTTCTTTAAAACCCCAGTATTCAAAGAAAGATTGCGAATTACTTGTCATTAGATAAATCTTTTTCAAACCTAATCTCCATCCGTAGGAAACAATTAACGCGATTAGCTCTACGCCAACCCTAGAATTCCAAGACTCTGATCGAAGTACTAATGACCTTAGAATACCACATTCTCCATATACTTCAAGCCCAACCATACCCACAATGTGAGGGCGCGCCTCTGGGCGTAAGTCTTCCACAACGAGAAAATTCTCAATATGCTCTGCAATCCCTGCCTTATTCAATTTCGCTTTCTCTAATAATTGTTCCATATAAATCATATCATTTTGTTTCGCTAGGCGCACTACGATACTCATAAAAAAAGCCCCTCCTCCAGAACGTATATTACCCATTCTATGAGGCTTGGCTCTTTATATTACTATTGAAATAATTTCTTGATAAAAAATTGTACTTCCGGTTTTTGGGTAGTCCCTTTATTTGCTAACCCATCAGCTAATTGTTGGCTACCAGATTGTATCTCACTGGTTTGCATTTGAGATTCACTAGCATCTATCGCAGTTGTCTTCGCTGTTGCGATATCGACAAAGCATAGTGGAGGGTACAGAACGCACCACCAGTTCTTCCCTTGCGCTTCACCAATTTCTATTAGGACAGCCGTATACACTCCTGCCGGATATATATGTTCACCATATTGCACTGTCGGGAAATCCGTATCACCCAATGTTACTTTTACAGGATAGTCGAAGCCCTCGTTCTTTAATGTCTGGTTCACTATTTCTTGAATCGTATCAATTCTACTTGAAATCAACTGTTGTGCTTGCTCACTACTAGCGACATCTGTTGTCCATTGTTTCATTTCTACCGTCACAGCATCACGCACTCGATGCTTCAACCATTGATCGACTGCTCCATCGCTATTTGGCAATATTCTCAAGCGAATCGCGTCACTCGGTAACTCTTGACTTTTCCAAAGCAAAGGCTGAGAATACGCTTGCTCCCAACTCATGACTAATATACAAACTAATATGCTTATATAACCCACTATACGATATACTGAACGATTCATCTTCACTAGCTCCCATCTCTATCTTCTATGATAGCATTATGGTCAGAAGTGAAGGTTTCTAAACCCTTTTTGCAAAAATTACTCGATCAATTCCCGCAAGGTCTTGATACACCGCGATATCTTGATAACCTTCAAACTGTAAAAGATTTTGAATATCTAGGCTTTGTCCATAGCCAATTTCAAAACCAAGCCAACCGCCTTTTAATGAGTAATTTCTCGCTTCACGAATGATTCTCTTATAGATCGCAAGGCCATTGTCTTCGGCAAATAACGCAAGGTGCGGTTCATAATCCTTTACTTCAGAAGCTAGAATTGCTTGATCTTGGAGGTCGATATACGGCGGATTCGATAGGATCATATCATAAAGTTCAACCGACGCATGATATGTTTGATTCGCTGCATGATGTGTTTGATCCGACGCAGGATGTATTTGACTCGATAAGGGTTGTCCAGGCCATAAATCCCCTAAATGCCAAGTTGGCATCTTCACATCGATATGCCCTAAGCTCGATACGCTTACATTTTCAATCAGGCGTTCGCCGTTGATCTTCGCTACTGCTAAGGCATCACTCGATATTTCGACCGCATCTACGTGCAATTGATATCCCTTTAATGCTGACTCTAGCGTGATCGTAATCGGAATAACTCCGCTCCCAGTACCGATATCAAGTATACGGATATCGGGATTCGTTTTGTTACTATCGGTTACCCTCAATTTTAGTTCGTGAATTTCCCCAATCCTACGCATTGCTTGTTCGACTAAAAGTTCAGTTTCAGGGCGCGGGATTAGCACGCGTTCATCCACATAAAAATCTCTTCCGTAAAATTCTTGGTTTTTCAAAATATATTGGATAGGAACGTGCCTACCACGTAACTCAATTGATTCAGTAAATCGCTGAAATGCCCCTTCTGGCAGTGATTCGTCCCAACTCATAAAAAGCTGATGTCGTTCTAGTCCCGCGACTTTACGCAGCAATAGCTCAGCCTCAAATTTCGGATTTTGGGTTTGTTTTTGCTGTAAAAAAGAAGAAGCCCACAAGTAGGCTTCACGATATGTTTTCAACATTTGAAAACCTCCACATTCAATTCCTTAGGTTTCCTTTACTGGTCTTCCTTCAGCATACTGGATTGTTCTTCTACAACCAGGCTGTCAATGATTTCATCAAGGTCACCCTGTAAAATATAATCAAGCTTGTGCAACGTTAAACCTATCCGGTGATCCGTCACACGGCTTTGTGGGAAGTTATATGTGCGAATACGTTCACTACGATCACCCGTACCTACTTTCCCTTTACGTTCTTGAGCGAGCTCTGCATCTCGTTCTTGTTGAATCTTATCATATACACGAGCACGTAATACACGCATCGCTTTTTCTTTGTTCTTCAACTGCGACTTCTCATCTTGGCAGCTTACGACAATTCCCGTTGGAACGTGTGTTAAACGAACCGCTGATTGCGTCGTGTTAACGCTCTGACCGCCAGGCCCTGAAGAACAGAATAAATCGACACGAACATCTTTATCATGGATTTCCACTTCTACTTCTTCCGCTTCTGGCAATACTACAACAGTTGATGTAGAAGTATGGATGCGGCCGCCACTTTCCGTCTCAGGTATACGTTGTACGCGGTGAGCACCACTTTCGTACTTCAGACGACTGTAAGCACCCTTCCCGATTACCGTAAAGATAATTTCTTTATAGCCACCAATATCCGTATAGTTCGCTTCTAGTACCTCTGTTTTCCATCCACGGCGCTCTGCATAACGCACATACATCTTATATAAATCTCCTGCGAATAACGCAGCTTCGTCACCACCAGCAGCTCCACGAATTTCTACGATAACGTTTTTATCATCATTTGGATCTTTCGGCAATAATAAAATCTTCAGTCGTTCTCCAAGCTCTTCCACACTTTCACTAAGCTCATCAATTTCCATCTTGACCATGTCACGCATCTCGTCATCTAGCTTTTCTTCAAGCATAGCTTTTGCTTCTGCTAATTGCTTCTTCTGTGATTGGTATTCACGGTAAACCTCTACCGTTTCTTGTAAATCAGATTGCTCCTTGGAAAACTTGCGAAGCTTATTAATATCACTGATAACATCAGGATCACAAAGTGCTTCGCTTAATTTGTCATATCGTTCTGCTAAAGATTGTAATTTATCAAACATTATATCGTATCCACCCTTTAAGCCGTTATTTTCATTGTTATTTGATTCTTTAATCTTGTTACTTTATTTCATTACTTTATTTCATTACTTTATTTCATTGCTTTATTTCATATTTCGGATTATTAATCTTGAAATTGCGCATGATTCGTGACCTCTGGTTCCACTGCGTCTATCGTAGCTTCCGTCTTCACATTCCCAATCGTGATTGGAATACCCAGCACTGATTGTGTCGCTACAATAGCAGCCTCTATCTGTTGGTCGTCAGGTTCGCGTGTCGTCAATTTCTGTAGTAAAAGACCTGGTGCTATAAGGATTCTACCGAAAAAGTTGGTCGTGCAATGCTTCCCGGTAAAACGAATAATTTCGTAAGCAATTCCCGCAATAAATGGCAGCATTAAAATTCGCAAAAGAATCTCTAACCATGCAACAGAACTACTAATAAACGAGAAGGCAATAATTTTCACAATCATGACGAATAAAATAAAGCTTGTTCCACAGCGTGGATGCAACGTACTATATTTCTTAATATTCTCGACTGTTAGTTCCTCATCCGCTTCATACGCACTGATTGTCTTATGTTCTGCCCCGTGATATTGGAACACCCTTTGAATATCTTTCATCCTCGATAGGAGTAATATGTAGCATAATAAGATGAAAATTCTAAGTATCCCTTCGACAAGACTAAATAAAATCCCTTGAAACCCTGATAAAAATTTCGTTAATCCCGCCGGTAAAATTACAAAAAGTCCAATTCCAAATAACAGCGAGAAAAAAATTGTAACAGCAATTTCTTTCGAAGAAAGTTCTTCCTCTTTGGTCTCAGCGCTAAGGTTGGCAGATTGGGTCAAAGCTTTCATACCCATGATTAACGCTTCAAACAGATTCACAGTTCCTCGTATAAAAGGTAGCCCCAACACAGGATACCTCTGAATGATGGATTGATGTCGATCGTTCGATAAAAAGATACTTCCGTCAGGTTGCCGAACTGCTAAGGAAAGGTTTTCCCCATTACGCATCAGGACGCCTTCGATTACAGCTTGACCGCCAATCAAGGTTTTTTGACTCATGGTACACCTTCCATTCAATAAATTATGCCTTATATTCATACGTTCAAAGAAAACGTTAGATGTTCTTCAACATGTATAACATTATAATTATATTCTAAAGATGTAAGCAAAGTCAAAGAAAAGATAAACAAAACTTGGCATACACCAAGTCCATCTGACGAAGGTGAATGCCTTAGTTGCCGTTACTTATAGTCAGAATTTTCATAAATTCTGACTATGAAACAAATATAATCATATACCTAGACACACAATGTGCATCTAGGCATATGATTATACAAATAATTATCTTGTTGTTCTTGTAGGCAAGATTGTTCTACCTAAATCTTGTAAATTTGTAGCAAAGTCTGCTACTGGTCTTCCTGTGCGGATTTCGTTCGCAATTCCGCCTAATGTCTGGTTGAAGTTACGTTCTTCGCTAATGATTACATTGGAATAGTTACCGTCTTGCATGATTACTTGGCGTACCTGGCTCTTAATGTTTTCTACATTACCGGCTTGACCAGCTTGATTCGCTCCAAACCCTTGATTTCCTTGATTCATTCTAAAACGAGCACCTCTTGCTTGATCATTCATGTAATCACCTTGTCCACGTCTATCTAAGTCTAATCCAACGTAAACAGTAGCTCCATCTACAACAACGTTTGCATCATTAACACCTGGGATTTGCTCTACTCTTGCTTCCAATTGACGTGTCATTTGGTCTTGAGCGCCGCCACCCATAATGCCAGCGTTATCGCGCATTCCGAACATTCCACCACGGTTGTTAAAGCCATCATCAAAAGTAGCATCTCTGTTTAAATTATTGTTTCGAATTCCTCGAATGTCATCAGTTCCTGCATTAAAACCAGGGTTTACTCCTACACGATCTGGACCACGTAGGCCCTCTTGTGTGCGATCATACCTTGCAGGCTCTGGTCTGTCAGCAGCTTGACATCCTATAACAGCGAATGCAACAAATGCAGCCAATATGATAAGTAATATAATTTTTTGGGTTTTCATATTGGTATCACCTCCTCGATAATTATCTTGTCCGCTGATGCGAAAAAATCACTGGTAATTACCGATGGGAATGCCAAAGTTTAGACTAATATAAAGAAATAAAAAAGCCTCCCACACATGGAGGGAAGCAGTTTTTATCATAATTAGATATTGTACTTTTTCTTGAATTTGTCTACGCGACCACCAACATCGATAAGCTTTTGGCCACCAGTAAAGAAAGGATGACATTTTGAGCATATCTCAACCTTAAGCTCTTGCTTAATAGAACCAGTAGCAAAAGATTCACCACAAACGCATTGTACAGTAGCCTCTTTATAATTAGGATGGATTCCTTGTTTCATTATCTTTCACCTCATTTCCTAGCAATAACAGTGTATGTCAATTCAATGCACAGTGGTTACATTATATCAGGTGAAAGGAATCATTGCAATACAATTTCGTTTTGTTTTTCTGGAAGATACAATAATGGGTTTAACGGCTGATCATTGACGCGAATTTCAAAATGCAGATGAATTCCTGTCGTTTGCCCACTATCGCCCATATACCCCAGTAAATCGCCTTGACGGACTTTCTGGCCCTCTTGAACACGAATTTGGCTTAGGTGTGCATAATATGTGTGGATGTCGTTGCCATGATCAATGACAACTAACCGACCATATCCGCCGCCATGCCAACCAGCAAAAACAACTGATCCTGACAAAGCCGTACGAATTTCCGCTTGCCGCTCAATGGAATTCCATATATCTACTCCTTGATGGAACAATCCCCATCGCGGTCCAAATTTACTGGTAATAATACCTTGCACCGGCCAAATAAAAGGGTTGACCTTTACGGTAGGAATAGCTGCCACTCGAACGATACTTTTCCGTTCTTTCGGTAATACAACTTCTTGATTGACTTCTAGTTGCATAACATCTAGGTCTTGATTCTCCATAATTATATCCGCGACCTCTACACCATAGCGACTCGCTATCGTGTAAATAGTTTCACCCCACGCCACATGGTGTATCCTTTTTGCCGAAAGAGGTATATAAATGATTTGACCAGCCTCAATCGGTTCTCGTAACCACGGATTCCCTGAGAGGATTTCCGCTTGCGATATCTTGTAATATTGTGCAATCGCTTGAATTGTATCTTTCGCTTTCACCACATATTCTGAATGCATAGGTGCTGTATTGTAAATTATCTCACTATCTTCTTCGTTGAAATGCGACCCAGCGAACGAGGGTTGTGTATCGTCTAATGTTGTTTGAATATATTTTTTGATATTGATAAAGGGGTTAAAGTATTCCTTTACCGATATGGCCGAAACTTTCTCTGGTGGCGTGAAGGCTACACTACTCAAAAGCATAACTAATAAAAAGACTGGTAGTGCCTGTACTTTTCTCACCTGTTAACACCTCACAAAAGTTGGATGTATTATCATATGTTTTCCAGTACGGAAACGTGCACTATTCAGTCTTCTCTTAATTTTTATTAATTATTCCCAGGTTTTAATAATTTTTCTATAAATTCGTCGTTAGTCTTCGTGTTTTTCAATTTCTTGAGGAACATTTCCGTGAAATCAGGTGCGTCAGAAAGAGTCTTCCTTAGCTTCCACAAAGTATCTAAGGCTTCTTTGTTGAGCAATAATTCCTCTTTGCGAGTTCCTGACTTGCGAATATCGATGGCTGGGAAGATTCTTCTTTCTGAAAGCTTACGATCAAGTTGTAGCTCCATATTTCCAGTGCCTTTGAATTCTTCAAATATCACATCATCCATGCGCGAACCAGTTTCCACGAGCGCCGTAGCGAGAATAGTTAAACTCCCACCTTCTTCGATGTTTCTTGCCGCACCGAAAAATCGCTTCGGACGATGAAACGCCGTAGGGTCTATCCCCCCAGACAAAGTCTTCCCACTACTTGGCATGACAAGGTTGTATGCCCTCGCCAACCTAGTAATACTATCCAATAAAATGACAACATCCTTTTTGTGTTCGACTAAGCGCTGAGCTCTATCGAGGACAAGTTCTGCAACCTTAATATGGTTTTCCGGCAATTCATCAAATGTTGAACTGACCACTTCTCCAGCGACTGAACGTTGCATATCTGTCACTTCTTCTGGTCGTTCGTCAATAAGCAACACAATCAAATGAACTTCTGGATGGTTCTTCGCTATGGAGCCCGCAATTTCTTTCAAAAGAAGGGTCTTACCGGCTTTTGGCGGAGCAACAATGAGTCCTCTTTGCCCTAAACCAATTGGGGAAACTAAATCAATAATCCTAGTCGATACATTGGTCGGAGTAGTCTCTAGGTTGAGGCGTTTATTCGGATAGATAGGAGTTAATGCAGGGAAATGAACACGTTCTGCAGCGATTTCCGGATCCATACCATTGACGGCTTCTACGTAAAGGAGCCCATAATATCTTTCATTTTCTTTGGGAGGCCGTACCTTTCCAGATACAACATCACCATTGCGAAGATCAAATTTGCGAATTTGCGATTGAGAAATATATATATCTTCCGAGCTTGGAGAATAGTTAATCGGACGAAGGAATCCATACCCATCGGGTAAAATCTCTAGTACTCCTTCCGCAAACATAAACCCGTCTTTCTCAGCTCTAGCCTTCAAGATAGCGAAGATCAGTTCCTTCTTTTTCATTTGTGAGTAATATGGCACTTTAAATTCTTTTGCTAATTTATATAATTCTGTTAGCTTTAAATTTTCTAATTCATTAATATTAATATTTTTCATATTTCACCTTTACACCATGACTAAGTTCGGCTTTTGAGACAGTTTATGTTGAGCTTGAATAAAGCGTAACGTACCACTTTGCGCACGCATAACAACTGTTTCCGTCTTAGCGATATCCTTCCCTAAGAAACGTACTCCTTTTAGAAGCTCACCATCCGTGACTCCCGTCGCTGCAAAGATTACATCGTCACCTTTCACCATATCATCTAATGTAAGAATTTGATCGACACAATCAATTCCCATGTCAGAACAACGCTTTCTTTGATCATCGTCTTCTGGTATTAAGCGCCCTTGGATATCTCCACCTAAACATTTAATCGCTGCAGCAGCTAGAACGCCTTCCGGAGCACCACCAATACCGAATAAAATATCAACGCCTGTGTCTTCAAAGCAAGTATTAATGGCAGCAGCAACGTCGCCGTCAGGAATAAACTTGATGCGAGCGCCTGCACTACGAATTTCTTTGACAATATGGTCATGACGAGGACGGTCTAATAATGTCGCAGTAACTTCAGATATATCTTTATCTAATGCTTTGGCTACTGCCTTAAGATTCTCCGTTACAGTCGCGTCTAAACTCACCATTCCCTTAGCCTTCGGTCCAACGGCAATCTTGTCCATATACATATCAGGAGCATTGAGCATCGTTCCTGCATCGGCAATCGCAATCACTGCCATGGCATTCCATAAGCCCTTCGCTACAATATTCGTACCTTCTAAAGGGTCGACTGCAATATCTACAGCAGAACCGCCAGAACCTAACTTCTCACCAATATACAGCATTGGCGCTTCGTCCATTTCACCTTCGCCAATCACAATCGTTCCGTTCATTGGAATTGTGTTCAATACTGTTCTCATAGCACTCGTAGCGCCTTGATCTGCAGCATCTTTGTTGCCTCGTCCCATCCATCTTGCAGAAGCAAGTGCTGCCGCCTCCGTAACCCTTACAATCTCTAATGTCAAACTTCGATCCATTTTGAATACCCTCCCATTATATATACATATCATCTAAACAAAAAACTACTTTATACTTTTTTCTAAATTACTGTTCAGGAATTTGTTCACGCCAAATCTCAGCCCCTAGTTTTTGGAGCTTTTCTTCGATTCTTTCATAGCCTCTGTCTATGTATTGAACGCCATTAATGCGCGTGATGCCTTTGGCGCTTAAGCCAGCAACAATTAAAGCTGCCCCCGCTCGCAAGTCTGTTGCATTTACTTGAGCTCCTTGCAGTGGGGTACTCCCTTCAATTAAAGCTGCTCTACCTTCTACTTTAACATTTGCCCCCATACGCTTCAACTCATCAATATGTCGAAACCGCGAATTATAAATATTGTCAGTGACCAGAGAACATCCTTGCACTTGAGTTAATAGCGACGTAATCGGTTGTTGCAGATCCGTCGGAAAACCTGGATACGGCAATGTTTTAATGTCTATCGCTCGATAATTGGCGCTTCCACGCACAAGCATCTGATCGTCGGATTCTTCAACTTCTACACCGATTTCCCGAAGCTTCGCAGTGATTGGCTCCATATGTTTAGGAATGACATTGTCAAGAAGTACTTCTCCTCGTGTAGCTGCCGCTGCAATCATGTATGTACCCGCCTCAATGCGGTCTGGGATTATTGAGTGCTTACAGCCACCTAAATAACTTACGCCATTAATTTTGATAATATCTGTTCCGGCACCTTTAATATCAGCACCCATGGAAGTTAAAATCGTAGCCACATCAACAATCTCTGGCTCTTTGGCGGCGTTTTCAATAATTGTTTGCCCTTTGGCCTTTACCGCAGCAAGCATTATATTAATAGTAGCACCAACGCTCACAACATCCAAGTAAATTTTCGCTCCCATGAGTTCATTGGCTCGCAAATAAATAGAGCCGCTCTTTTGTTCAATAGATGCACCTAAGGCTTGGAATCCTTTCAAGTGCTGATCAATGGGACGTGGTCCTAAATCACAGCCACCCGGCAAGCCAACGCAAGACTCTTTAAATCTCCCGAGCATAGCACCCATAAGGTAATAGGAAGCTCTTAATTCTGTGACTAAACCGTCTCGAATGGGTTGACACGCCAGATTGAACGGCTCCACAATTAATGTGTCTTTTTCGTGCATTACACGGGCATTTAACTGTTCAAGGATTTGCTTGTAAATCACGACATCTCGAATGGTTGGCAAGTTTTCAATTGTGATTCTTTCTTCTCCTAATATCGCAGCAGGAATAAGTGCGACAGCACTGTTCTTCGCTCCACTAATCGTTACCGTTCCGTGTAGCCTCTTCCCGCCTTGTATACATAGCTGATCCATGGTTGTGCCCCTTTCAAACCTAAAAAACTTCATCTAAACTAAGTTTTCTTTAGTCCTTGTTCCAGTTGTTATAAAGAAAACTTGGCATTCGCCAAGCCTTTCTGGCGAAGCACGCAAGGTATAAGTCTCGCTATATGCATTGCATAAGTCTCGCTTTAAGAATGCCTTAGTTGCACTGACGCATAAACACAGCAGTTTGCTGCTGATGTGTTGCTAATGCACAGCTATACTATCAACATTAAATTTATAATTCTGATAGTATATAATAATTCCATTGACTCTAGTATGTCCCATAATTGTAAATAATATTGAAAAATGCACCTACTTTAGGTGCATATCTATCTTGCGATTGTGCATGTACAGCAAGTTTAGGACTTCGCTTGTTCCCAGTCCTTCAAGAATCTTTCAATCCCTAAATCTGTCATAGGATGCTTCAACATTCCCTGAATCACCGAATACGGTACAGTCGCAATGTGGGCTCCTGCTAGAGCGGATTGGGTCACGTGCAGAGGGTGGCGAATACTTGCAGAAATTATTTCTGTATCGATTTGATGTAGACCAAAAATATTTGCAATTTCCGAAATCAACTCAATCCCATTATGTCCTATATCATCTAAACGCCCAACAAACGGACTTACATATGTAGCACCCGCCCTCGCAGCTAATAGCGCTTGGTTCGATGAAAACACTAACGTTACATTCGTACGGATTCCTTCTGCTGCAAGAATCTTTACCGCTTTCAAGCCTTCACCTGTCATCGGAATCTTAATTACAATATTCTTCGATAACGCAGCAAGTGGCCGTGCTTCCTTGACCATACCTACAGCGTCTAAACTAATGACTTCAGCACTTATCGGCCCATCTACAATCGCTATAATTTCCTTCAAAACCTCTACGAAATCTCTTCCTTCTTTAGCAACTAAACTAGGATTTGTAGTAACCCCAGCTACGACACCCATATCATATGCTTTCTTTATTTCTTCCGTATTGGCAGTATCAATGAAAAATATCATATCATAACCCCCTGTTATTGATTGTAGAAAAACTATCTTACTCTATTATCCACAAACTACAGGAGTATTGCAAACTTCTTCCACAATTGCACGACTCACATCAAAAATATCAAACGGTTTCGTGAACTGCCTTGTTACTCCTAAACGCTCAGCTTCTGCCAACATATCTAGCTCACTATACGCTGTCATCATGTAGATTGGAATGTCTAAATTCTTCTTTTTACGGAAGTATCGCAATATATCAACACCATTCATTCCAGGCATTTTCATATCAAGTAGAATTAGGTCGGGCGAAAAATCCTTAGAAATCTCAATTGCTTCTTCTCCAGTACTTGTCTCCTTCACTTCAATCCCTTCACTTCTCAAAACTTCACTTATTAATAAACGTATTCCATACTGATCGTCTACAACCAAAACTTTTGGACTCATTGATTCACAACTCCCCAATTTCATATTAGCCTTAAACGAATATTAAGAATCAATCTTCACCGATAGTACTTATACCTGTATTAACTTATTTGAATTTCTTCTGAAAAATCTGCTCTTTCTGGTAATTCTATACTTTTTATAAAAATCCTTCTTTTCAGTCTCGTAAGCAGCGTGGTGCGAAAGTTGCGTATTCATAGTATTTTCGACATATTCCGACAGTATTTGTATCGATTTGTCGTGACTATAAAAGGATAGTGCTTAAGAACTACACAAGATCCTCAAGACTAATGTCGGTATTTGTCGAAAAGTTTTTTTGCAATAACAGCAGGATATTAACGATAGTTAGTTATTTTAGCAAAAAAAACAAAAAAAGTGTAAAAAAAATAGCAAATTCGATTGAATTCGCTATCTTTAATCGGTTCGTATTTCGACCGAACTATATAGTTATTCGTTACATTTTTCTTTTTTCATAATTGAAGCTTGTACAAAATCTCTGAACAACGGTTGTGGGCGGTTTGGTCTTGATGTGAACTCCGGATGGAATTGCGACGCCACAAACCACGGATGGTCTGTTATCTCAACAATTTCAACAAGTCTTCCACTTGGCGATGTTCCTGAGAATACCATACCCTTTGCCTCTAAATCTTCACGGAAGCGGTTGTTAAACTCATAACGATGACGATGGCGTTCATACACTAACTCATCCTGATACGCTGCAAAAGCCTTGGTATCTTCAATAATCTTACATGGATATAACCCAAGTCGCATCGTACCACCCTTGTCTTCAACATCCTTCTGCTCTGGCAGCAAGTCGATTACAGGGTACTCAGATTCCGGATCAAATTCAGTAGAATGAGCATCTTTCATGTTTAAAACATGACGTGCAAACTCAATGACAGCTACTTGCATGCCTAAGCAAATCCCGAAGAATGGAATATTGTTTTCACGAGCATATTGAATCGTAGTTACTTTCCCTTCCACACCACGGTCACCGAAGCCACCAGGTACTAGGATTCCATCCACACCCTTCAAGTACGTAGCCACTGTTTCTTTGGTCACGTCTTCTGAGTGGACCCATTCAATTTCAACCTTATAGTCGTGATGAATACCCGCATGATTCAACGCCTCTGCCACACTTAAATACGCGTCATGAAGTGCCACGTACTTCCCAACAATGGCAATTCGAACTGTCTTCTGTAAATTCTTCACGCGATCGACTAACTGCTTCCACTCTTGCATATCGGCTTTCTTCTCGCATTTCAAACCTAAATACTGCACGACATATTCATCTAATCCTTCTTCTTGAAGGTTTAACGGAACTTCATAGAGAGTTTCCGCATCACAAGCCTGAATCACAGCCTTCTGGTCAATGTCACAGAATTGTGCTAATTTCGCTTTCAGTTCATCAGAAATTTTCTGCTCCGTACGAGTTACGATTACCGTTGGCTGAATACCAATGCTACGAAGTTCTTTCACACTATGTTGTGTCGGCTTCGTCTTAATTTCCCCAGCTTTTTGTAAGAATGGTAGCAATGTAACATGAATATACATTACATTTTCTCTTCCAATATTACTTTTAATTTGGCGAATCGCCTCTAAGAAAGGTAAGCTCTCAATGTCACCAACAGTGCCCCCGATTTCTGTGATTACTACATCAGGATTGGTTTCTTTCGCCGCCATGAAAATCCGTTCTTTGATTTCATTCGTAATATGCGGAATGACTTGAACTGTGCCTCCAAGGTAATCCCCTTTACGTTCCTTGGTGATTACCGACCAGTAGACTTTCCCAGATGTTACGTTGTTAAATTTCGATAAGTTCACATCAATGAAGCGCTCGTAATGACCTAAGTCTAAATCCGTTTCCGCACCATCGTCTGTAACGAATACTTCCCCATGTTGATATGGACTCATCGTTCCCGGATCCACGTTGATGTATGGGTCAAACTTTTGAATAATAACTCGCAATCCGCGATTTTTCAGTAATCGGCCTAAAGAAGCCGCCGTTATACCCTTCCCTAATGAAGAAACAACGCCGCCCGTTACAAATATATATTTCGTCATAAAATATCCCCCTTGCGATAATCCCTTCGCATATCTTACCGATTCTCTACTGGAGTGTCAAGATGTAAAGAATGGGCATATGAAAATAAAAAAAGGCACAAGAATCCTTGCACCTCTATTTGATATTATCTATCATCATCTTCGTCATCTTCGAATAATTCATCTTCGTCGTCTACATCATCATCATTAAAATCATCATCCAAGTCAGGATCTAATTCATCCGCCAAATCTTCATCTAAATCATCCTCAAGGTCTGCTGGTACATCCTCATCATCTGTACCGATAACAAAATCATCTGCATCATCATCAATCGCATCAATATCATCAAATCCATCATTGATGTCATTATCTTCATCTTCTATGTCTGGTGAATAATCATCATCCATATAGAAGTCGTCATCTAAGTCATAATCATCATAGTCATCATCATTACGCTTAAAGCGCTTCGGAATAGGACCTGTCTTCGATTGCTTTTCTGATGGGTACCAACGCTTAAGTCCCCATACATTCTGCCCTGCCGCT
Source organism: Desulfuribacillus stibiiarsenatis (assembly GCF_001742305.1). NCBI lineage: Bacteria > Bacillati > Bacillota > Desulfuribacillia > Desulfuribacillales > Desulfuribacillaceae > Desulfuribacillus > Desulfuribacillus stibiiarsenatis. Next base: position 203,273 of record NZ_MJAT01000022.1, on the reverse strand, counting down.
ACAAATCGACCATCTATATTAATTTCTGAATAGATTGTCGCCATCACGTTCTCCAAGTTCTCCTGAGCAAGTCCTTTACGACGACCAATCTCTAATAGTAGGTCTTTATAATGAAATGTATTCCCTGATGAACGAAGAATCTCATATGCTAAATCAACATATGAAGCGTTCTGCACTTCTTCGTCCGTCATAAGAACTTTAAAATCATCTAACATCCTGACACGTCCTTCCTAATCAATCCTATAAAACATATTCATTCACTATTGTATCCAAACTTCTAGTGATGTCAAACCATTTCTCGTAAAATATTTAAGTTTTTCATATAAATAGGAAATAGGTGCCGCCATGTTTCACTCACATATTCTAATTTCTATTAATGTAACGAGATATATTTAGCAAAATCCCGGTAGCAAACAAAGTAATAAGTAGCGACGACCCACCGTAACTAATAAAGGGAAGCGTCATCCCCGTAACAGGTAGTAATCCAACAGTAATCCCCATATTGACGAAGGCCTGAAAAGAAATCATAACCGTAATCCCAATTGCTGCTAGCTTCGCATATAGTTCTTCACTTCGAGAAGCTATGAATAATCCACGCCAAAAGAACAGCGCAAATAATATAATAATAGCAATTGTACCGATCAAGCCTAACTCCTCACCAATAATAGCAAAGATAAAGTCGGTATGTGGCTCTGGCAAATAGAATAACTTCTGTAGCCCTGCCCCGAAACCGACACCGGTAATTCCCCCGTTAGCAAATGCATATAAAGAGTGCATAATTTGATAGCCCTCTTTGAGCTGATCCGCTTGTTCTGGGTTGAAAAACGTAAATAACCGCTTTACACGGTAAGGTTTAAATATAGCCATCAACAACAAGAACGGAACTCCCGCAAGAGCAACTCCAAACAGATGCTTAATTCGCACGCCTGCCGCGAACAATAAGGCGACAGTTAAAAAGGCAATCATTGCTGCTGTACTAAAATCAGGCTGCACCATAATCAATAGAAAACAAACACCCATCAAGACAATAATCGGCATAACACCTTTTTTGAAATCGTCTAAAACATCAATCTTCTTAGTTATTAAATACGGGAAATACAAACATATGACAACTTTCAGAACTTCTGAAGGCTGCACTACCAATGGCCCAATCCCAATCCATCGAGTCGCATAGTTCCTTTCAATCCCTACTCCAGGTATAATTAACAATACTAATAGCACGAACACACCCAAGAACATCAGTGGTGATAGCTTCCTGAAAAAATTATAAGGGATATTCATCGTAAAGAACAAAACTCCAATACCCAGGGTTGCCCACATCAACTGTTTCACAAAAAAGAAATTTGCATTATGGTAATTCTCATATCCTATAGCAAAACTTGCACTATACACAGCTACAAGTCCAAAGCCAGTCAGTAATAGAGCTATTGTTAACAGAAAAAAATCTGGAAGCTTTCGTTGTACTTGCATTCAATCACACCTAATAGAAGTCTCATATATCTGTAGTAATCAATTCGGCTTCAAGACCAACTTTTCCTGCTCACGTTCAAAATATTCTATACTTACGGTTTTACACTGCCAACCCAAGGATAATTGCGTGGACCCTTCCATAAACTCGTTCCTACAACATTGGGGTCATTTGACCAGGCCAACATGCCATACAACATCGTACGTGCGTCATAACCCAAGAAACTATACAACGCTGCGATTTGTGTAGCGGATTGTCCATCTTCACTAATGATAATAAGTTTTTTGTCCGTCGGAAGTTTTTGTAGGTTCGTCATATCCATTGTCTGACGATACGCAATGTTGACTGCTTTTGGAACATGCCCTTTATCATATTTACTCTTGTCCCTTACGTCAATTAATATAAACTCTTCTAACGCATCCGTGTCATAAGCCACTTTTATCTCTTCGGCACTAATCCACCTTGCCTTACCCGAAGCAAAATAATTCATTCCCATTTCATGTACAATTTCTTCTACGCTCGTTTTTCCTGTCGTTAATTTAGGTAACGGGTATGTTTGTTGGAGTTGATATTCAGCAGATTCAATCGGATAATTCTCGATAGCCACAGGTGTTCTTTGTGTCCCAGCTACTTCTCTATTGGCAGTCCATTCTGTCATGCCAATGCTCATTCCGTACGCTTCATAGCCCATAAGATTCAGCATTGCAGATACATACGTGGCACCACTAGCCGTATAGCAATATAATATTGTCTTACGGTTTTTGTCAATTCTATTAAGCGTTTCTTCCTTCGCAAACTCAGTGCGCGTAATCCACTCTGCACCTTCTATATGCCCTCTATTATAATCCTCTTCATAGCGCGTGCTTATTAATTGATACTCGCTATTTTTCTCCACTACTGCTTTCTGATAAACTTCATCGGTAGACATTAGCATTAGCGGGCGTTGCACATATTCCTGTGCTGCTGCTTGAAGAATTGCGAATTCATCTACTTTAAGCTCTTGACTCGCAGCTGAAGTGTTCGGTTGCTCTTGTTTTACAGGCGATAATTCTGCCTTTGTCTCTTGACCTTGTTTGTTGCAGCCTACCATTGTCAGACTCAACAAGAGAAGCATGATAACTGTTAATCGTATACACTTCGTTAAAATTTCGTAACTTTTCTCCTTCAAGTTACACTCCCCGTTTCTTCTCGATTGTTTTTTTTAGAAAACCTGACTTTCGCTAAAGACAACTTGGCATTCGCCGTGAGAATGCCTTAGTTGCACTTATACTATCTACATAAAAAAATTTATACTTTCTGATAGTACAAGTGAAAAACCCCCACGAAGGGGGGTTCAATCTATTCTTTAAACTCTAGCACATTTTTCGCAAATGTTACTTTTACAGGCGATTTCATGATGGAACCTGTAATGCCTGCAATGCAGTGAGCTCGCACATATAAAGTGCCATCAACATTTGTTACAGCTCTTTGCATAACAAACAATTTTTTATTTACAGTAATGCCTTTTTGACCACTTTGACCCCTAATTTCAAGTGGAGTGCCTATTACGTCACCTTTAATCACAACTTGCTTGGAATTTGCATCCCAACCTACATCTGATCCTAGTGCTTGTGCAAATGATCGAACGCTTACGTAAACCTCTTTGTCAATAATGACAATCGATGCTTTACCAGGCTTTCCTAGGAATTTGAAATCAACATTCGTCACAGGCACTTTCGCTGCTGTTGTGACAGCTGGAGTGGCTGCAGGTGTTGGCGCTGGTGTTGCTGGTTTTGCTGGCGCCGGTGCCGGTGTTGCTGGCTTTGCTGGTGCCGGTGCTGGTGCCGGTGTTGCTGGCTTTGCTGGTGCCGGCGTATCCACTTCACATGGTGAAGCTTCTACAACCTGCACATCATAGGTAGCGATTCCCATTGTTATGAGTGCCGCCACTGCAACCGTAATGATTTTTTTCATTGGGTCATCTCCTTATTTCACTAATGGTAGAGGCTTTCTTTCTGCTTCTGGCTTAGTTTTTTGTAACCAGCCGTTATCAATTCCACTTGTAAGCAAATGAGCATCGTATCCGTTCATACGAAGTAACGCTACTGCCTGACCTGCATTGTTACCAGACCAGCATCCTACGACAATCTTCTTATCCATAGGGAATTCAGCCATTTTTTTCTCCATGTCTTCCCATGAGTAGAAATGTGAACCTTCAATATGACCTTGATCATAGTTATCTGCTTTAGGTACACGGATGTCGACTACATAGTACTTATCTGCACTTGCAGTTAATTCTTCGTGTAATTTAGCTGGAGCAATGAAATTGCTTGTTTCCGCACTTATAACCGACCCTAGATACCCTTCAACCTTTTCCCAAGCTAACTTATCCGCATCTGTTGTAGGCTCTGATGCTGCTGGCGCTGCTGATAAAGGATTTGCACCTGTCTCAGGGAGAGTAAGCTCTGCCTTCGTCCAACTTCCTGCACCACCTGTGATTGCTTTAGAATTGAAGCCAGCAACATTTAACGCTGCATTTACTTGGTTCGCTTGTTGACCTGAATAGCATAATACATAGATTTCCTTGTCTTGTGGGAGGCGATCTAGTAATGTTGCTAATTCTCCACCTACGAAACTTACGTTAAAAGCACCTGCAATGTGACCCTTTTCAAAGTCCTCAGCAGAACGAACATCAAGAACAAAGATATTACCTGCAGCAATTTTTTCAGAAGCGTCTTTCGCTGCAATCATATACGACTGACCTGCATGACGAGCAGCAGCAAAGTCTTTCGCGCGCTCAAGAACTACATCTTCTGCCTTTAATTTAGGTTTCTCTGGAGCTGGTGCTGGTGCTGGTTCCGGAGTTGCTACAGGAGCTGGTGTCTGTTGTACTGGTTCAGCAGTTTTGCCACAACCAACAAGAGTTACTGCTAAAATCAATGACAATGCAATTAACAACGACTTAAATGCTTTATTTTGTTTGAACATGTTGCTTTCCCCCAATGATTAGTTTTTCTCAACGGCTTTACCAAAACTCCCATTCTATAAATGGGAGATGGCGCCGCGAACATAGATTGATTTATAGATTGATTTCCTGGATTAGAATGAGAATGTCCCATCGGCAGCAATTTTAATTCCTGTCTTTAAGTACACAGCATTCTTATATCCTTGATCTAAAAACTTATCAATTACGCCAGCTGCACGTGCACCAGATGCGCAATGAATTAGAATTGTAGCGTTCTTATCTGCAATTTTTTCAGCAATGACTGCTGGACTCGCATTGATTTCTCCACTTGGAATGTGAATTGAATTAGGGATTGCACCAGCTGCACGCTCATCAGCAGTACGTACATCTACTACGATTACTCCACCTTTATCATAAGCAGCTTTCCAATCTATAGGAGTTAAACCTGGGTCTTTCTTGCCTGCATTGATATCAAAGCTTACTCCGCCAGTAGCTGTGCCAAATGTAGGAAGCTTTGCTTCTTTCCATGCTGGTAGTCCTCCAGCTAATACTTTTACATTTGTGTAACCAAGAGCTGTCAATTCCTTTGCAACATTATGGCTCTTGCTGCAGAAGAAGCCACCGCAATAAATAATGATTTCTGTTGACTTGTCAGTTGGCATTGTAGATAGATACTTCTTACTGAATAATTCGTCATCCATTGGATATGCCATTGGAATATGAGATTCGAAGTATGAAGTATATGGTCTTGCATCAATTAACTTGAATGGCTTTTTATTTACATCTGACATGTAAGCGTTTTGAATTTTTGGTGCTAGATATTCAGGAGTGATTACATAGTAGTTGTTTGTTAAAGACCAACCATGATCTGTACCAGCTTGGAATACAGAAACATCCGTGTAACCTAATGCAATTGCCTTTTCAGCAGATGCTGAACTTAGTGGGCAAGCCCAACCACCGCAATAGAAAATTAGCTTCGTATTCTTATCTGTAGGCAAACGATCTTTGAATTTTTCGAATTCTTCTTCAGGAATGTTTATTGCACCATTGATATGTCCTTCCGCATACTTACCAAAAGGACGAGAATCAACTAATACGAAGTTCCATTCTGGAGGAGCTTGCTCATACTTCGTACGCGCTGCACTTGCAGGCTTAACACTTTTCATTAATACCATTACTTCTTCAGTTGTCACATAATTTAAATGTGCTTTGATTGGTACTGCGTTAGTAATTCCCGCTGGCACCTGTACTTGCTTTGTTGGAGCTGATGCTCCAGCAGACATTGCCTCTAACTCTTCGCAACCTGTTAGAGTAAGTGCCAAGCCAAGCATTAAAATTAACAATAATGCTTTCATGTTGAGTAACTTTTTTAACATTGTTTTTCCTCCTATATTTTTTTAATTTTATCTCAGCGGCGTTTCTATACCCCCACTTCTATAGGTGGGAGATAAGTGCTGCCAAGCTTCGAAATAAGTGCAACTAGAATTCAGGTGGAGTAATAACTCCATCTGAACTAAGCTTTCTATATAACATCAGAGGTTTCCATCGCTTAGATACCTTCTGTTGTTTTAGAAGCCGAACGTTCCATCTGCTTTAATTGTAATCTTACTATTGAGATAGAAACTGTTTTTGTACCCTTCATCAGTAAATTTACTAGCTACGCCGGAAGCCCTTGCACCAGATGCACAATGGATAAGAACTGTTACATTTTTATCTGCTGGTAGTTTTTCAGAAATAATCTTTGGGTTTGCTAGAATATCTTTATCTACTAGGTGAATTGAGTTAGGAATCGCGCCTGCTGAGCGTTCATCTGCCGTACGAACGTCAACTACTACTACCTTTCCAGCATCGTATTTCTTTTTCCATTCCTCTGGTGTCAATGCTAGATTCGCTTTCCCACCAGAAATATCAAACTTCACACCTGAACTCTCTGTACCAAATGTAGGTAAGCCTGCTTTCTTCCATTCTGGCAATCCCCCTACCATGACTTTTACATCTGTATATCCCAAAGTCGAAAGAAGTCTTGCCTCGTTATGACTTTTCGAACAGTAGAATCCTCCACAGTAGAAGATGATTTCTGTATTCTTGTCTAGCGGAAATGATTTAGAATTCTTACTGAATATCCCATCATCTAACGGAAATGATGTAGGTACATGCGCTTGAAAATAAGAAGCATATGGTCTCGCATCTATAATTCTAAAAGCTTTCGCCCCTGATGCAGTACCACTTACATAATCATCAGTAATTCTTGAAGCTACGTGTTGTGGTGTAGTTGCGAAGTAATTCCCAGCAGATTTCCAGCCCGCAACACCCTCTTGATAAACACGAACATTGGTATATCCTAATTTGATTGCCTTATTTGCAGAGCTTGGGCTAAGTGGACAGTCCCAACCATTACAATAGAAGATTAGTAGTTTTGATTTGTCCTCTGGTAGACGATTTGCAAACTTATCAAACTCGGCATCAGGGATATTGATCGCTCCATTGATATGTGCCTCGTTATACTTTGCAGGTGGACGTGAATCGACTATTACAAACTCCCAATCCTTCGCATATTGTTCATAAGAATCTCTTTCATTACTAACTGGCTTGCCTTTTAAATAGAGATTCATTAATTCAAAGGTTTCAATATAATTCAAATGTGGCTCAACTGGTACCGCATTGCTCATGCCATCTGGCGCTTTAACTCCTTCATAAACTGGAGGATCTAATGGCAATGAAGGAACTTGATATTCTCTAACTGCTACAGATGCTGTGGAGCTACAACCTACAAGCAACATAGCAAAGACTAACATGACTGCAAGAACGGAAGTTATATGCCATCTTTTATTAATAATCACTAGTTTCCCTCCTTCTTTTTTACATCTATTAAGCTACCTAGTTCTACTTAAGCATAATTCAATCTAGTACTTGCTATTTGATTCGCATCCAGCGAATCTGACATTTTAGCCTCAACTGACGCCTGTCTTTTCTTTAGGCTCTGGCGCTATAGTTCGCTCAGGGGCTTCATATTTTACTATATTTGAGACTACTTCTTGAGTAGGGTCCACCACTTTCACAACCGGCACTTCCTTACATCCGACGATTGTCATCGATAGAGTTACTATCGCAATGAGTAATAGTAGTTTCTTACGAAGTGTCTTCATCTACATCCCTCCTCTTATTGGATTCCTTCTAGTTGCTCCTCTTTCATTTCTTGCACCAGCTTAGACCGGAGTAATCCCTTATACTCATCGATTAACTCGATTAATAAATCAGTTACGTACTTATAGAATTCATGACCTTCTAGCTCCTCGATAGCTGTTTTGAAGTCTCCCAACCAATCAAAGTGGTCTTGAATATACATCCAGGTTTCATCTAAGCTTCTGTGCTCTATGAAATATGCTAGCAATTCTAGTAAAACGCTAATATGATCTGGTTTCTTACCCAGTTCTTCAACAACTTCCATTTGAAACATTTCGAGTAAGTGTTGCACATGTAATGCAGAATCCCCCATGAGATACCCTTTGCTTTTAGCAAAGCTCATAGCAGCAGATTCATCAGTAGTCCAAATCTTGTAGACAGATTCTACAGGGATTGCTGCCGTGCCTGTAATCCCAATAAACAATCGGGTGTACTCGCTTTTCATTTCTTTGAGGTTGACAAAAGGTCGAACAATGCGGATATCGAAATTCAATTCCGTATGTCGAATCAGTTCTCCCATTTCCTGCTGAAAGCTACGGTCGTTAATATAGTCGAAGAATTCTTGGTTAGGAAATTTATAAAATTCAGACAAGATGCCAAAAATATCAGCATATGCTTTCGAATTAAACATGGGCACTCACGACCTTGTCGTTCTCCATCCGTTTTTGATTACTTGTGGAACTATCATTTAAATCAAATTTTTGTTCCGCTAGTATATATAAAAGAATTCCTATTCCAAACGCTCCAATCATAACTGCCCAGGCTGGTAATGCTGTGTGATACGCATGGTATACAGTCTCTTTTAGACCATCTACTACCTTCAACGGGACAATCTGACCAGCAACAACAAAGTCATATCTCATAAAGAAGATACCAACCAATGCCATTCCACCTGCAAGAGCAATTTTCCCTAAATCCTTGCCTTGATATTTCAAAAGCAGGAACATTGGAATGACCATGCCGATTGACACTTCAAATACCCAGAAATACATGCTTAACGGCCCATTGATTAAAGCCATCGTCGCCTCATATTTCCCTGGCAATCCACCATATAGGCCAGCAATTGTTTTTGCTGCAACCATAATCATAGTTGAGCCTAGTAGTAACGCTAACAAGTTCCCAATTGTCGGTATCGATTGCAGAGATTGCTTGGCTTTCGCGCCTCCGTTTGAACCTGTAATATACGTTGTTACCGCTAGTAGTGCTACTGCCGATAGAAGCGCACCAATAATGAAATAGATTGGTAAAATGGATGTCGCCCAATGGCCACGAGAATTCACAAGTCCAAATAAGTTCCCTATATTGCTTACAGCTAATATCGCTGCTATCGCACCTACCAAAGTTAATTGTTTCGTAAGTTTTTCATTGCCTTTATACATGCTGTAGAGGATTAACATTAACAGCCCCATATATATTCCGTAGAACACGCCCATCCACCATATGGAGGACATGAAATTTGGACTAAAAGCAATGTAAATCATGTTCCAAGGTCTACCAAGTTCTAAAAGAAGAATTGTAAATGCTGATACTAATGAAAGTAACGCAAGTACTATTGCTCTCTTTGCAATTGGTATGAAACTTTTATATTGGAATACGATTCCTAAAGCAGCTATCATACATAGTCCAGTACTCATAACGGCAAAAAATTCATAACCACCAATCATACCACCCCATGGCACTCGATCCGTTGTACCCATAGCCGACTCACCATTGATAAGAATCATTACTCCACCAATTGCGCCAATGGCTATCATAATAGCGGATATGATTATCCATAATTTTGCATTTTTCATCGTCTCACCCCTCCTCTATTTTTTCACATAATAGATTCGCGGACGGGTTCCTTTTTCCGGAATCAACTGATATACAGATTTTTTTGCCATTGCTTTACTAATTTCACTATCAGGGTCATCGAGGTCGCCAAAGATACGTACACTACACATACACGTACTAGCACATGGAGGTTCCTGGCCCTGTACGACATATTCAGAGCAGAACTTACATTTCTCTGGAACACGCTTTTCATTTAATGTACGAGCGTCATACGGGCATGCCGTCATACAATACTTACAGCCAATGCATTTGTCGTGATCCACAAGCACTATGCCATCGGAGCGCTTATATGTTGCGTTCGTAGGACATACGTGCAGACAAGGAGGATTGTCACAATGCATACATTGAACAGGTACAATCTCTTGTTTTACTGTTGGGAATATCCCACGCTCTCTAAATTCCAGTCGATTAAACGACATATTCGGTGGTAATTGATGCTGCATCTGACACGCGACGCGACATGCTCCGCAACCAGTACAACGAGAAGCATCAATCAACATTGCATAGCGAGCCATATTAGCTTACCCCCTTCGTTATTTTTACGATGATTTCTTGACTATTGGTACCGCCCGCCATAGGTTCGACTTGCAACTCTAAGAAATCATTGAAGTTTACACCTACACCGTAACCGTCCTTTTGTCTCTCAGAGAAGTTTCCATAGGAGTTAGAAATCCATACGCAATCAGGGTGAACCAATTCTGTCACTTTTACTTTTGCCTGTTTGGTGGAAACGGAAGATTGCACTGTAACCGTATCGCCATTTTTAATTCCTAGCTTATCGGCACGAACTTTATTCATCCACATCCATTCCCCGTTATACGCTTTCGTAATTGCCATCAAGTACGGATTATTGGCAGTAATACTATGGGAATGCCAAGGCTGTTTCCCATGGATAAGACGGAATTCATTCTCTTCCTTCGGCCATGTAGCAGGAGGTACCCACGTAGGGACTCCGCTAAATCCGTTGGCTTCATATTCCGGAACCTTAAAGTTAATCTTCTTCGTGGAAGTCTTAAACTCTAATGGAACTCCTTCCATGAAATGGGTCGTAAACTCTATTGTTCCTTCTTCATATAAACGCTCCGGTGTTAACCCTTCTACCGTTGACAACGCTGCTTTGACTTCGTCTTCGATAGTAAAATTAAAGTATCCTTCATATCCCATTGCTTCACAAATTCCTGCTACGATTTCACGGAGTGGCTTCGTATCGTGAATCGGGTCTAGAGCTTTCGCACGAATTGAGATTTGTGGGTATATGTGCGCTAAATGACCACTATTATTCCTTGGTGTTTCTGTTCTTTCCAGATAATAGTCTTCTGGAAGGATGTAGTGCGCCGTGTGAACCGCTGTTTCATTCCAATCCGTCGGAATGACGACTACTAATTCAGCATCTTTGATTTTCTTCTGGTATTCTGGGTTAGGTGCTGTACGTAATGGGTTATAGTGATAAATAAATACCGCTTTAATTAACCCTTCCTCTACCAATTGTGGTGTGATTTGCGCAATTCCACGACCAGGTTCAACTGTTGGGAACTTCCCTTTCACACCAGCGCCGTCTGCACGTTCTCCCTTACGTTTGAACGGTGGCATTTTGCGGTCAACCGATCCAAATGGGATATCTTGCCCTGGGTACAGCCCACCGATTTTATAGAAATTGCCGACTAAAGCATTGAGTATTACATTCATTTGGGCTGTTTGCGTACTGTTCACATAGTGACAGTTCAATCCATGCCATCCTGGTTCTAATATCGCTTTTGGTGCGCTAGCTGCCATATCCCTAGCAATTTCACGGATTTTATCCGCTGGAATGCCAGTAACCTCTGAAGCCCAGTCGGCACTTGCCGTTTTATTTGCTTCCCAGAATTCGCTAAATCCTAGTACGTTTCTGTTCACAAAATTACGATCATATAGGTTCTCCGAGATAAGTGTGTGCGCAAGACCTAGATAGAATGCAAGGTCAGTACCCGGTCGGATTGGGACCCAATCATGAGCAATTTTAGCCATTTCGTTATATTTTGGATCTACTACAACAAGCTTTGCTCCTCTTTCAATCGCCTTATGAATCTTGTTCATTCCATTTGGGATAATCCCTCCGCCGAAGTTTCTTCCGACGAATAATAAGTAGTTGGCATTTTCATGATCTGCCGCTAAAGAATCGCCGACCATCTTAGGCCATACGTTAGTTTTTGAAGTAAAGCATGTAGAGTAGTGAGTGCAATAATTTGGCGATCCGATTAAGTCTAATAAAATATCAGCATAGAACTTACCACGTGGGCCATGTTCTACCCAGAGTACGGAGTCCCCTTTATGTTCCTCCACAATCTTTCCAAGCTTTTCTCCAATTTCTGAAAATGCCTGTTCCCAAGATATTGGCTCAAATGTATCGCCTACGCGTTTCATTGGTTGTGTAACGCGAGAAGTATTATAGACATCTGCTGCCATACCATGCCCTCGGGCACATAAGCGGCCTCCAGACTTCAAATGTAACGGATGACCTTCTACTTTCCACAGGCGATTGTTTTTGGAATAAACAGCCTTGGAGCACATACTCGCACAACCATTACATTGTGACCAAACTTTCTTAAGTGGCTCTTCCGAAGCAACTTTTTTATGGTCTGCTAAACTTAGATACATTGGCACTGAGCCAACTACACCTGAAGCTGCGGCGGCTTTTATAAATGTTCTTCTATTAAATTTTTTCACTGCCATTCTCCTTTCTCTCTGAAAATTTACAAAATCGATTAATCGTGATTAAAATGTGAAATTTCAACTCTTACTCACACTATAACGCGTGAGATATCACACTTCAATTCATTGAAAATTCATAAAAAACGCGGAATTTCACCACTAGCCTTATGTATTACACGAGGGAGGGTTTTGCGCTATAGTCATGTTTTATAGCCATAAAAAACAAACATACCCCGCATCGCGAGATATGTTTGTCTTTTCGAAGAATATGGAATATGCTTATATTGTGAAGAATTTAATGAATCTATTAAAAAACAACCAGGTACTTTGTTAGGATTCGAATCCCCGCAAGTACACCTAAAGTCATGAAAATTAAGAATACCCAGCCATGCAGGGAATATGTTGGAATTCCCGTCATAACGGCACTCACATTACATCCGTGGGCCAACCTAGCACCAAATCCCATGAGGAAACCGCCAATTATCGCTGAATAGATAAACCTTGGGTGGGCCGTTTTGCGGATCCGGAACTCTCTGGCAAGTAATGATGCGACAAAGGATCCTATGACAGTGGCGATCACCAAGGGAACCAGTGGATGATTGAAGAACAACAAATGCTGATTCGGATTCTTTGCGAAGAACGTCCAGTGGTTGATGTCCATGATAAAACGGTCTGTAAGTCCCGCAAATAAATGGATAAGACCATTCGTAATTCCCCAGAATTGGTTCCACAAATACACAAAGGAGCTTAAAATCGCTAAAATAATAGCACCCCAAGTGTAGGGCCATGGTTTTTTGAGGATTTTATCGGTCGCTGATAGAGAGGCTGCTGTTTGTTGAAACGACTGAGGAAACGGATAATCTATCATTTTGTTCTTGTAATCAAGATAATAAAACAGACCCAGCATTCCTAGTAAAACGGTCATTTGCAACACCATAGCAATTGGCAAACCAAGATACTCGGGAAGGAACACATAGGAAATGCCATAATTCAGTGGATGATGCCAATCATATAGCCATACACCTAAAAAAGAACCTACAATGAGGCCAAGGAATCCCCACCACTGCATAATGAGCCCTTCACCCATACGGATTAGAATTCCAGAGGCACATCCTCCGGCAATGACCATGCCAATGCCAAAGATAAATGCGCCAATCAGTGTCATAAGACCAATAGGTTCCAGTTTGGCAACAATCTTTAACGGACTGAATAAAGAGATTGTATACAAGATTGTGAAAAACGTAGTTGATAACGATAAATAGATTAAAACACCCTTGGCTAGATTATAATTTCCTAACAAAAATACATCACGAATTGCACCAACAGTACAAAACCTAGACCGTTGAAACACAAAACCAAAACAAAGCCCAAGGCTCCAAGCAATTGCTAGATTATAATTAGAGCAGACGATAGTAGCAACGATTCCTATGAAATTGACAATCACAAGGATAAATCCAATTTCCCTTTGTTTTGATAGAATCATACTTTTCTCTCCAATTTGTTAGAATGGCAAACTAATTATCTCAGCGGCGATACTAATCCTCCAATGTTATATGTGGGAGATATGTAACGCTCCATCTGAACTAAGCTTTCTTTATGAATGGAAACTCGATTTAGTATGGCAAATGTAATGTGGTCTCTATAAATAAGTTTAACAGAATGTTACATAGATGCAAAGATGCAATCTTACACAACTCGAAAGTAGGTGCTCCGAATGAATTTAACAGCTATAGAATCCTTTTGTCACGTGATACAACATGGTAGTATTTCTAAGGCTGCCAAAGCATTACACATGTCACAACCGGCGTTAAGCTTACAAATTCAAGAGTTAGAAAACCAATTAAATGCGACATTACTTGAGCGTAGTAATAAAGGTGTAACTCCTACTGAGGTTGGTAATCTTGTCTATGAATATGGACAAAAGCTAGTCACCATCGCAGAGAATATGAGAAAAGACGTAACTAAAATGAATAACGTTCAAACGGAGCTTTTAGTAGCTACATCTAGCACTGTGGGACAGTATGCCTTACCATGTACACTCTTTATTTTTCATGAGGAATACCCAGATAGTAAAATTATTACTAGAATTACGAACACGAAAGAAGCGATTGAATCTACGCTTAACGGAAGTGTCGATTTCGCAATTCTTGAGGGCCCCATTAAAGATGAGGACAAACAAACATTGAAGGACGAAGGCATTGTGCTGCAGAGAATTGCTAGGGATGAGCTAGTAATTGTTGTTCCTCACACTGAAACTTGGGAGGATATTGATGAGATTTGTATTCAGGATTTTATGAATTGTCAGTGGATTTTCCGTGAGAAAGGGTCTGGAATTCGTGCTACCATTGAAGCGAAGTTGATTCAAGAAGGTATGGATCTGAACAAATTAAAGATTCTAATGGAAATGGACCAAACAAGCGCCATCATATCTACTGTAGCGTCGGAACGTGGCCTATCACTATTGCCACGCATAGCAGTAAAAAAAGAACTCCATTATAAAACTTTAAAGGCAATTAAAGTAAAAGAGTTCTTATTCTATCATACAATTAGCTTAGCCTATCATCCGAAGAAGATTAAATCTTCCTTAGCGCAAGCATTTCTGGAATTATTGCATTCAAAAGAAAGGGGTTTCTGTTAACCCCTTTTTATTTTGTTCTTTTTTCAATTGTGATAAGCCATATCCCATAATCGATTTCTTGTACAGAACTAGGATATCCTAGCTTATTCTGAAAGTGTTTTACAACGGACTGCATGGTACAGCTATGATCTGTTTTGATATGAACCTTATCTTGGTTCCCTAATGCCTTGAGCTCTTGTTCTGCTTTAAGAATTGGTATGGGACACATTTCCCCAATGCAATCAATTGTCTTCTCCTGCATATGAATCCTCCATAGTCTCTCTCTGAAGTTCCGAAACGTTAATGCCTCAAAAATACCATATATTACTAGAGTCTACAATATAATTTAGTTTAACCCTTGCAATTCAATACATCATTATAATTAATCCTTAGCTTCCTTACCTCTTCTATTCTTAAATATATAACTGTCGATTTTGCTTAACAAATCATTCTTTTTCACAGGTTTGTTCATATGTTCATTACAGCCAGCCTGAATACTACGTTCCTGGTCCTCTTTCAGTGCATATGCAGAAAGTGCAATGATTGGAGTCGCGACTTTGTTATTTTCTTGCTCCCACTTTCTTATTTGCAAAGTTGCTTGATATCCATCCAATAATGGCATTTGAATATCCATGAGTACCAAGTCAAAGTCTCCCTCTACAAATTTCTCATAGGCTTCTATACCATTTGTTGCTTCTTCAATATGGTATGGAAGATTTTTAAGATATGCTTTGATTAACAATCGATTATCGACTGCATCATCTACTAGTAGAATTCTTTTCGCGTTAGCCTCTGTTTTATCCCCATGACGCCAAGAAAGTGTTTCAGTAGCTTTGTCAATATTGTTCACTTCTTCTAAGTCGTAGGATTCAGTAACTGGTTTGTACGGTATTTGAACCATAAATTTACTGCCAATTCCTTCTTGACTTTCAACCCAAATTTGACCCCCCATAATCTCTACCAGTTTCTTGGATATAGTCAACCCTAAACCAGTTCCACCATAACTGCGGGTCGTCGAAGTATCTAGCTGAATAAATTCGTTAAAGATAGTTTCTACCTTATCTTGTGACAGTCCAATCCCCGTGTCTTCTACAATCAATCGAAGAGAGCGCTGATCACATTCTAATTTTAAATTAATGCTACCTTTTTCCGTATACTTAATAGCATTACCAATCAGGTTAACCAGTACTTGACGCACTTTATCTTCATCAATCCAAGCAAGGCATTTCATTTCTTTATCTAAGTTAATATCTACCGTAAGTTGCAAACCCTTTTGATCTGCTATATAGCTATAGGTGTCCCCTACTTCATATACCATTTCCGAAACATTAACTGCACTCATAGACAGCTTTATTTCTCCTGCTTCTATTTTAGCTAAATCGAGGACTGCGTTAATAATTTTTAATAGATGCTCTCCATTTTTCTTCAATATACGAATATAATTTCTTTGTTCTTGTGTGTTGGCTAGTTCGTCTAATACATCCGTCATACCAATAATAGCGTTCATTGGGGTTCGTATTTCGTGACTCATTGTAGCTAAAAACCTGCTTTTCGCAGCATTTGCTTCTTCAGCTTTTTGCTTTTCACGCTTTGCTGTTTCTCTCTCTTTTACTAACTGCTGATTCATGATTTTATTATCTTCCCAAGCTTGATTAAAAGCGTCACCAATGATTGAAAGCTCCGATTGTTGATCGTAAATGACGGTCATTTTTTCACCTTTCAGTGCTTCCTTCAATTGAACAGATAACTCACGTATTGGTTTCACGGTTCGCCTAGCTACATAAAAGCCGTAAAATATGAAAAAAAGCATTCCAACAAGGGCACCTTTAACCATGATGACATAGATACTTCTCAATTGCTCACTAATTGTATCTAATGAGACGCGATTGACAACAAATCCTAAATCAGAATCTATATTTTTATAAACAATTAAATGGTTATCACTAATAAAATCATTCAGTCCACTCTGGTTTTGTTCTAAATGTTCCAGCGTAAATCCATAGTCAAAGATGGACGTAGCAATTCCAAATGCATTCAGTTTTTTTGAATCATTCTTGGGCAGCGTTAAATAGATAATTCCATTTGTATTTACTAGATGAATTTCTCCATCACTTGCTTGATACTCAAATTCTAAGCGTTCTTCTAACCAAATTGGATCTAGTTCATGTACTGCAATCTGAGTTAACTGCCTACGATCGTTAAAGGTCGGAATGACAAGATTGATAAGTAATCTTTGCTCAAAGGGATGGAATCTTATCAACGGGAATGGCTGATTTGCATTCCTCGCTACTTTAAAGATTTCTTTACCTTTGTATTGATATCCTATCATCCTATCAACAGTCGCATGGGTAATGAAACCCTCTGCGTTCATAATATATGATTCTAAGTATTTAGGATTATCCTTGATGCTTTCTAGAACTTTATCACTTTGCTCATAACCTAGCAGCTTATAATGTAGCGTTAATATCTCCATTTCTCTCTTCAAGAATAACCTAGCTGTTATTTCGTAACGTTCTAGTACCATCCTTGCGTTCGCTTGGTATAACTCAATGGTTGTTTCTGTCACGTACTTGTATATTAGACCTGCTAACAAGACAATCAGAACTAATCCCGCAATTGTGAACTGCCGGAATAGCCGCCATTGTAATCTATTGAAAACTATTCTAGAATTTTTATTGAACATTACGGAATCTCCACCTCTATAAACCGGCTGCCCTGAATGGTTACGGGGATGAAACCACTATCTTTGATTAGACCATGTTCATCAAATGATATCATATAACTTACATGCCTTTTATTATAGTCACGCAAGAGATTTCTTAATTGAGAGCTATTTTTAGACGCGTTCATCGTTTCGTACATCACTTGAAATCCATCATAAATCCACAGCCCAGAGGCGTCCAATCGATGATTACCTATGGCTATCTTATAACGCTCCATAAGTGTTACTAAATCTATTCGCTCTGCATAATCTAGATAAATTTTTGGCACTACAGAATATACATTGCCCTTTATTCCAACAAACTCATGAAGAATATCTGGATGCAGAACTACTCCTGTAGAAATAATCGGAAGTGTTATCTCTGCCATTTGACATTGTTGCAAAAAGTGTTCAAGTTGTTGCGACCCTAGAAAAATAACGACGGCCTTGCCCGTCAGTTGCCCCTTAATCCGGGTAATTTCGTTACTAAAATCTATTTGCCCTGATTCTACCGTTAGTATCTCTTGTGCTTTGATTCCTATAGAACTCAAAGCCAGTTCCAGTTCTTCTGCTCTTTGGATTAAATTAGACGTTTCGCTAGAAAGGATTGTCACTTGTTCTACTTGTAGATGTTTGTTGATGAGCTGCACCATCGTATCCATCTCATGTGCCGTTCGATTTCGAATGGAAAAACTCCATGACTTTTCATGAAATATCGTCTCATCTGTTGAGAAAAATGATATATGAGGAATTTCAAATTCCATCGCAAGCTCTGCGAGTAACTTTGTTCCTGCACTATTAAAATCTCCTACGATTGCAACCACGCTTTTGTTTTCTTTCAGATACTGCCTTGCCTTATCATATCCTTCCTGTTCTTCGCCCGTATAAGTAATATATTGATGGGTGATAGGATATCGTTGTTTTTGTTTTTGATAATCAGCTAAAGCTAATTCAGCCGCTACAATTAAACGGGATGGATTAAGGCTAGCTGTATTCTCTTGGTCTTTCGTTATAATTATGATTGTTTTCGTCTGGAGCGATTCCGTTCTCAGCCACAACAGGACTACTAATAGCAAACATACTATAATCACCGAGGTAATACTTTTTGTTGTTATGATTCTCGCCACGTGAACACCTACAATCTCAATACTTGTTGCTCAAATAATATTTCAAAGGAAAATCAACTTTTGCGTATAAAAAAGACCAGTTGAAATAACTGGTCGGTTACGCCACTTGCTCCAAACAATTCAGGCGTCCATGTTAGAATTGTTTATCTTAGCTCCCTTATGCTTTAACGAATATTCTTAGAAATTGCTTTCCACTCGTATTATAAAGTTAAACTAGGTCATTTGCAATAGCTTATAATACTCAGGACACCAAATGATATCTCTTATAAAAACACGCACTACGAGAGTCTACAAGTATTGTTAATAAAGCTACAGTTCTCTATAACCTCTTCATACTGCACAACTTTATTTCTACCACTATTTTTGGCCTTGTACAAAGCATTGTCTGCATGTTCGATAAGTGTCGTGGTCGAATCACTAGTATAATTATGTATTGTCGTAACCCCGAGACTAATCGTTACATAGTCAGAGATGGCTGACTTTTCGTGACAGATTTGAAGCCCCTCGACACAACCACGAATTTGTTTCGCAATTTCCATCGCCCCATGAATGGCAGTTGCTGGTAGAATGACAACGAATTCTTCTCCACCGTAACGTGCTACCATATCCGTAGGTCTCTTTAAGATTTTCTCCACTGTTTGCGCTATCGCTTTTAGTGTATCATCGCCACACTGATGACCATAGTAATCGTTATATAACTTGAAATAATCAATATCAAACATTACAAGGGATAGTTGTCCTTTGTTTCGCACGGCATAGCGCCATTCACGCTCTAAGTACTCTTCTAAGTACCTTCGGTTAGCAATTCCTGTTAGTCCATCAATCATGGAGAGCTTTTTTAAGGTTTCATTACGATCTTGAAGCTGTGCATTAAGCTCTTGTAACTCTTTTTCTCTAACTTTTCTTTTTTTCATTTCCGCGCTCAGTTGTAAGAGTGAGCCCACCCTAGCACATAACTCAATTTTATTAAACGGTTTTTTAATAAAATCTGATGCACCCGCTATAAAAGCATCTCTAAAAATCTCCTGATTGTCATATTGAGTTACAATTACAATTGGTATATCCCGAAATGCTTCCTTGCTTTTAATTTCCCGGCAAGCACAGATACCGTCTTTTTCTGGCATGAGAATATCTAGTAGAATTAAATCCACGTCGTCCGTAAGAACCGATATTCCTTGATCTGCCGAAACTGCTGCCACTACTTCTGCATCCAAATAATCACTAATGTATTTCTTAAGCAATCTTTGGGTATCCAGACAATCGTCAATGATTAGTATCTTCGTTTTCCTCACCCCGATACCTTTTTAATAATTCCACAATCTTTTGTTTTTTGATTGGCTTGGTCATATATTCAGTACATCCTGCTTGCATCGCAAGTTCACGGTCTCCTTGAAGTGCAAAGGCGGTAAGTGCAATAACAGGGGTCGCGTTTCGCTGATTTACTTGTTCCCATTTACGGATTTCTGAAGTTGCTGTATAGCCATCCATTTCAGGCATTTGAATATCCATTATCACAAGATCATACTCATTGTTTTGATAAGATTCAACGGCCAACCTTCCATTGTCTACAAACTCCACCTTAATATTTTGGTTTTTTAAATATGCTTTCATCAACAATTGGTTGTCAATCGAGTCTTCCGCAATTAGGATTTTTAATGGCTTCCCATTATTGGTTTCTATCGATTTCTTGTGTTTACCATGGGATAAATTCGTAATATAATCCTTTTCCGAGTCATATGCATCAATCCGCACTTCTAATACAAAAGTACTCCCTTTCCCAGCTTCACTGACAACGGCAATATCACCTTGCATCAATAAAGCTAGCTGCCTAGCTATGGCTAACCCAAGTCCTGTTCCACCAAATCTACGTGTGATAAAACTTTCGGCCTGTGAAAAAGGTTCGAATATTTCTTGTAGCTTTTCTGTGGCAATACCAATTCCTGAATCCTCTATTCGGCAAATTAAGCACAAATGACCATCGTCTTCCATTAGGCAATCTGCTATCAATCGAATGCTCCCGGACTCTGTGAATTTCACAGCATTTGACAGCAGATTCCCAATGATTTGGCGAATCCTGGTTGGATCACCTACTGCAAAGAAACCTTCAGCAATGTGAATATGCGATGAATACTGAATTTCTTTTTGTATGGCTTGATGCATATATAAATCAGAAACATCTTGAATCAATCGCGACAAGTTAAATGGGATTCTCTCAATAGTAAGTCGTCCTGCTTCGAACTTAGAAATGTCTAGAATGTCGTTGATAATATTTAACAAATCTTCTCCGGAACGCCGGAACACATCGATATATCGCTTTTGCTCTTTCTTTAATGGAGTTTCTGCTAATAAATCTGCCATACCAATAATTACATTCATTGGCGTACGAATCTCATGACTCATCATGGCGAGAAAGTCAGATTTTGCTTTCGTTGCCAGTAATGCTTGGTCGCGCAACGCTTTCATCTCTTCTTCAGCGCGTTTCCGTGCTGCTGTCTCCCATGCAAGGTCGGCCAGAGCTGATACCAACTCGACGTCTCTAGACGTATAGTCTCGGGGTTTATTCCCAACCCCTATAATCGCTACTATTTGATTCCCTCGAATGACTGGTGCCACAAGTTGCCTTACAATCGGTGCATGTCCGTCTGGCAGTCCTTTCTTATGCGGTACGCTATCATAATCATTATGAACCACAGGCTGACGTTGATGGATACACTCAACCCATATTCCTGCTTCACCTATATTATAGTGGGCTTTTCGTCCTTCGGTTGCACACATCGATCCTATTGTATTCGTAGACCACATCTGTAACTCTAATGTCACTTGGTCTTCATTTAAAAAGTGAAAAAAACCAATCTGACTCTCGGTAATTTGCTCAATTTCATCCAGCGTTTTCTGCAAAAGTTGGTCTAGTGTATGGTTCGTCGCAAACTCTGCAATTCGCAAACGTACTTCTAGCAATTGTTCTCTTCTTATTCTTTCCGTAATATCAAATAAAGTATATTTTAAAAGTTGTCTGTTTTGATGTTTGAAAGCAATCAAATGGACCTCAGCATCCCAGGACTCTCCATTGGGGCGGATATGTTTCCATTCAAAAAAAGCAGATTCCTCACGTAAAGCCTTTTGAATATATTCATTACTTGCCTCTTTTGATTGCCTCCCATCGTATTGAATGTCTGCAGAGAACATAAATATTGATTGGTGAAGCGCCTGCTCTTTTGAATCGAGTCCGTAAATCTTAATCGCAGCATCATTACATTCCAGTATTCTATAATGTTCTAAATCAATGACTACCGATGGGACGTGAGAATGATGAAATAAAACATCATTATAGTTCTTACTTTCTAGCAAGGCGGTTTCAGTCTGCTGACGAACCTTTACATTCGTTAATAGATGTGAGAACAATTTTAGCAATTCGAACTCCGCCATCGTCCATTGACGAGTACTTTGCGCTGATTCAAAGCCAATCGTTCCAAGGCATTTCCCGTCTACTAATAACGGTATAGCAACCAGAGTAAAGACATTATGCTGCAGGAGATAATTCTTCAATTCAGATTCTTGTAACTGTTGAACATTATCAATATGAAATACTCTACCAGAACGGTGGCATTCAATGACTTCTTCAATCATCTGCATAGGCACTGCCCGAGCAACTTGGATGCGTGATGCTACATTCGGTGCACACCATTCATGGGTGTTAATCGCCAATGTATTCTCCTCATCGTACTCATATAAATATACTCGCTCGACATTGGCTCGTAGGCCAATGGTCTCCATGGCCGTCATTATTTCCTGATTCATTTTATGTAGGGGAGTATTAATAAATGATGCTGCTAATTCAAATACAAACGAGTGATACGAGTGCAATCGTTCTATATGAATTTCTGTCATACACTGTAACACCCCTTTATATCTATTGTCGTACATTTGTATACGCTGCAATCTAAATTTCATTACTTACGATCAATCACGACAAGGGTAATATCATCATCTCGAGATGCGTTCTCTTTTATGTTTTCTGGATTTCGTAAAATCGAATCTAGTAATTCACCATACGGTTTCCCGCAGCTTTTTTGTATCAAAGCCGTAAGGATTCCGATTTGCCACTTGTAATTTTGTGGTAACAATGCTAGTAAACCATCGGAATATAATACTAGTCTCGAACCCTTTGGGAAGGATAGCTGTGCTTCCTTCATAGGAAGCTGTGATAGCAAACCGATTGGTGGTGACCCAGTATCAAGTTTTATGAATTTCTTGCAATTTTCAACCAAGATCCCTACTGGATGTCCGCTATTGACATAACGAACCATATCTTTCTCTGTGTCGATTAACACATAGATTGCTGTAAAATAGTAATCCATGCACGCAAATATATATGCTTTTGATTGATATAAAGAAATCATATGACGGTTTAACTCTAGCATTACTTCTGTAGGGCTCTTGATTCTACTAATAATCCCCGGCAACAGAGATCGTATGGTCATCCCAACTAACGAAGAGCTAACCCCATGACCCATTACATCAATAATAATTACACCATACTGCGATTCTGAGATTTGGTGCCAATAATAAAAATCGCCTGATAGGCGATTGGATACTTCAATGTACCCATTAATTTGAATATCCTTTTGATCCATTGGTGCTGGTAAGAGGTTTTTCTGTATTTGTTTTGCCAACTCGAGTTCATTTTCTAATTGGATTCGTTGACTCTCTTGTTCTGTCACATCGTGTACTACGAGTACAAGTTTCTGTAATTTTTGTTTGTGTACAGTCACCAATAATGAAGTACAAGATACTTTTGCTATTCGTTGCTGTTGATTGCGATTATAGTAATTTACAAGTTCTTCTATCATTGGCTGTGTAGCTTGTTCTTGAATGGCATTCGGATTGGTGTTCTGTGCTAATTGCTGGTAGACCCGTAGGCGATCTTGCTCAGCAAAATGCTCCATCAGATTCGTCGATAAGAGCTCTTCCAGCGTATAACCTAACAATTCTTCCGCTGCATGATTCATCCATTCCACATGGCATACATGGTCAGCAATAATAATCCCACTAGACGTTGTCTCCATTGCAGTAATCTGTACCCGTTGCTCTTCTAGCGTATTCTCAAGGATGCGCTCGTAATGAACTCTCCGATCATATTGTCGTTTCAAGTCAAGTGTGTTCTTAACGCGCGCAAGAAATTCCACTCGATTGACTGGCTTTGACACGTAATCGTTCGCACCAGCATCGAATGCACTTTTCAAATACCCAACCTGATCGGCTGCCGTAACCATTACAATTGGTAATTGTTGTGGATTATAGCTTTTGCGCACTTGTTGAACCGCTTCAATGCCATCCATCTCCGGCATCATGACGTCCATTAGAATAAGATCCAAACTTTTATTCAATACATCTAATGCTTCAAGGGCAGACAAGACATAGGAAACGTCACTATATCCTTCTACCTGCAAATATTTTAGTAGCAATAGGGCATTTGCTTTTGAATCGTCAACGATAAGAATTTTCATTGCTTTAATCATAGGGTTTCCTGCGTGGATTCTTTTGCATTTTCAATATCGCTATGCCTTATCGTTCGATTTCTCCCTAACTGTTTTGCTTGATATAACGCTTTATCTGCCCGCTCTATTAAACAATCCATTGTATCCCCGTGTTTGCCTATTTCGGCCACTCCTACACTAACTGTCAAGGACTCACAGACAGAGGATTTCTCATGACAAATGTTCAAACCTATTATTTCTTTTCGTATCGTCTCCGCCACATGATAACCACCATCACATGTAGTTTCAGGTAGGATGACCACGAATTCTTCTCCACCATATCGAGCGATAATATCTGTCGGTCGTTTAATCACATTTACAGCGGCGGCAGCTACATTCTTTAGCACCTCATCGCCACTTTGATGACCATATTGATCGTTATAATCTTTGAAATGGTCTACATCAAATATAACGACAGAAAGTGGAGTATGATTTCTTACTGCTAGTTTCCATTCACGGTCTAAGCACTCGTTAAAATATCTTCGATTCGCTATGCCAGTTAAACCATCAATCATCGATAGTTGTTTTAATAATTCATTTTTCTCGTACAATTCCTGATTTAAACTCACGAGTTCCTGCTCACGGAGCTTGCGATGCTTCATTTCCCTACTGAGCTTCAAAAAAGCAGAAACCCTTGCGCGCAATTCCAGTTTATGAAATGGTTTCCTGATAAAGTCCGATGCACCTGCCTGAAATGCCTTCTCTAAAGTCTCCAAATCATTGTTTTGAGTGATAATGAGAATAGGAATATCCGTATAGTCAGCGATTGTCTTTATTTCTTTACAAGCAGTAATCCCGTCCTTGTCTGGCATAACTACATCAAGAAGGATAAGTCCGATCTCATCAGATAGCAGCTCCATTCCTTCTCTTGCAGATACTGCAGTAACTATCTCTTCCTCCATAAAGTCCTTTAGATACGCTTTTATTAGTTGTAGCGAATCTTTACAATCGTCTATTACAAGGATCCCCATCTTCTAATTCCCCTCTTCAATCAATGAATAATTAAGACTTTTGATTATGTATTATTAAGTACTCATCCATCTTAACGATTTGAAATACCTCGATAATGTCCTGGTGTACGTTTTGCAAAATTAAATCCTTACCTTCCATCGACAAGGTTTTGTATAAACTAATGACAAAGCCTACTCCGCGCGAATCAATGTCACGACATTTCTGCATGTCAAAAAAAACTTTAGTAAACAAAGAACTTTGTTTGTCAAAAATATCCGTTACTTGCTCGATTAACATAGGTACTACCGGAGATAATAGATTTGCGTGGACCTGCATATGTAATTGTTGGTTATTAATTTCCGTTTTCAGCATGGCAAACTCCTTGAACAATTCTAAATTTACATATATTAACTCAATAATATTTGTATTCCAGGACTAAAGCAATGGTAAAATAGTACCATTGCTTGTAAAAACTTATTTTCTCATAGACCTTTCGTCGACACTATAGTTCTTTTATTAATACTACAGTCCTACCTTCGTCTTTATACATCAATTGATCACAAATTTCTTTAGCTAATAAAATCCCTCTTCCGCGCAGTGAAAAATCTGGATCTGCCAGTCTTTCTAAATCTGTTATTTTGTCTTTCCAGTTAAATCCTATACCTTCATCCGTAACTTCAATGCTCACTCGATTCACTTCTTCAAGAATTTTAATTGTTACCGATTTTTTCTCATCCATTTGATTCCCATGTTCAATCGAGTTCATAACCATTTCAAGAACTGCTAATACGTATAATTTCTTTCCAGGAAAATCATTGCGAAGTATCTGCAACAGTTGTTCTCGCAAATCATTTCCTTCTTTCATTGAACTTGAAATCACAATATATTGATGCATACAGGACCACACTTCCTAATAATATCTACCAGAATTTTAGATTTTTCCTACATAATTATATTTTATCGAACCTTTTATGTTTTTTCTGACCTTCTTTATCCTGTTTGTTATTTTATTACGATAATAGGCCTTAAGCAATGGTCCAAAAGTGCGAAAAAACGACCCTCTAGTGGGTCGTTTCCTTAAATCCTACATTTTCTCTGGCGCAGAAATCCCTAATATCCGCAGGGTATTCTGTAACGTCTGCTGCACAGCTAGTACTAAGCCATATCTTGCCTTTGTCAGTTCTATATCTTCACTTAACACTCGCTGCGCCGTATAGAAACTATGGAACGCCGTTGCCAAATCGAATGCATAACGAATGATACGGTGTGGTGCCAGTTGTTCCGCTGCTTGTGCCAATTCACTTGGCAGTTCTGCTAATTTCTTAATTAACTGAATGTCGTGCTCTGTCGATAGTAAGCTCCAGTTCACAGAATCAATCGACCATTGGCTGGCAGCGTCGCGACTCGCTTGCAGACCATCTTCCAACCCTGTTTCCGCGATTTGACGCTTAATACTACAAATACGGGCATGGGCATATTGCACATAAAACACTGGGTTTTCATTGGATTTCGTCTTTGCTAAGTCTAAATCAAAATCTAAATGGGTATCGATACTGCGCATAGTGAAGAAATAACGCGTCGCATCCACTCCGACTTCTTGAATGAGTTCCGCTAAGGTAACTGCTTTCCCGGTACGCTTTGACATTCTTACTAACTCGCCGTCTTGATATAAGTTCACTAACTGTCCTAAAAGCACGGTCAAACGGTTACGGTCATATCCTAATGCATCCATCGCAGCTTTCATACGTGCTACATATCCGTGATGGTCTTGCCCCCAAATATTGATTACCTTCTCAAATCCGCGTTCAAACTTATTGCGGTGATATGCTATATCTGGCGTCAAATACGTGAAGCTGCCATCAGACTTTACTAATACGCGATCTTTATCGTCTCCAAGCTTTGTACTTGCTAACCACATCGCTTGATCTTGTTCAAAGAGATATCCAGCATCCTTTAATCGATCAAGAGCTTGTGGAATTTCATCCGTCTGGTATAAGGATCGTTCGCTAAACCAAACATCGAACTCAACGCCGAAATCCTTTAGGTCCTTTTTAATGTTCGCGAGCTTTTCCTGTAATGCAAATTCTTTCAATTCCGCATGGCGACTCTCCTCATCCATGCTGATATATTTATCCCCATATGTATCTGCCAGTTGTTGACCAATTTCTATGATATCTTGACCGAAGTATCCACCCTCCGGCATTTCTCCCTCTTGTCCAAGGGCTTGTAAGTATCGAGCGTATACAGATTTGCCAAGATTGTCGATTTGATTCCCTGCATCATTAATATAGAATTCTCTTGTTACATCATATCCTACGAACTCTAGTAGGTTGGATAACGTATCTCCAACGGCTGCCCATCGTGCATGACCAAGGTGAAGACTTCCTGTGGGATTGGCACTCACGAACTCAACCTGTACTTTTCTTCCAGCTCCTGATTGCGATGCTCCAAACTTTTCCCCATGTTGTAGAATCTGATCAAGACAATCATACAGGTACTGGTAGCTCATGTAAAAGTTGATAAACCCCGGCCCTGCGATTTCTACTTTCTCTATGCCGATGGACTCTTTATCAAGATGTTCCACGACTGCTTCGGCGATTTGGCGCGGGTTTTTCTTAGCGATTTTCGTGAGTTGCATAGCAACATTCGTAGCAAAATCTCCGTTCTTATCGTCCTTCGGCGACTCGATGATGAACTCTGGCATTTCAGATTCAGTGACGATTCCCGCTTGCAGTACAGCTTCTATTACACTTTGATGCAATTTGCTCTTTAGTTGATCAATGATACCCATA
Organism: Desulfuribacillus stibiiarsenatis; assembly: GCF_001742305.1. Taxonomy (NCBI): domain Bacteria; kingdom Bacillati; phylum Bacillota; class Desulfuribacillia; order Desulfuribacillales; family Desulfuribacillaceae; genus Desulfuribacillus; species Desulfuribacillus stibiiarsenatis. The sequence goes on along the minus strand of NZ_MJAT01000022.1, from coordinate 175,432 downwards.
TCATAAAACCTCCTATATACTAATCGTGCCATTTCTGTTAATCCTTATACGCCATACCGCAATACTTATACTCCATATACCTCTAATGCTTATATGCTACATGCCGCTTCGTGTCCGGCATAACTCGAATATCTAGTTTCCTTGATCCTAAACGCTCTCCCGCTACATCTAAGACGTAATCAATTTGTATGAAACCATCATCTTTCGATAGGAACTGTACGTTAATATCCTTCGTGTCGACTTCAAGGGGCAATGTTCCATATGGCGTCTCATAGATGCTTTGGTACGGTACGCCCTTCATGAATTTCTGCTTTGATTTTACAAAACCATATTTTAATATAGTAATCTCTTGTCCATCAATTTTAATGATGGTTTTCACTTCTTCGTTTTCCTGTTCTGTATCGTTATATTGAATGTATGTAATGTTCTCTTTTACATGTAATTTTGCCTCGTACCAATGCTCTGCCTTTTCGACTTGGCTTAAGACGCCTTGTTCAATCAGTTCTTTATCTTCAATTTGATGTATCGCTTGGATGTATAATCGAACTTGCTGCTCCATAAAAATCCCCTTCTTTTTTCTAAGGTGTACTTTTGATTATCTCAGCGGCGTTTACTAATACTCCCACTTCTACAGAATGGTTCTTCTATTTTAAAATAGTTAGAACCATTAAATACCTGAGGTAAACGTGGGAGATAAGTGCCGCCAAGCTTTACCCACAAGGGGCACAGGCGAAATAAGTGCAACTAGAGTTCAGGCGGAGTAAAAACTCCATCTGAACTAAGTTTTCTTTATGATAAAAATAATAATAGATTGTGATTTGCTTGTGAGTTGTATTACTATGCTATCCAAAAAAACAAAAAAAGGCAACCTATTACGATTGCCTTTCCTTATAAATTTTGAAATTCTGTTATTTTAATAAATCTGCTACGAATTTAGGAAGAGCAAATACTGACTTGTGAATCTCTGGTGTATAGTATTTAGTATTCGTTGTCTTTAATTGCTCTTGCGGTACTTGTAGTGGATCATATTTCTTAGATCCCATCGTAAAGCTCCACACACCACTTGGGTAAGTTGGGATATGAGCTAAGTAAAGCTTCGTAATTGGGAAAAGCGATTCAATGTCTTTGAACACGCGCGTAATTAAATCGTTGTTAAAGAACGGCGATTCTGTTTGTGCAACCATAATCCCATCTTCTTTTAAAGATTCATAAATGCTTTGGTAGAATGTTTTCGCGAATAAGCCTTCTGCCGGTCCAATAGGTTCAGTAGAATCTACTAAGATAATGTCATACTCGTCTTTTAAATCTTGTACATGCTTGATACCGTCAATGACTTGCACATCTACACGAGGGTCCGCGAGTCCTGCTGCAATGTCTGGAAGGTATTTCTTTGAGACTTCGATTACTCGTCCATCAATTTCTGCAAGTACTGCTTTTACTACAGAAGGGTACTTGATAATTTCGCGAATTGCTCCACCATCTCCACCACCAACAACTAGAACTTTCTTAGGGTTTGGGTGTGTGTTCATAGCAACATGGGAAATCATTTCGTGATACACGAACTCGTCCTTATCCGTTGTCATAACCATACCGTCAAGAACTAACATCGTACCGAATTGATTCGTTTCAATTACATCTACCTTTTGGAATTCTGATTCCTCGCTATGTATAATATCGGAAATCTTAAGGGTAATCCCGATGTTTGGAGTTTGTTTCTCCGTGTACCAAAATTCTGACATTCTCATCAACCTCTCTTTTAAGTTTTATAGATTTCTTTTATTTGCTAATCCCTAATTACTTGTCCAAAGTTAACCATCATAACCAATTAAATCACCAACGAATCATCTACTGCAAGTGATATTGCTTTTTATCTTGTTGAGGTATCTTAATATTTATCTGTAATTTTACTGAATAAATCCACTAGCCAAGTTTTTGATGCTTTAAAATAAACAAAACGCCAAAAGGGAGCTTGTCCCTATTGACGCTGTTCGTATGATTAGTACCAAAGTGGAGCAGCAGCAAAAGCACAACCGATTTTCTCGACCTTATGCTCAACTGCACATACTTTGATTTCTTTTAGTTCTAGGTTACGTACTTCAAAAGCTTCTTCTACCATTTTACGGATTGTAGTTTCTGCTTCTTCCTTCGTGCATTTACCAGAGAACTCCATAATAACTCCCATCGTTTCTTCCGCAGGAACTCCTACTGCTACTGCTGCTGCGATCGTCTCGCCCGGAACATCAGATACAATAGAACCGTATGCAATTGGAGTTAATGCTCCAAGTGGTAATACGAAATCTGCGTCGAACTCACAAGACGGAGGTAAGATTGAGCTAACTTTTAATAAGTTTACATTTCCTACTCCGGCTTTTAATAAGGCGTTATCAAATGCAGTAAGTTTACTTCTTCCTTCTGCACCGCCTGCAACTACTTTAAACTTTTTAGGTGTCGGTAACACGACAATCACTCCTTCATCAATTATCATTCAGGCTAATATTACCGGCTGTCCTCAAAAGCTGCGATGCTCTTTTGGAAGCTTTTTTAAATGCCACTACGTATTATACCCAGTATTAGTGAAAAAATAAATGTTTTTTTTCAAAAAATTTTAAAAAAATCATATCGCGAGTTTTAAAAGCCCCTCGAATGGCAACAATGGATACTACAAAGTCTGTGAGGAGGGCTTGTTTATGTGGGGAACAATACGATGGATTTCCAGCAAACTATTTGCTTTATCCATACTATCCATCTTTTTATTAATCGGTTTTATTATCTATCTGAAGGGCCAACCTTTACCAGATCAAGACATTGCTTATACGACCAAAATATATAGCCGCGACCATCAAATTATTGATAATCTTCATACGGAAGAAAATCGCGTTCACGTTCCATTGGAGGATATCAGCACACACATAGTGCAGGCAACTGTCGCTATAGAAGATCAGCATTTTTATCAGCATTTCGGTGTCGATGTGAAAGGCGTTTTACGAGCTATCTATATTAATTTCCAAAACCAAAGTCGTTCGCAAGGCGGAAGTACAATCACACAACAGCTTGCAAAAAACTTATATCTCACGCATGAAAAAACCTGGGAGCGCAAGTTCTATGAACTGATTCTTACAGCACAGCTTGAGCTTCACTATTCAAAGAGCTATATATTAGAAAAATACCTAAATCAAATCTATTATGGGCATGGCTGCTATGGTGTAGAGGCTGCTTCCCAACGTTATTTCGGAAAATCCGCTAGCGAATTAACATTAGCGGAAAGTACGTTATTAGCTGGTGTCCCAAAGGGGCCCAGTTACTATTCTCCGTTTTTGAACTACGATAATGCTATGAAACGACAGAAACTAGTGTTACATCGCATGGTCGAAAATGGATATATTTCACAGCAGGAAATGGATGATGCATTAACGTCAGAACTAGTATTCCATAAGCCTAATGTGCAAACAGCATCCGCCTTATACTTCCGCGATTATGTGATTGCTGAGCTTGTGAAACTGGGCTATCAGGAAGACCAATTGCGTATGCAAGGCCTTGAAATCACAACGACACTTAACCTTGGCATGCAGCAAACAGCAGCAGCTTTAATTGATGAGCAGCTTTCTAAGTTTGAAGATTTGCAAGCAGCGCTCGTCACGGTCAATCCAGAAAACGGCGATATTCTTGCCATGGTTGGAGGGCGTGACTATAAAGAAAGCCCTTACAATCGAGTGCTTGCTAAGCGCCAAGCAGGGTCAACATTTAAGCCGTTTGTGTATTTAGCTGCCTTAGATAGCGGCTTATCACCAGTCTCGAAACTTAAAAGTGAAGCGGCACGTTTTACCTATGATAACGGGCGCCAAAGCTATACTCCTAGAAACTTTAATGATTTTTATTTTAATGATGATATAACTTTTTTAAAGGCGTTAGCTGTGTCAGATAACGTAGTTGCTGTCAAGACAAACCTTATGGTACGACCATCTCTAGTAAAAGAAACGGCTCAAACCTTAGGAATTCAAAGCTATTTACAAGAAGAGCCTTCTCTTGCGCTCGGCGCTTTTCCTGTGAGTCCTATGGAAATGACAGTTGCATACGGGACGATAGCGAGCCAAGGTATTCGTATAGAGCCACGAGCAATACTGGAAATCCGCGACCGTCGTGGTAAACTCTTATATGCTAGTGAAACACAGCAACAACATGTCCATGATCCAGAGACGCTATATATTCTTACAGATATGATGCGTAGTGTGTTTGAACCAGATGGCACTGGCTTTCGTGTCAAAGATTTATTACCATTCGATGTAGCAGGTAAGACGGGTACAACCGATACAGATGCTTGGATGATTGGTTTCACACCAGATAACGTCACTTCTGTTTGGGTCGGTTATGATCGAGACAGGTTCATCAGTCGTAGTGAGTCCTATCAAGCGACACCGATATGGGCGAATTATATGGCCCAAGTATCAGGAACCACTGTACCTGTGATGGGTCACCCTACCAGTGTAGGTGAATCGTCTACCGTAACTGAGCCGGTGATAACCAAGCAACACTACAAGCAATTTCCGATTCCTAAAGGGGTTGCTCCGCTTGAAATCTGCTTGGATACTGGTGAACTAGCCCCAGCTAACGGAAGTTGTACAAGAACGCGTACAGTATTCTTCGTGCCCGGTACAGAGCCTGTGCAATAATCTGATGCTTATGGTATATTGGCAAACCTTTACGAAACATTCAATGGATGATACACTATACAGAGAAGTTCATTATGTGTCTCATTGGACAAGTAGATGAGGGGATTTTATGAAATGGAAAGGTATTTTGGCAGGAGTTTTCTTTATCGTAGGGATTTCAGCAATATTCTATTACGTGGAGCGAGGGCCTGAATTCAATCATACATTTAACGAAAATCTGCTGGTTATAGAAGATTCCGTCTATGAGGTATTAACAGAGGAAGAAATTTCTCGGTTACAGGATTTTGCTCGCCGAGCTATTATTGCCTCAAACGGAAAGCCTAGTCTATACTCTCCCCACGCAAAGTTCCTAAGTAACGGGGCCTTGCTTGCTTATATGATGTTCGTCAACAATACCGGGGAAACAGTAACGAATTTACATTCTATGAGTGTCAAAATTATTGGCGGGAAAAACCAAACGATTGCTGGCGGTGTCTTTAACACACTGAAAAACATGCCCCCGATAGAAGACGGAAATATCTTTTTATTCTCCGTTGTATTCCATCCAGATAAAATCACAGAAGAAGCGGATTTATCCTCTTACATGACAGAGTCATTTTTCGAATATGAAGTTGCACCTTCAGGAACACAATCTGAACAACAACCATAAATCTCAAACTTATGTCCGGTGACGACAAAATCATCGGGCATTTTTATGAGTTCAATCGGACATTCCGCTTCGATCATTATTGTTTTTCCGCAGCTTGTACAAATCATATGATGGTGATGGCTGTTATGTGCGCAGCATAATAACCGATATTTCCGCTCGCCTTGTATCTCAGTTGTCTCTAGTAACCCCACATTTGTAAATATCATGAGGTTGCGATAGATTGTATCCAGGCTTAAGGTCGGAAAAGCAGCTTGTAACTCATCATACACATCCTTTGCAGACATGAATCTTTTCTGCTCATGGATGCAATTAAAAATTGCCTGTCGTCTGTTCGTCGGTTTATACCCCTGTTGTTTCAATTGCAGCATCGCTTCTCGTTTTTCCATCTTGATTCCCCTTACGTTTTATCACAGATTTTGCAGCTATCACTACAATCAATATTGCTACCGCAACTAATACGATTGTCCCCCCAGAAGCCCAATTTAAGTAATAGGCAGCATACAATCCAGTAATGATGGAAAGCTGTGCAAAGCCTATTGCATAGAGGAACGTTTGCTTAAAGCTATTGGCCACTTGTAGGCTGGCGGCAACTGGCAACGTAATCATAGAAGAAATCAGCAATACTCCTACTACTCGCATTCCGACTGCAATCACTAAGGCCACCAGTAGAATAAACATAAGGTTAAGGAAGCGATACGGAATTCCTGCAAGCCTTGCTCCCTCTTCGTCAAATGCAAGGAAAAACAGTTCCTTATAGAATATAACAATCACACCTATCACGCCTACCGCGACCATACCAATGAGCCACACGTCAGACGTACTAACAGCAACAACGCTTCCAAATAGATAGCCAAACAAGTTGGCGTTAAATCCATCTGCCAGGCTGATTAATACGATGCCTAATCCTATACCTGCCGATAAAATGACAGGAATGGCTAGTTCCTGATAATATTTATACACCTTTCGAAGCTGCTCAATCGATAACGCTCCAACGACAGATACCGCCATACCAGAAACTACTGGATTTATAGCAAGCATTGGATTCCATTTATTCCACAACATCCCGAGCGCTATTCCAGTGAGTGTCACGTGCGAAAGCGCATCTGCAATTAACGATAGACGTCGCAATACAAGAAACACACCAATCACTGGCGCGACTATACCGATAAGAATTCCAGCAATAAATGCCCGTTGCATGAAACTATAGTTTAGTAGAACTTCAATCAATAGTAACGCCCCTTAGCATGAACATTCCGTTTTGTGACCATGTTCAATGAGTGTGATAGAATGCTGATACGCTTGTGCGAGAATTTGTTGTTGATTTTCTATAAATCCCAGATGATCACCATGATAGTACAATTCTCGATTGATACATGCCACCTTATTCACTCTCGTGGTAATCGCACCAATATCATGACTGACCAAAACAATCGTTTTCTTATGATGACGATGTAAATCTTCTAATAGTTGATAAAAGCTTTCCATCGAGTTGGCATCTACACCGACAGTTGGCTCATCAAAAATCATGACATCGGGCTTTGATACCAAAGCCCGCGCGATAAATACCCTTTGTAGTTGTCCCCCTGATAGAGTACCAATCAGATCGTTCCGCTTTTTCTGTAATCCGACTAATGCGATGGTCGCTTCCACTTCTGCGTCATCTGCCTTCGATAAGCGATTCAACATTCCCTTTTTCCCTGTTAATCCCATAGAAACCACTTCAAATACCGTTGCAGGAAATCCTACATTTAAGCTGTTCACCTTTTGAGGTATGTAACCAATTCTATGCCACTCACGAAACTCCTTTATGCTTTTACCAAAAAGTTTAACTTCCCCCTGGTCAGGGCTGATTAGTCCCATCATTGTTTTTAACAATGTCGATTTCCCAGAACCGTTAGGCCCAACGATACCGAGAAAATCTCCCGCTTCCACAGATAAGTTGACATTACGTAAGACAACCCGAGTATCATATTGGAAAAATATATTGCTTAATTGAAGGATCATACGTGGCTCCTATTCTGCAAACGCCATTACTAGATTTCCCAAATTCTTTCTCATAAGTGTGAAATATGTCTCTTGGTTCTGGATATCCTGTTCCGTATAATTCTCTAACGGGTGTAAAAACAATACATCAGCACCAATCTCATCTTTAATTACATTTGCTATCTTATTACTTACCGTCGTCTCGAAGAAAAGGTGTTGGATTCCAAGCGCTTTCATTTCATCGATGATTGTCTGTATCTCTTTTTGGCTTGGTTCTGCCCCTGGATGAATGCCATTAATCGCAACTTGTTCTAATCCATAACGTTCTGCTAAATACGAATATCCCTTATGGGAAACAAAAAACTTATGATTCGGCATATCGTTCAGAGCATTTTCAAACTCTGCATCTAAATCTAGTAATTGCTGCTTAAGATTCATAGAATTCGTTTGATAGTACTCTGCATTCGCTGGATCAATGTGCGCCAACGTCTTGGCAATTTTATCTGCCTGCTCTATTGCTAGCAATGGGTTTAACCATACATGTGGATCGAAATCCCCATGGTCGTGTGCATCATGATCATGGTCGTGGGAATCAGAAAACCAACCCCGCACTGTATGCCATAATTCTTCTAAAAAGCCGTGTTCATGGTCGTCCTTGTGATCGATATCGCTTTCATGCATATCGTCAGCATGCACTTCGTCCGATTCCATTAACTTCATATCTTGCGTCGTATCTAGCAAAATTACGTGACTCTCTTTCCCCACTGCTTCATGGAGTTTATCAATCCATAACTCAAATCCCCCACCATTATATACAACTAAGTCTGCTTTCGCTATACCTATCATTGTCTGAGCTGAAGGTTCAAAGTCATGGGAATCTACTCCTACTGGAACGATATTGTTAACCTCCACAAACTCTCCGCCTATAACTTTTGTGAATTCGTAGTTCGCTAGGGTTGTTGTATATACGGTTAATGTATTACGATTGTTATCTATACTCTCCGGCGACTTACTTTCGCGTTGTGCATTGTTCGTAGGATTCGCGTGATTGGAGCAACCAGCGAATACCAATCCTACTAGCAACACTAGAATCATAATTACGCTTCGAATCCTTCTCTTTGTATTAATTGCATTATAAACCAGTCCATTCATCATCAATCGCACCCCTTGTATTTCTCTATATTTTCCATTAGTATAATGTATATGAAATTATCTGTAAATAAGAACGATTACGATTTAGGTGCGTTTCATTTTTTTATCTCAGCGGCGTTTACTAATACTCCCACTTCTACAGAATGGTTCTTCTATTTTAAAATAGTTAGAACCATTACGACCTGAGGTGAAAGCGGGAGATAAGTGCCGCCAAGCTTCGAAATAAGTGCAACTAGAGTTCAAGTGGAGTAAAAACTCCATCTGAACTAAGTTTTCTTTATAATAAAGAAAAAACCCATTACTAATAGAATTGTCGCAATTATAAAAGTTATGATGTTCTTTATATTAGGAACGCTTGCTTGAAGTATGATTGGATTCTCCGCCCCAGCCTTCAGATTCCAAACCAATGTGTATCCCTCATCTTTCGTTTCATGGGCATTATGCTTGATAACCTTAATCGGTAGTGTGACGATACATTGCAAATTCATTTGTTCTAACATCTTACTCCCGAGGAAATTTATTTCTTGGTTATCTAGAAAGTTAAGGTTTCTCAAGTCAATGTTCGCCTCAACCTGATAACGATTCGTGAAAAATCCCTTCTCTTCATAAAAACGGAAATTCTCTTTGTTTTCACCGCTACTATTATCAATTAGTCCAGCAACCAGCACGTCGACTTCTTGTGCGTCGAAGTTAATAATAGATTCTACATGCCGCTCTGCTATGATGCCTGTAGAACTAGCGTCTGTATAGCCGGTAACAGAGTATCCGTAAATCTCAGCCCTACGTTTCAATTCTAGCATTGGGTTCTCTTGCGCTAACACTAGAAACCCCGCTACACCTTGATTCACACCAACTTGATAGCGCAAGTCAGCACTATAATCCTTATGAATCGTAATGTGAAATGTCCCTTCCGCACAACCTGTTAACACTAACAACACACTGAGCAATACTACAAATAGACACCCTTTTATGCTTATATGTCTCACCATACACCTCCTATGAGATAATTGTATGAAAACACTTGTTCCTACCATTCCCAGTTGTTATAATGGCTATTAATCACTCCATTGCACTTGTTTAGAATCAATGTTAGTACCATAGTTCTGGAATAGCTTTGCTATATAATCAACATAAGTTACACAATCATAACTTGAGAGGATCAGTTACATGAAATATAGTAATCTGTATAAAAAGCTATTTCCATTATCGATTGCTCGAAGGTATTACTTATGGATTCTACTCATTGCATTAATCCCAACCGTTGGCTTAACGCTAATTACTTTTATGGATGCTTATCAAGCCGGCATCCAAATCTACCCCGCCTTTATAAAAGCTTGTAAGTTTGCCCTAGCAGGACTCTTATTCTCCCTTATAGCTTTATCCTTCGCATGGTTAATTTTTACGATATTTGCAAAGAATTTAGAATCATTTTCTTTAGCCATTGCGAATAATCAACCAATCGCCCATCAAGAGTTAGTCTTTAAGGAAATCACCCCCATCTTAAACGCCTTAATTGATAAGGAGGAATGCAATCGAGAGATTGTCAACCAGTTACGTTCTTCTGAGGACCATTTCCGGCAATTGTTCCACAGTAACCCCTTGCCTTGTATGCTATTAGAATACCATACAGGCCTTTGTGTCGATGCTAATGAGCGCTTCTTGAGTTTCACTAAGATTCCTAGAGAAGAGCTTTTGCACAAGAATGTTTCGTTCCGCCAATTTCTTACTGAGGATACTTATGAAAAGCTTGTGTACCTTGTTCGCAACTCACAACGCATCACAAATACGGAAGTTGCCTTTATAACCATGGATAACAACAATAAGATAGCCTTACTTTCTATAGAGAGGCTAGAAATACGCGAGCAACAGCTTTTATTTTGCACACTAGTCGACATCACCGATTATACACTGATGCAAAGCGATATAATGAAATTAGAGAAATACAAATTGATTGGTCAAATGGCCGGCTCGATTGCCCATGAAATTCGCAATCCGTTGACAACAGTGAAGGGGTTCTTACAGCTCTTATCTACTAAGAAGGCCTATGAGCAAGACAGCCATTATTTCATGTTAATGTTACAGGAAATTGACCGAACTAGTAGCATTATCAACGATTATTTATCTTTGGCGAAGGAGACCCCTTTATCGCCCGAATTAAAAAGTTTAAATCCAATCATCGAAAATCTATTCCCAATCATTGAGGAGCAAGCTAATAATTTTGATATCCAAGTAACGCTTGATTTAACAAAGCATTCTTTGGTGCTTATCGACACTCGAGAAGTTCGACAGTTGATACTATACTTAGTACAAAACGCCTGCGAGGCAATGAAAGCGGGGCAGACATTAACAATCAGTACTGGCCAAACCAATCATGATGTCTTCATCAAAATAAAAGACGACGGCCCAGGTATACCGGATAGTATACTGGACCGAATGGGAACACCTTTTATTTCAACGAAAGAGAAGCATGTAGGATTAGGGTTAGCTGTATGCCAATCGATTATCGATCGTCATCATGGCTCTATGGAAATTTCCACTGGTTCTTGGGGGACAATCGTGACTTTGCATTTCCCTACTGCATATGATAAAGATTTCAATCTAATGCAACAGCATAGTAGTCAGCAATCGTTTTTATAAATCTCTGAATGTCTTCCACTGTTGTATCAAAGGAAGTCATCCACCGTACCTCTAAACAATCGGGATTCCAAACATAAAAATGAAATTGTTCTGATAGAATGTCTAGCATTTCCTGAGGAATCGTTGCAAATATAACATTTGCTTGCACTGGCTGTGTAATCTGGATTTTCGGATATTTTCTCAGCTGATTTGCTAACAATTGCGCCATAGCATTGGCATGTAGGCTGTTTTGCAACCATAAATGATTCTTGAGTAGTTCTTGGAATTGCGCCCCAATATATCGCATTTTCGAATGAAGCTGCATCCCTTGCTTACGGAAAAATCTAAACTCATGGGCTAATGCTGTATTGAAAAATATCACAGCTTCTCCGAACATCATTCCATTTTTCGTCCCGCCAAACGATAACACGTCGACACCCGCATCCTTCGTCATTCCTTTTAAGAGCTTGATACCCCATTGATAGCGTTCTTGATTGGTTGTATCGTATTCATTATGCCCTTGATCGATTGATTGTAATTGTGACGCTACAGCGTTTGCTATACGTGCTCCGTCCATATGTAACAACAGATTATTTTGCTTAGCAAAGTCAGAAATCTCCTGTATTTCATCGATTGAGTACACCGTACCATATTCTGTCCCTTGGGTAATCGATATAACTCTTGGTTGGCTATGATGTTGCTCACCCAATTTATGAAGGTATGGCTGCATTTGCTCTACAGTAAGTTTTCCGCTATCACTTTCTATGTCTAGTAGCTTGCAACCAGTAAACTTCTCTGGCGCACCGCATTCATCCACATTGATATGTCCAGTATTGGCGACCAGGACGCCGTGATAAGACCGCGTAATTGTTGTGAGACCAATCGTGTTTGCACCAGTCCCGTTATACACAAAGAATACCTCTATATCTGCACCAAATATATCTTTAAATGCTTCTATCGCAGCCTGTGTATATTGATCATTCCCGTAAGCAGGAACATGCCCATGATTCGCCTCTATGAGCGCCTCCATTACGAAGGGATGTACTGGGGCGTAGTTATCACTGGCAAAACTGGGCTTCATAGAATTCCCTCCATCTCATCCTCCGTCAATTCCCTGCAATCTCCTGGCGCTAGTTGACTATCCAATACTAAGTTCCCTACCGATATTCTCTTTAAATAGACTACTTCGCTGCCAGCTGCCTCCACCATACGTTTGACTTGATGGTATTTCCCTTCTTGAATCGTTAGCATAAATCGCTGATTAGCATAAGCACTGTGAAATGTTTCTGGGATGTTTGCTTTTTTATCAGGCGCCAAGCTTTCTATTGTTGAGACAACGGCTGGCATCGTTACATAGCCATCCTCTAACGCGATTCCCTCTTCGATTCTTTTGAAGTCAGCATCTTTTATGTTACGATTCACTTCTACATAATACATCTTGTTAATCTGTTTTTTCGGCGAAAGCACTCGATGTGAAAATTGCCCATCATTCGTGAGAATCATGAGTCCCTCCGTATCTTTATCTAAGCGACCTACAGGAAATGGTTCGAATACTTGAAACCCCTCTGGTAAAAGATCAATTACCGTTGTGTGCTGGCGATCTTCAGTCGCTGAGACGACTCCGGCAGGCTTATGTAGCATGACATAAATATATTTTTTGTATTCTAATACTTGTCCATCCACAGCAATTTCTACGTTCTCCGGGTCTACTTTTTCACTACTATCGCGCACCATTTCTCCATCTACGGTTATGTTACCTAATCGACACAGTTTTTTCACTTCTTTTCTTGTACCTACACCCAGGTGTGTTAAGATTTTGTCTATTCTTTCTAATCCCATGTATGAGTCCTCCATTTATTCTTTTCCTACTCAACGCTGCATTTCCCATTGGTATACTATTTTTGATTCGTTATACTAACTTTCATTCTAACGTGAATAAGATGCTTATTTTCTACCTATAATGATAGAGTTTTGAATATCCTTATTATGCACATATTAACATTATTTTCACCATGTTATATACGTTATACTTGTTTTGTTTCGAAAATCCATATAATATACTTAGATTAGGGAGGTGCAATAGATTTGAAACGTTTTTTATTGGGCATGTGTAGTGGAATTATTTTTTGTGTGATTATTGCATCGACCTTAATCCCCCTACCAACACTCCTTGAGTTTAGCGCTTATGCGAAACATCTAAGAGAAAACAAAGGCGGACTAGAAGTCTTAGTCAATTTAGTAGACCGGAACAGTAATAATTATACCACATTCTTGAAAGATGTACCTGAACAGGTGTTAGTAACACCTACGAATGAATCAATCCCTAACACAAACCCTTTCCCAACAATGGCAAATCATAGTGAGAAAGCGAAAGGTCTGTTCGGAATTTCGATTGGATCAACGGAACGAGAAGTATTAGATACACTTGGTACGCCTAATCGAATAGATTTAACTCCTTACGGGTATACGTGGTGGATTTACAATGATAACTATAAATATTATAAGCAAATTGCAATAAAAGATCATACAGTTGTATCCTTATATAGTGTGAGTCCTACATGGGAATTTAATTCTATTAAAATTGGAATGCCTGTAACAGAGATTCAAAAGATATATTCTCTTAAAGATTCTGTATCACTAGACTTTGAAGATGCGAATTTCCTCGTTCATGTTAAACAGTCGTATGATAACAAGAAGTATGTAGCCATCGACAATCAAATGGCGATTGAATTTTACATTGATATTCACGATAATCACAAATTATCAGGAATTCGCATTAGTGATTATGCTACGTTTCTAGCCACAGGTGGCTACTCTATGGAATGGAGTTATTATCGAAATGCACCGTCATTTAAAGCTTTGCCATTGTCTGCCAATGATTTTGAAATTGTCAATCGTGCTCATGAACGACAAATTCTAGACATTACAAACGCGATACGAGTGCGCCATCAATTACAACCATTACAATGGAGTGGTAAGGTGTCCGATATCGCGCGAAATCACGCACATGATATGTTGACCAACGGGTATTTCGACCATGTCTCTCCCACCCATGGCAAACTTTCTAACCGTTTTAACAGAGCGAAGGTAGGTTATCGAATGATTGCAGAAAATATCGCCGCTGGTCAGCAGGATGCAATTGAAGCTGTAGAAGCGTGGATGAATAGTGAAGGCCATCGCGTAAATATGCTGCATAAAAACTATACTCATCTTGGAGTTGGTGTAATTGAGAAACATTATGCGCAAAACTTTCTAGTTCCTTATTAATAGAATTTACAAAAGGAATAACATCTTAACTTTTCATAGAGGATAGTTCAACATGCGGTACATGAAACAATCTTATTTCAATTCAATTAAGTGCAGGAACAATTTTAAGGGCTGTTGACATTTGTCAACAGCCCTTATACGTGCCCCTCAGCACTATTATAACTACTATCTCTTTTTTATCTCAGCGGCGTTTACTAATACTCCCACTTCTATAAGCGGGAGATAAGTGCCGCCAAGCTTCGAAATAAGTGCAACTAGAGTTCAGATGGAGTAAAAACTCCATCTGACTAAGTTTTCTTTATATCCCGACCGCTACCAAAACGCCTTTTCTATATACAGGAGATTGGTGCTGCCAAGTATCGTAATTCTACTGTATTATTGTTATCTATAGGTATTCTTATAGTATATAACTCATCACTATTGAGATAAGCTTACACCTTGATGAATATCTTCTCTTTTCATGTTCTTGTATTTTAGCGTACCATATTTTTTGTATTGTAAGAATATGATGAAAGCTAAAGCTACTAAGCCTACGATATCTAGTACTTCATTCTTCGTTACTAAGAAGAACGATGTGACTAATAGAATCGCTTGTTCTAGGCGGTTAATGTTTCCGAAGCACCATTGTTGTACCGCCGAAGCCAATGCATAAATTCCGATACCGGCAGTAATGGATCGCAGCGCAATCTCCCAAGCCTCTCCTGCTAATAAGATAGCCGGCGCATAATAGAACATAAATGGTACTATATATGCCGCGATTCCTAAACGGAATGATGTTAAACTTGTTCTCATTGGATCTGATCCACTAATTCCACATGCAGCATACGCAGCAAGCGCTACTGGCGGTGTAATAGAGGATAAGCAAGCATAGTAGAATATGAAGAAGTGAGCCATTAATGGTTCAATTCCCATACGAATTAGTCCCGGTGCAATAACCGAAGCAGCTACTGCATAAGCAGCTGTCGTTGGCATACCCATACCTAGTACGATTGAGATTAACATTGCAAAGAATAGCGCTAAGAAAACTGAAGTTCCTGCAATTCCCAACAACATCGACGCAAACTTAAGACCAACACCTGTTAAAGCGATTACCCCCATGATAATACCCGCTGCAGCACACACTGCCATTAACTGAATACTACCACGAACCCCAATATCAAGGGCTTGTAATACCTCTTTAAGACCCATGCGATTGTCTTTCGTTAACCAGCTTGTAGCTAAACTAGCAACGATTGCTATGAAACCTGCCATGATTACTGAGAATCCAGCGGCAAGCATTCCGAATAACATAACGACTGGCAAGAACATATAACTTCTCATCATAACGTCTTTGATATCTGGTAAAAGCGTCTTATCAAATCCATGAAGCCCTAATTTACATGCTTCTTTATCTACCATTAAGTAAGCAGACCAGAAATATAATATAGCTGGTATAACACCGGCTACCATGATACTTTGATACGGTATCCCCGTCATCTCGGCCATGATAAATATTCCGGCACCCATAATTGGTGGCATAATTTGTCCACCTGTTGACGCAACAGCCTCTGTTGCAGCTGCGAACTTAGGGTTATAACCAACTTTCCTCATTAACGGAATTGTTAAACTACCCGTAGCTACTGCATTACCTGCTGATGTTCCATTCATCGTTCCCATCAACGCACTGGATAATACCGCTACTTTAGCAGGTCCTCCACGAGCACTTCCACTAATTGAGAATGCCCATTCTACGAAGAACTTACCAACTCCAGATACTTGTAGAAACGCACTGAAAATGATAAAGATAATAATATATTTAGAAGAAATGGAAATTGGAACACTGAAGATTCCATTCGTACCGAAAATGTACGTGAAAAATCTTTCCATGGAATAACCACGGTGTTGTAATACTCCTGGCATATACGGTCCCGCAAAAGCATACGCGATAAACACTGATGCTAAGATTGTCAGTGACCAACCACTCGTACGTCTACTTAATTCTAATACTAAAACCGTACCTATAAGTGCAACTATAAAATCTAACGTCGTTGGGAGTACTCCCATTCTGTACAATAATTCATCAAAATAAATAAATATATACGCGGTTGTAGCAATACTAGCTGCTATACATAACCAATCGACGAAGTGAATTTTTGCCTTCGCACTCTTCCATCCCGGTACAAGCGCAAAACCTAACACAGATAAGAACATGACGTGCAAACTACGGAATAACCATTGGTCCATAGGTGCAACGATTAGCGTATATAGGTGAAAAACAGCTGTAATAATAGCAATTGCAGAAATTGACCTTCCTAACCATCCAGTTAGTATGCGGTGGCTCGAGAACTCTGCTTCATCGTTTGTTTCCAAAACGATTTTCCCATTTTTCAATTCAAACTGCCCATGCATCTGAGGCTGCGCGGCTGCGTTGCTCTTTTTTTTCTCTGTCTCTGTCATCGGGAATCTCCTCTCCATTGAATTCGTGAAAAACCCCACCCACTATAAGGCGGGTGGGGATACTACCTTACTATACAAAGCATTTTATAACTGATTGATAACGATTACTTCTTCACGTCAGGGTGTAATTCAATACCCACTTCTTCGAAGTACTTAATTGCTCCTGGGTGCATTGGTAACCAAGTGTTATCCTTA
Organism: Desulfuribacillus stibiiarsenatis; assembly: GCF_001742305.1. NCBI lineage: Bacteria > Bacillati > Bacillota > Desulfuribacillia > Desulfuribacillales > Desulfuribacillaceae > Desulfuribacillus > Desulfuribacillus stibiiarsenatis. The sequence goes on along the minus strand of NZ_MJAT01000022.1, from coordinate 158,467 downwards.
GCAAACTCAGGCTTAGTTTCTGCCGCAGCTTGGTGAGCTTGTAGCATCATGTCGTTGTTTTCCATAATCGCTTTTACGATTTCATAAACTAAATCTTCTGGTAGATCCTTGTGAGCAACTGCCCAGTTACCAATCGCTACAGTCTCAACTGGAGCTTTTAAGAAGTCAGGGTAAGCGCTCACTGGAATTTGAGCTGGAGTCCAGAAAGGATATTTCTTAACTACTTCATCACGTAACTCTCCATCAACACCGAACATAACGATGTCTTTCATTTGAGAAGCTGTTTCCATAACACCTGCAACTGGGATACCAGAAGCGAAGCTGTTTGCATCTAATTGCTTATCTAAGTGACTGCTAACAAGGTCGCTTAATCCAGCGAATTGTAGGTTAGCATTAACACCAGCTATTTCTAAGAAACGCGGGTGGAATGTACCAGCTGTTCCACTCTTAGGACCAGCACCAACCTTCTTACCAGCTAAGTCTTGAACACTCTTAATGCCTGTGCTTGCAGAAGCCCACCACTGAGAGTATGTGTTGTACATAGGGAAGATTGCTCTCATGTTTTGGTGTTTTTTGCCACCAGTCCAAGCTTCTTCTCCATGCCATGCTTCCCAAGCAGGACCCATTGTTACTAGACCTAAATCCATGTCGCCAATTTCTAATAATTGAATGTTATGGTTAGGACCATCAGTTACTTCTACGCCAACTTCAATGCCAACTTTTTCTTGAAGAACAGTTGAAATACCTCCAGCATATACATAGTATGCTCCACCGATAGAAGCAGCACCTAATTGTAAGTTCTTAGGCCACTTTGATTTGTCTGGACCTGCTGGAGTTGCATCCTTTTGGTCAGGAGCTGGTGTTGGTGCTGGAGCAGCATCCTTGCTACCGCCACAACCTACGATTGCTAATGATAACACTAGTAATACTGTAATTAGGATTGTAAACTTCTTACTTCTAAACATGATATTCCTCCCCTTATTTTGTACACATTCTTTTCTGTTATATAACTGTGTTACTTTACATGTATATAGTAACACTGTTTTATAAACAGTTCAACGTTTTGTTCATATTGTTCTTTATAGTTCTTTTTTACTTATAAAGAAACATAATGAATCACAAGTTGTTCATCTCCACTTCCATTATATGCTTGGACATAAGGATATATGACTATATGTACTAGTACCAACAAAACCCGCGCAATAATGAAACGCCGTTTCATTATTGCGCGGGTTTTGCTCATAACAGCCTGCCGATATACTCTGTTTCTATAAATAGTTATTTACTCTTCTGTTTCAACAAATTGTTGAATTCTCTCGCCAATACTATCGCGCACTGACTGAAACACTTTCCATCGTTCTACTTCTGTTCCTTCTGCTTTTGCAGGATCAGGAAATCCCCAGTGTAATCGTTTGACATGTGGCGGCGACAAAGGGCATTTATCGTTGGCATCTCCACATAATGTAATGACATAGTCCGCCTGATTCAAAATTTCTTGATCAATGACATCAGATGTTTGATTGCTGATATCAATTCCAATTTCATTCATTGCTTTTACAGCCAGTAGGTTTAATCCATGAGCTTCAATCCCGGCACTATATACATCAAATTTCTCTGCTCCATATGCTTTTGCAAAACCTTCAGCCATTTGACTGCGACACGAGTTTCCTGTACATAGAAAATATAGTGTTTTTCTCATACCTCTTGCCTCCTCGTAAAATATAGTTTTATTCTCATAATTCAATACTTATTACATTTAGGTGTAATCTCTAACACTTTAGTATCCATTAAGATATGGTTTTCATGCATATTATTAATTCACTATATTATAATACACTTATATTATCAGTTCAACTTTTCGTGTTAGCGCATAATTATTCGCACAATATATAACACTTAAGTTATAATATAAACAAAACTTAGCAGTCGCAAGCTCTATCAATGCACGCAAGATATATTTCTTTAAGACTTGCATTCATCTAGCTTTGAGAATGCTTTAGTTAGCGTACTTATAATAAGGGGGAATCGTATTATATGCCTTATCAAAACATTCTGCTTTGTGTAGACAGTTCAGAAGAATCGAATAAAGCCTTTAACCGTGCTTTAAAGGTAACCAATGAAAACGGAGCAAAACTAACTCTTGCCCATGTAGTAGATATTCCGATTTATTCGGATTACAAGCCATATGACGCAGAGATACTAAATGTTGCTCGCACAAGCGCTGAACGCTTATTGGAAGAATTTAAAGCGAAAGCCGTAGAATCCGGTATTACCAATGTACAAGTGATTCTTGAGTCTGGCTCTGCAAAGCGAGAGATTATCAAAACGATTATGCCCAAAGTTGATCCTGACTTGGTTATTGTCGGTGCTACTGGCACAAATGCATTGGAACGTGTACTTGTTGGTAGTGTCTCTGAATACATCATTCGTCATTCTCCATCGGATGTCTTAGTCGTCCGCTAACATCAAAGTTATATTCGATACATACATGCCAGCTTGCACATTCTGTGTGAGCTGATTTTTTTTACTCACTCGCGTCCTAAGAACTTGTAGTATTCCAAGTTTTGTTTTACATGTTTTCTTTAAATGAAAATTAATATGGCATTCTTGTTTACCTTTTCTTCATGCAATGTATAGGGTACATCATACAATGAATTATAAGGGAAGAAAGGGCGTGCTAAAATGGAAAAGACGAAATTTATTGAATCTCTTGTTGCATCAGCTAAAGAAGATTACGCGTTACATGGTTTATTTCCTAGTGTGAAAATAGCGCAGGCGATTCTAGAAAGTAACTGGGGAAAGAGCGGACTTACGAAAGAAGCGAACAATCTATTTGGTATCAAAGGAGTCGGTACAGTAGGTAGTATCACAAAGAAAACTAGGGAGTACAGTGAAGAAAAGGGATGGATATGGGTCCAAGCGCAATTCCGAAATTATAACACTTTGAACGAATCGATAAATGACCATACGCAATTTCTGCTACGATCGTCTCGTTACCTACCTGTATTCCAAGCTAATAATTACTTAGAAGCAGCACATGCATTACAAGAAGCAGGTTATGCAACAGATCCCAATTATGCTTCAAAACTTATCCGACTAATTGAAGAACATCAATTATTTCAGTGGGATACATTACCTGCACCTAAACCTGTAGCTACACCTAAAGCTAAACCACAATCTGTTGTATCCGATTATGCAAGAGAAGCTCATGATTGGGTAGTAGCCAACGGCATTTCCGATGGCTTGAATCCGCAGGATCAAGCGACACGCGAACAAGTTTGGGTAATGCTTTACCGCATGGCCCAACAGATGTAAAGAAAACTAGCATTCGCCAAGCTTTAGCGCAGAGAATGCCTTAGTTGCACTGACGCATAAACACAGCAGTTTACTGCTGATGTGTTGCTAATGCACAGCTATACTATCTACTTCAAACTAATGATTTCTGATAGTGCAAAAAACCTCCACATAAGAGTGGAGGTTTTATTCGTTGGTAGGATATGCGATTACATTACAGAAACGTTAGTCGCTTGAGGGCCACGGTTTCCTTCAGTAACCTCAAAAGATACTCTTTGACCTTCTTCTAATGATTTAAATCCATCGCCTTGAATTGCTGAGAAATGTACGAATACATCTTCTCCACCTTCTGTTTCGATAAATCCAAACCCCTTACTTGCATTAAACCATTTTACTGTACCTTGCATACTCTTAAATTCCTCCTAAATGTTTGCATTCCTTGAATGCATTACCTAAATATATTACTTACATTCTCTATTGTGCTATATTTCTGGATATTTTATACCTATTATTTGAAATATGAGATACCAGCTTCAAAAATTCTCTGATCTTTTTTGCCCGGAACATTGATGGCTACGTGATTTCCTATGCGCTCTGAATGTCCCATTTTCCCAAAAATTCTACCATCAGGGCTTGTGATGCCTTCGATTGCATAGATGGAGCCATTAGGATTGGCAGGGCTTTGCATAGTCGGATTACCCATTTGATTTACGTATTGAGTAGCCACCTGTTTCCCATCGATAAGCTTTTGTAACTCCTCTACCGTAGCAAAGAAACGTCCCTCCCCATGGGAAACAGGAATTGAATGGATTTCGCCTATTTCAACATTACGTAACCATGGTGACTGATTGGATACAACCTTTGTTTGTACCATTGTGGAAATATGTCTACCAATCGTGTTAAAGGTTAACGTAGGGGAATTCTCATTCATATCTCGGATCTCACCATATGGCAGTAGCCCTAATTTAATCAACGCTTGGAATCCGTTACAAATCCCCAGCACAAGACCATCACGATTTTGCAATAGGTCCATCACAGCTTCTTTAATTCTTGGGTTTCTAAAGAGCGTAGCGTAAAATTTACCAGAACCGTCTGGTTCATCACCACCACTAAAGCCACCTGGCAGCATCAAAATTTGTGTTTGCTTGATTTTATCAACAATGGTTGCGATAGAATTCTCAATATCAACAGACGTTAGATTCCTTATAATCATCGTATCGACTTGTCCGCCAGCTTTCTCAAACGCCTTATGCGTATCATATTCGCAATTCGTTCCTGGGAATACAGGGATTAAGACACGCGGCTGTGCGAGTGCTGTTGTACGAGAGCTGCGACTTTGACTTTTAATAGTTGTATCTGCGTTTATTATCGAATTGTACGTTATTGCATCTGACCCAGTTTTCACGAAACTAGCTTCAGTTTTCTCAAAATTGTAAGTAGATTCTTCCGTTACACTTTTCGCTTGGATTGGAAAAATATCTTGTAATGGCTCTTGCCATAGGCGATATAATTCATCCAGCATAATCGTCATATCACCAACTTGAATGGCTTGTGATGACGTTGTATTACCTAATGCAATATAATCAATATCTCCCAACGCTTCTTGTACGTTGATATCACTCGGAAGTTCTAATACTAATGAACCATACTTCGGCAAGAACCATTCTTCTCCATATCCAATCTCCATGGATTGTGTCATGGCATTCGCTTTTGATGGTTCAAAACGGAATCCAATTTTATTTCCGAAAGCCATTTTCGTAAGTGCTTCTGCGATTCCGCCATACTTCACAGTATGGGCAGCTAATACTTTTCCAGAATGAATCAGTTCTGTTACCTTAGTAAAGTTCGCTTTCAAGTTGTCAAAATCAATCATCGATTGTCCATCAAACTTCGATGGAATAAAAACAACCTGACTCCCCGCCTGTTTGAACTCTGGAGATATCACTTTATCTGCCTTCACTACATCTACAGCAAAAGCAACTAAAGTAGGTGGGACATGCAAATCTTTAAATGTCCCTGACATGCTATCCTTTCCACCAATTGCTGGAATACCGAATTGCTCCTGTGCGTGATATGCACCTAATAATGCACTAAACGGCTTGCCCCATTTGGATGCATCCGTCCCTAACTTTTCAAAGTACTCCTGTAGAGTCAAACGGATAGAATCATAACGACCACCGATTGCTACTACCTTGGCAACTGCCTCTACTACTGCATACAGAGCCCCATGAAACGGACTCCAAGATGCTAGCTTTGGATTGTATCCATGGGTCATAATCGTCGCTGTATTGGTTTCCTTGCCAATGACCGGAATCTTGGCAACCATGCCTTCGGCAGGCGTAGCCTGATACTTCCCACCAAATGGCATTAAGACCGTTCCTGCACCGATTGTACTATCAAAGCGCTCCACTAATCCCTGCTGACCAGCAACATTTAGATCCGTAAGATTCGCTATCCAAGCTTGTCGTAATGTTTCACAAGATTCCAAAGGGTAGCTCTTTAGTTCATCTCTTATGTGCTGCGATGGTTGCGTAAGAAAATCCATATCTGTTTGCGGCCCATTTACGTGTACTTTGGTTGTTTGTTTCACACCATTCGTATCTAAGAAATCCCTACTTAAATCGACAATCGCGTTTCCGCGCCAATACATTTGTAGACGTCGGTTATCTGTTACTTCAGCAACAACAGTAGCTTCTACATTTTCTTCTTGTGCGAATCGAATGAAGCGTTCTGCATCTTCAGCGGCCACTACCACCGCCATCCGCTCCTGTGACTCAGAAATCGCAAGTTCTGTACCATCAAGTCCTTCGTACTTCTTCGGAATCACATCTAAATTGACTTTCAGACTATCTGTTAATTCCCCGATTGCAACAGATACCCCGCCAGCACCAAAATCATTACATTTCTTAATCATCATGCTTACTTTAGGATTTCTAAATAGTCTTTGTAGCTTTCTTTCTGTCGGTGGATTCCCTTTTTGCACTTCTGCGCCACATGTAAAGATCGAGTCTTCATCATGTTCTTTAGAAGATCCAGTAGCTCCACCACAGCCGTCACGACCTGTACGTCCGCCAGCTAAAATCACTACATCGCCCTTACTTGGTTGTATGCGAACCACATTTTCTTTGGGAGCAGCAGCCATCACAGCACCAATTTCCATACGTTTCGCGACAAAGCCTTCATCATATACTTCAGCAACATGTCCTGTTGCGAGCCCTATTTGGTTCCCGTAGCCACTATATCCTGCTGCTGCTTCCGTAGTGATTTTGCGTTGCGGCAGCTTGCCTGGAATAGTATCTTCAATACGCGCACGTGGGTCGCCGCTACCTGTCACTCTCATTGCTTGATATACATACGAACGACCAGATAGTGGGTCACGAATGGCGCCACCTAAGCAAGTCGCCGCACCACCATATGGTTCAATTTCTGTAGGATGGTTGTGTGTTTCGTTCTTGAACATCACTAACCATTCTTGTATCTCACCTTCAACATCGACATCTACAACAATGCTACATGCATTTACTTCATCAGAAACATCTAAATCTTGTAGTTTGCCTTGCTTGCGCAGCTCTTTCATTCCGATGACAGCTAAATCCATAAGACAAACATCTCGGTTTTCTTCGCCATACACGATTTCACGAGCTTTAAGATATCTCTGATATGCTGCTTTCATAGGCACTACATTCTCATTTTCATCGAACGTCACTTCCTGAATCTCTGTTAAGAATGTTGTATGTCTGCAGTGATCAGACCAATATGTGTCGATTACTTTTAATTCTGTGATAGTTGGATCTCTCTTCTCTGTATCACGGAAGTACTTTTGACAAAATAAAAGGTCCTCGAAATTCATTGCAAAGCCAATACGTTGCATAAATTCCTTCATTTGCTGCTCATCCATGTGACAGAACCCGTCAAGGACTTGTACATCACTTGGTTGTTCCGTTTGTAGCTCAATTGTTAAAGGTTTATCTAGAGTAGCTTCTCGGGACTCTACTGGATTGATATAATACTGCTTGATGCGATTAAATTCCTCATCTGAAATGTCCCCTGATAATAGTACCACCTTAGCGGTAGTAACAATCGGTCGGTCACTCTGTGTTAAAATCTGTATACATTGCGCGGCAGAGTCAGCTCTTTGATCATATTGTCCTGGTAGGAATTCGACGGCAAACATACGAATTGGGTCTTGTACATGTAATTGTTCGTCATAGACAATATCCACTGGTGGTTCTGAGAAAATTGTATTTCGAGACTGTTGATAAATTTCTTCATTGATTCCTTGGATGTCGTACCGATTTACGACCCTTACCGATTGCAGTCCTAAAATTCCTAGGTTTTGTTGAAAGTCACGACATAAAGCCTCAGCTTCCACGTTAAATCCAGGTTTCTTCTCTACGAAAATTCTTCGCACTTGTATCCCCATTACAGCGGTCATCGATAAACCCCCCCATTTATTTTCAGTCGATTTGTTCCCTTCGTTTGTAAACTCGAATGGTTTTCATTAGCTTTATTGTAACAGAATTTACTTATAACATGTTATTATTAGTTATAATATGATTTATAAGTATATGTAATATGTTTTTCGTAATTCTGTATATAATTGATTCTACTTCTGTATTGGAAGGGTAAAAAACACAGTTGTTCCTTTATGTAGCTTGCTAGTAATACCTATTTCCCCATGGTGCGCTTCAATGATGTATTTGCTAATCGCTAGACCAAGGCCCGTGCCACCGAATTTTCTCGAACGCGACTTTTCGCCTCGGTAGAACCGATCAAATACATACGGAAGGTCGTCCTCTGCGATGCCCTGCCCGTTGTCTTTAATGGATATGCGTAAAGATTCTGATAAGTGTAAAGGTTCCGTTGAGTTTTCTTTCTCTGATTGTAAATCGATGTCGATCTGCACGAGTCCATGTTCTTTATCTACGTACCTAGACGCATTACCAATCAAATTCTCGATCACCTGGATCATCCGTTGCTTATCTACAGCAATACTAACATCCGGAATTTCTTTTGGTAGCGTCAAAGAAATCCCTTGCGATCCCAACTCTACTTCAAATTGCTGAAGGATCGAAGAGAAAAACTTTCTGCTATTCTGTTTTTCTAGAACTATTTCCAATTTACCTACTTCTATTTGAGAAAATTGAAATAAATCGTCAACCAAACGGTCTAATTGCTCAGTTTTCCCATGTATTACTTCTAAGTATTTCGCTAACCTTTCTTGGTCTTTCACAATACCATCTTGAATCCCCTCCACGTAGCCTTTAATGGAAGCGACTGGAGTTCTAATATCATGAGAAATACTTGCTACCAACTCTTTGCGCAGTTGCTCCTGTTGCTGTTGTCGAACAATCGATGCCTTGAGCTGCTCTTTCATCAACATAAAGGAACGACATAATGCACCAAACTCATTATTTTTGTTGTAATTGATATTGAAATCGAAGTCTCCGTCCGCTACTTTCGCAGTCGCAACGTTTAATTCCCCTAAAGGCTTCAAAACACTCCGTGAGAGAAACCACGTAAACCATCCTACGACCATTAATAGTGCAATAAATCCAAATAGAATACTAAGTGCAATGCCTTTTAGAATCGAAAATAAAATTTTGGCTGGTTCGGATGACGGATTGTAATGAACAACTACTTTCACAACCTTATTATCCTCTACTGGTATATTCAGACTGTTATTACTAAATCTCGATTTTGTAAAAGTTGTCTCCGCCGTTCGAAGGAGTAGATTTCCTTCTTCATCAAATATTTCAAACTGCACATCATAGTCGTCTGCTATTTCGCGTATGCTTTCCCCTACTGATTGCGTTGCTTGTCCATTACTATTGGCCAGATATGGATAACCAGATTGCACTGCTTCGCGGATGTCGAAAGCAACCTGTTGCATCACATCCACTTGTTTCATATCAAAATGTTTATTCACATGCTCCATAATAAAATAGAAAGACAACCCTGCTGTAGCAATCGGAATGATGATAACAGAGATAAAGGCAACCACAAGCTTACTATGAATCCCAAGTTTCAACGTAGTGGCCCCCTACTCTCCAAATTTGTATCCAACACCCCAAATTGTTTTAATAAACTTAGGCTTCGTTGGATCTACTTCTATTTTTTCGCGGATTCTCCGGATATGCACCGTCACTGTATTCACATCCCCATATTCGTTGAAACCCCATACATGGTCAAAAATTTGATCTCGTGTGAATACTTGCCCTTGATGGTTGGCAAGAAAATGTAGCAGTGCAAATTCTTTCGCAGATAGCTCCATTGACTGACCGTCAACTATTACCTTATGGGCTTTACTATCAATTTGCAAATTCTCGTATGTAAAAACAGCCTGCCCTTCATTACTAACATTCATTTGAAGGAATCTGCGCAAATGCGCTTTAACCCTAGCGACTAACTCACTAGGGCTAAAAGGTTTCGTCATATAATCATCGGCGCCAAGGCCTAGGCTTAGAATCTTATCAATATCGCTTTTCTTAGCACTTAACATAATTATCGGAATAGAAGACTCATTGCGTATCTTACGACAAAGTTCCGTCCCTTCCATCAATGGAAGCATTATATCCAATATCGCTAAAATAGGCTTTTCTTGTTGAAAACGTTCATATCCTTGCTTACCGTCATAAGCTACGAAAACTTCATACCCTTCATTTTCAAGATAATCCTTTAATAATTCGCAGATTTCCTGTTCGTCATCTACGACAAGGATTCTTTCTTTCACCATAACGTCCACCTCTAAATCTAAAGTATAATTTCCTTCTTCTTGAAAAGTATAGCCACTAACAGAGAAGAAACAACCCCATATACTACAAGTGCTACAATTGATTGTACTAGTTGCACTCGCAATGCTTCCTCCATGACAAAAATATACAGATTGAAGTGTGTGTTTATAAGGTATGGACTTAACTTTTCTACAAGCTGCCCTGCAATATTCATTGCCAGGAACAAGCCAATACTAATCCCCAAAGCAGCGGTTCCACTGGACAATATTATACAAAGCACTGCGATAAATACAGCGAAAACCGTTAATGGTATCAAAGATACAACATAGCTGGTAACAGTGGCAATAATGCCTTGTGATGAGGTTAGCAAGTTGCCTCCGATAGCAATCCCTTCTCCCCAGCCAAATACAGCAATTCCAAATCCATAACCAGCAATCAATGCTACAAGTAGTAAAAATCCCACAATCGATACGACTGCAAGGAGTTTCCCTACCACCACTTGGATTCGTGAAACAGGTTGGATGAGCGTGTTTTTCAATGTACCTTTTTCATATTCTGTTGTGAACATTTCCGCAAGCATTATAATAATGAAAATCGGCAAAACCATTGTTACAAGCCCATTAAGTATCATCAGTGGGTAGTCTTGTCCAGTAAACACAACATGCGCCTCAGGGATGAACATCACCATCGAAGGAATAGCAACTGCCACTAAAGTTATCAACAAGAAGATCAATAGTTTCCAGTTTGCTACCATTTTATATAGTTCATTGTATACTAAATTACACATAAACCCCAGCCCCTTTTGTAAGATCTAAGAAGTAGTCTTCAAAGCTTGAGAATGGAGATAGCGCAACTAATTCCTCCACCTGACCTTCTGCTAGGAATTTCCCGCGATTCAAGATACCGACCTTAGTACAGGTCATTTCAACCTCTTTCAAAAGATGACTTGAGATAAAAAACGTAATGTCTTTTTCAAACGCTAGCTGTTGAATCAGTTCCCGCATTTCTTTAATCCCTTGCGGATCTAGCCCATTGGTCGGTTCGTCGAGAATGACTAGCTCAGGGCGATGCAGCAATGCTCTTGCAATACCTAGCCGCTGCCTCATGCCAAGGGAATATGTTTTTACTTTGGCTTTACTTTTCTCCGTCATTTGCACCATCTCTAACACTTCTAAGATCTGTTCCTTAGATACATCGCCATATACATTGGCAGATAATTTAAGATTGTCGTATCCAGATAAATAGGAATAAAAGTTTGGTGTTTCTACAATAGCTCCGACATGACGAATCGCTTGTTTATATTGATCATTGATGTTATGCCCTTGGATTTGTATAGAGCCTTTATCACAGCGTATTAAACCCAAGATCATTCGTGCTAGGGTTGTTTTTCCTGCACCATTGGGCCCAAGAAAGCCATAAATTTCGCCCTTCTTTACCTGTAAGGTGATGTCATGCAGCACTTGGGTAATACCGAAATACTTGGAAACATTTTCGAGTTGCAGAATTGTTTCGGGATTATTTTCCAAAGGGTTCACCTTCCAATTATTAGAATTTAATCTTGTTGCTCACTTGCGTTTTACTCTTTTGCCGCTTATTATTATTTTGTTACTAAATACTTACATAGCGATTACTGATGTATTAAGAAATCATTAACTAAAAAAGGTGTGCATTCTTATCGATATAAATTTTGAGCTTTATAAGGTTTTCTATCATGTAGCTAACACCCTTAGCTTTTCCGAAGCGTCTAAACACTTATTCGTATCACAGTCTTCCGTGAGCCAGACGATTAAACTATTAGAGGAAAAACTCGGCTGCAAGCTATTTATCCGCAGCACGAAAAGTGTCCGTTTAACACAGGAAGGAGAAGTGTTATTCCGACATTTAGAACCAGCGTACCTCTACATTAAGAATGGGGAACGCAAATTAATAGAAATGCGCACACTCGAGGCTGGAGAAATTCGAATTGGTGCAAGCGATACCATATGCAAGCACTATTTGCTACCCTATTTCCAGCAGTTCTCGACTCAATATCCAAAGATAAAGATTCATGTTACGAATCGCCCATCGCCTGTTTGTTTGGAGCTTTTGCAAAAGGGCGAAGTAGATGTCATCATGATAAATCTTCCGAGTCATATCGATACTCAAATATTCGATGTAGTATTGAAACGACCGATTCAGGACATTTTTATTGCAGGTAGACAATTTGAACATCTGCGCGAGAAGGTTATTACGATGCAAGAGTTAACTCAACTACCTCTTCTCGCATTGGAAGAAAACACTTCTACGCGCTCATTCCTTAATCAACTGGCATCTACAAATCAAGTATCGATTCAACCAGAATTTGAGCTAAGTAGTGTAGATTTATTAATTGATTTGGTGAAAATCAATTTCGGAATCTCATTCTTAACTAAGGATTATGTTCTAAACGAATTAACTTCTGGGGAAGTCATTGAATTACAACTCAAAGAAAAAATCCCCAATCGAGACTTGGGGATCATTACTCATAAGCATATTCCGACTCCACTTGCCGCCACGAAATTTATATCATTGCTGCAAGCATCGTTTATTATGGAGTGAAAAATTTCTGTGTAAAATATATATTCATACGGCCACCAAAGGCCACACCAACACCTAGTAACTCCTGTCGCGAAAGCATTGCTTCACGGTGGCCCTTAGAATTCATCCACATTGGTACAGCTTGCACTGCATCTTCACTACCTGCCACTAAATTTTCCGCTGCAGAACGGAAACGTATACCATCCGCACGCATGCGGTCAAATGGGCTCTGACCTTGGAGATTGATATGGTCGAAAAAGTTATTCTTCGCCATATCTTCACTATGTTTCCTAGCAGTAATGGCAGCTTGCTCGTTCCATTTTAGTATAGACAAGCCTTTTTTCTGCCTCACAGCATTCGTCAAGTCAAACACCTGATATTCGAAGGCTTTTCGTAAATCCGTTGAGCCCGCAGAGTGAAATGCCGGTAGCGTCTCTCTACTTTTTTTGTCTAACAATAAAACCGACTGAACGATATCCTTATCGAATGCATCATAATCAAAATATGCATAATAGGACTCGTCAACTAAATAAACATCCCTATTTTCATAGGAATTAAGATACATCGTATTGCCAATCCGCAAACCTCTTAAAGGCTCTCCTAAAGCATCTCGCACATTCTTCTTTGTTGCGGTAGGTGCTAAATTCCCGACTCCGCTCCATTTCACTGCACTACTATGTAAAGCAACAATTCTCTTATCCTTAACGCCTACCTGCAAATAATTGCTATAGTCTTTATTGTATACATACCATTGAAAGTCGTATTGACTTGCATCCATACGGTCCGGGTTGCCACGTTTCTTGATTAAATCCTCTAAAGGACTACCAATCGCAAGGTCATCTACTATAAATTTAGCTGTTGGCTGTGTTGTCTCAACAGGCTGAACGCTTGGCATCTGTGGCGCAGTGATTCGCGATTCTATTTGCTTGTAAATTGTGTTCTTCTGCGTGACTGTTTGTCCATCCGTAAACACGTGAATGATGCCATACTGTTGGAATGTCTGCCAGCCTACTTCATATCCAAGGCCTTCTAAGACGAATCGTATTGGCACAAAGTTTCGATGGTATTGTGAGTTATAGATCATTTCCGTGTCCATCTGCATCTTCATATGGTTGACGATATATTCCCTTTGATTCACTGAGAGTATCACAGTTTTATGATCCTTACTTACAGTCACCTGTTTGGCGTCATTATTCCAGTCTACTGTAGCCCCTACTGCTTCCGCAGGAAATCGTACAGGTACTAGCGTGCGTCCATTGCCGTCAATGTAAGGCTGCGCATCGACAAAAGGAACCTCCGTGCCGTCAACAAAAACCTTGATTTGATTCGAAGATGCATAACCATCAAAAGGCATGACGACAATACATGCTACAATGAACAATACGAGAATGGGTATTCTTAGGTGGTGTTTCAAGTTGATCTGTCCCCTTTCACATCAATTCCATTATTCATTATAGTATTCTTTATTCACTTGTGATTACCTGCTAAAAATTATAGATTATTTGCTTGTAATATAAGGCAATCATGGCAAGTCAAGGGCAATTCCTCATACTTATTCAATCTGCTATTGTTATTACTCTATCTAAGTGAATCATTTGAAATATTGTTTGAATTGAACGATCTTTAATCCCATAAAGAATTAACTTTCCACCCATTTCTTGAATTATTTTATGGAAAGACAATAATAGCCCTATACCAGTACAATCTACCTTCGATATGGTGTTAAAATTAATCCTGATTTGGTGTAAATCTCTATCTAGAAGCATCTCATTTAACTTTTCTTTCAGCAAATTCTTATTTACTATATCGATTCGTTGCAAGTTATTGATATCTGCTGAATTCCCTTTTCTAACAATTGTCATCAGCCTCACCTTTTCGTTAATGATTATTGTTATCATTATAGAATGCAATTCTCGAGTAGTCAAGGTCAAACCTAACTTACCATACATTTGAGTCTTCATATAAATATAGTTTTTGCTTTACGTATAATAAAAAAATAGTATCCTAGATTATAACTAATTGCAGTGTATCGCTTCGGCGTACATTTAAGAGAAGTGGATGCGTCCAGTTCTCTTTTAATTTATATACCAGTTAAATATGATATGAGTATTATAAATCTAGTCCATTTCATTGTAGGTATACCACACTATCTATTCTCACTATCGAGCATAATAGTAACCGGACCATCGTTCACCAGTGATACCTGCATATGTTTGCCGAACTCACCGGTCGCTATTTTAAAGCCTTCTTCCTGTAAACGCGCTACAAACTGTCCATACATCTCATTAGCCTTTTCAGGCTGTGCAGCTTGTGTAAAGCTTGGCCTTCTGCCTTTACGACAATCTGCATAGAGGGTAAATTGTGAGACAATCATAATCTCTGCGCCCACATCCTTCGCAGATAGATTCATTTTGCCTGCCTCGTCCTCAAAAATCCGTAAATGGATCATCTTATCTATCAGATATTGCATATCTTCGTCCGTATCGTTAGGACCGACACCCAATAGCACCAATAAACCTAATTGAATTTCTCCTGTTATGCGCTCTTCTTTTGGGAGATAGACGCTACTACTTGTAACTCTTTGCATGACAATACGCATTTAATGTACCTCCTTTTCCTTTGTACTTGAACATGAGGGTAGTGGCGGTTCCTTCGGTTTTAACAGTAAAAGTCTAAGACCGTTCGCAATCACTAATAATGTAGCTCCCATATCCGCAAGAATTGCTAACCATAAAGTCAACCAACCTGGAAATACTGCCAGTACTGCAATAATCTTAATACTTACAGAGAATGCTATATTCTGCTTTATAATCCTTTTTGCTGATCTACTTAAACGTATCGTAAAGGGCAGCTTCGACAAGTCATCTGCCATTAGGGCAATATCTGCTGTCTCAAGTGCTGTGTCAGTACCTATACCACCCATGGCAATTCCCACATTAGATGCCGCCAGTGCTGGAGCATCGTTCACCCCGTCTCCGACCATCGCGACTATGTGATTTCCTTGACGTAAATCTTTAATTGCTTGTAGTTTCTTCTCTGGCAAAAGTTCGGCAAATACTTCCGTAACTCCCACTTGTTTCCCTATATAATTCGCTGCTTGTATACTGTCACCTGTTAACATGATTGTCTTTCTGATTCCTAATTCATGCAGCTCCTGAATAACCATCGCGCTCAAAGGACGGACTTGATCAGCCACTGCAATTACTCCGTAGGTAGAAGTCTCATCGCCTAACAACATCGCTGTTTTCCCTTGTCCTTGCAGCAAAGAAATCGGAAATTTAAGTTCCTCTGTCAATTGGTTACGTTCTGCGAAGTAACTTGGACTACCAATCGAAAAGGTCGCTTCATCAATTGTTCCAAAAGCGCCTTTACCAGGTATCTCTTGAAATCCATCGACTGGCGATAGGGTTAACGACAGTTTTTTCGCGTGGCGAACGATAGATTTTGCGAGCGGGTGCTCTGACATATTTTCGATCGATGCTGCGATTTGTATTAATTGATGATTCGTGTATGTTCCAAACGTAATTACGTCGGTCACTTCTGGTACGCCCTTGGTTAAAGTACCCGTCTTATCAAATGCGATTGTTGTTAAGCTCCCAGCTTCCTCTAGATACGCACCACCTTTAATCAGTACCCCGTTCTTCGCTGCATTCCCTATAGCTGTCACGATAGCCACTGGTGTGGAAACAACTAAGGCACAAGGGCATGCGACAACTAATAATGCTAGCGCTTGATAGATCGATTCTGACCAAGTTTGCCCCAATAAAATAGGTGGAATCGTCGCTATTGCCAACGCAATAACAAAAACTGTGGGTGTATACACCTTTGCAAAAGCCTCGACAAAGGTTTGTGACGGTGCGCGTTCTCCCTGTGCTTCCTCTACCAAATGGATAATTTTCGCTATCGTAGTATCTTCCACTAGCTTAGATACTTTTACCTCAATCGCTCCATGCTGATTTAACGTACCTGCAAACACAGTATCGCTAATTCTCTTCTCTACTGGAATAGATTCACCTGTAATTGCCGCCTGATTGATTGCCGTTTGCCCATTGACTACTTCTCCATCGACAGTTACTTTCTCACCTGGTCGAATGACAACGATATCACCGAGAATCAATTCTTCGACTGGTACCTGGGTTTCTGCCCCATTGCGTATCACATTTGCTACCTTTGGTGCTAATTCCATGAGTCCCCGGATGGCATTGCGTGCTTTATCCATAGAATAGCTTTCGAGGGCATTACTAATCGCAAACAAGAAAGATACGATAGCGCCTTCCGCCCATTCACCAATCAGAACTGCACCTGTTACGGCAATTGTCATTAGGAGATTCATATCAAATTGTAGCTTAGTTAAGCTTCGTAGACCTTTGCGAAACGTTACAAAACCACCGACTAACAAACCTACCATGTATAGGATTAGTGCTACTTGCTCAGCTTCAAAGAAACGTTCCGTTATATACGCAAAAACAATGAACATCCCAGATATCATAGATTTTTGGAACACAGGATTCGTCCATAGCTCTTGTATTTGAAAACGCCTTTCTTGATTTACCAGTGTGTTATCTTCCGCACTGGCACCGATTATAACCTTGGCTTTTTGTGGCTCTTTATATGCGACTACTTTCACTCCATCAAAAGCCCCTGCCTCTTCAATTTTCTCGATAGAAATATTTCCCGTAATTGTAATTTTTGAAGCACCAAAGTTTAATTTAGTTTCTTGGACATTTGGTAATGACTTTACATTCCGCTCAAACTTAGCGGCACAATCTGCTCAAGAAAGTCCTTTTACCCAATATTCTACTGTTTCATTCATGAAGATCTCCTCATCAGCTTGTATAATTAGCCATATTCAAAATTGCTTATATACAGAATACTCTGCGACAGGGATCTGGTCAAGAATCATTTTCAATCAATGCCTACATATTTTTTAAAACGTTTGAGTTTTGTTGTCGGGTTAATCATATAGCGCGGGATTTTATACGGATCACTCTTTACGGTCACAGGCTTAGGTTCAACTGTAAACGCATGGGTATATCCCGCTTCTTCTAAAGTTCGGATTACCTTCTTACTGTATTGACCGTAAGGATAAGCAAAGTAATCCGAATCCAACAATTCCTTTGACTGTTTCAGGTCATCGAGGACAGACTGTTGGGGTTTCACACGCAAATGGCTATATCGTCCCTCTTTATAATGTAAATCGTGGGTATGACCTGCATACTCAAACACATCTTTATAGGTCTCCATCTCAGGCCAGCTAATAAAGCTCAAGTAGTTCGGGTGAAATGCAATCGGCCTTTCTCGTACAATCCCAGTGATGATAAAGATTGTTGCCTTAAAACCATATTGCTTTAAAATTGGATATCCGTATTCAAAGTTACTCAAATAACCATCATCAAAGGTAATGACAATACTATTTTCTGGTAACTGAATTTGTTTACTCATAAATAATGCCAGTTCATCTAGGGTTATAGTTGTGTAGTTGTTTTCATGTAATAGCTTCATATGCTCTTCGAACATTTCTACGGACATTACTAGGCTATTTCCTCGGTATCTCCTATTTTCATCACGTTTTAAAAGATGATGATAGGTAATAATCGGCACCCGATCCGCGAATTTTAAATCTTCAAAGGAAGCAATGATTGCTCGCGCTTCATTCATAGTAACTGATTCCTTATCCTTATATTCCTCTGAAACACGCGCTTTCACTAATCTTGGCGGTAGATGATAATTGGTAGATATGACATGAATTACATCATTTGTCGCAATCATTGCCCGTTGTCCATAGGCTGTTGTGGTAATTAAATCACTGACAGCTTCATTAATATGCGTTGTCTGTGACTCTACAATTTGCTCTGATCCGTTAGTCGTATGTACAAAATATGCTGATCCCATGAGCAGCATCAATGAAATTATAATCATCACTGGTTTCTTCAATTATATCCACTCCTTATCTTGCGTTTCTCTTACGTTCATCTTATGTTTGCTTACTTTTTCGGTTTTTTTTGCTCTTCTTTTGATTTCCTTCACTTCACTTGCAATTCCCTCATATTCGTATGTATTCGTATGTATTTGACTTCCAACTGACGCCAATATTTCCATTAGTATAAGCATTTTATTTGCTTGCCATGCATGCTGTATTGCCCACCAACTAGCTACTATATTTTATCTAGTAATATTCTAATTTGATGGTAGTAATTTATCATTGTGAATCCAACAATAATTTATTACAATAAAGTGTAATGATTCTAAATAAGACTTATGTTGTCCAGTTTTTAGATAATTATTATTTATTATTACTATTTATTATTTATTATAGGGAGTGCTATCATGAGTTTTTGGAAAAATCTTAAAATGGGCTATAAGTTTGGCTTCTTGACAATTGCGCTACTTCTTATTTTTGCAGTGGCTGCCGGCTATGTAATGATTAAAGAAATAGAGGCTGGGGTAAAAGCAACAGCAACACAGAAGGCATTATCTGATTTAACACTAGGCTATGAATACATCGATTTAAAATACCCTGGGGAATGGAACGTTCGTGACGGGGAGCTTTTTAAGGGCAATGTCAGAATGAATGAGAACTTTGCACTTGTGGATGATATCGGGAAGTTCACCGGCGATACTGTTACAATTTTCCTTGGCGATACTCGAATCGCTACAAACGTTCAAGTGGATGGCAAACGAGCTGTCGGTACCCAAGTATCTGCTACCGTTGCAGACAAGGTATTAAAGCAAGGGGAATTGTATTTAGGGGAAGCAAACGTGGTTGGCAAGAACTATCAAACTGCTTATCAGCCAATTAAAAATGCTCAAAATGAAACTATTGGCATTTGGTATGTGGGTGCACCACAAAATATGATTGATCAAACAGTAGCGAGTGCAACGCGACATTTACTCTTTACTGTTGTAGTAGTTATCCTACTTGCTATTGTTATCGTATTCTTCTTTATCCGTAACATTAATTCACGCCTTAACAAGCTATTAGCTGTGTTCTGTGAAGCCGGGGAAGGTAACTTCCAGACCCACCTAGAGGTTACTGCGAAGGATGAAATCGGAAACCTTTCCGATAGCTATAATCATATGAAAGAAAATCTACGGTCTTTAGTCCAACAGATTTTAACATTGTCCCACGGATTAGCTGCATCCTCCACACAGTTAGCGGCTAGTAGTGAACAGACAATTAAAGGGACAGAACTAATCAACACATCCATAGAAATTGCGGCTAATGGTGCTGAGCAACAAACAGTCTCTGTCGATCACTGTAATGATTCAATGGACACCATCAATATAGATATTCAACGAGTCGTTTCTAGTATGGCCGCTGTTGCAGGAATATCAAATGCGACATCGAAAGATGCTGAATTAGGAAATCAATCAATCCAAAAGACAATGTCACAAATGAGTCAAGTTAGCTCGTCCGTGGAGCATACCGTTACGATTATCCAGTCGTTAGAAGAGCGTTCGAAGGATATTGAGAATATCGTCAGTGTCATTACAGGAATTGCAGCTCAAACAAACTTGCTTGCACTCAACGCGTCAATCGAAGCAGCACGTGCAGGGGAACATGGTAGAGGCTTTGCCGTTGTTGCCGAAGAGGTCCGCAAGCTAGCTGAACAATCGGAGATCTCTGCAAAACAGATCACAGAATTAATAGGACAAGTTCAAAGCGAAACATTACGTTCTGTAAAAGCTATGAATACTGTAGCAACAGAGGTTACAACGGGAACTGTGTTAGTAGAAGAAGCGAAGAATAACTTCCAAAAAATTGCCCAAGCTTCTCACCAAATTGCTGCGCAAATACAAGAAGTAACGAACACTTCTGAAACCCTATCAAAGCATGTACGACAAGTAGCAAGTTCGATTAACGAAATCAGTGAAATTGCTCGTACTTCTTCAAGTAGTTTCCAAGAAGTTGCTGCAGCTACCGAGGAACAGCAAGCAGCTATTGAGGAAATCTCTGCATCTGCTACTTCATTAAATGAAATGGCAGAAGAACTAGAAACAGCAGTCTTAACCTTTAAGATATAGTAGATTCAAGTATTGTATAGTAAATGCACTGTCGAAATAGGAAAGCCATACATAACACGTGAATTCTCAAGTGTGTTATGTATGGCTTTTAGTTTTTACAATTAGCTTTTATATTTTATAACGATTTAACATTCACTTCTTAACGATTACATCTTGCTATTTACTTCCTATCGATTCAATATCCAGATATAATAATTCAATATCCCAGCGAAGGATACCCATACAATGTATGGAATCATGAGCAAGCCTGCGAGTCGGTCAATCTTGTAGAATTCCCTTGCCGTAATAATAATCAAGGCTAATAAGATTAAAAGATCGATGAGCGCTATGCCATACCATTGAAAACGGAAGAATAATATCGACCACAAGAAATTGAAAACAAATTGTATTCCATACAGCGTTAATGCTCTGCGCATTTGGTCCGTAAATCCAAATGGGTGATAGTAGCCACTCATCCACACTCTGTATGCTGCTAGACCCATGAGTACAAATAGTATTGTCCAAACTGGCCCAAACACCCATTGTGGTGGCGCAAACCAAGGCTTTGTTAGTGTTTGGTAAATCTCAAACGAGTTCCGAGTCAACAATGTACTTAGTAGCCCTATCCCTTGTGCAATCGCTATGCTAATAATCAATGCAAAGATACTTCTTTTCCCATTTACTCTTAAAAAATTGAACATTATCTTCACTCCCTATTCCCTATGTCCATGTCCATAGATCCGCTCTAAGAACAAGCTCTTACTCTTATCATATGACTTGTTCATTGAATTATTCGGAAGTGGAAATATCATTTAACGTATAACTCTACCATGGGTTAATATATCCGATATAATAGGTTGTGCCTTATTGATAGGAATCGCGAATCCAATTCCCTCGACGCCAGTCATAGCGATTTTTGCACTATTAATACCGATGAGCTCACCTCTAATGTTTAGGAGTGCTCCACCACTATTCCCTGGATTTATAGCAGCATCGGTTTGGATTACCTCCACTTCATGTCTTGCGCCATTTATTGTTACAGGCAGAAATCTCTGAGTCCCACTAATAATTCCTGCTGTTACCGTTTGCGCTAACCTTTGGCCGAGTGGATTCCCTATCGCGATTGCCGGCTCTCCTTGCCTTAAAGCAGCAGAATTGCCAATCACCGCTAACGTAGTTCCTTTTAAATCGGAGCTAGTAACCTCTAATACTGCTAAGTCTGTTAATTGATCGGAACCTATTAATCTAGCAATAATCTGTTCCCCTGTTGGTAGTGTTACATAGATACGAGAAGCACGCTCAATTACATGATGATTCGTTATGATGATAGTTCTGTTATCCTCTGCTCTGTAGATGACTCCAGATCCACTTCCCGCTTCCCTTAATTCATTAGGATTGATTCTCCCACCTGTTGGCTGCATATTGACAACCCCGACGACAGAATGCTTGGCTTTATCAACAGCCTCAATAATGGCGCTATGTACATCTAGATATACTGGTGCCTGTGCTGGTGAAGATTGACCTGGCAAAAGAACCGTTGTATTCGTCCCTTGTTGCGCTGGACGGTCTTGAATCATAATCGATTTTGTCGCTTCTATATAATCAATATCATAGCCTAGTATATTGCTAATTTCTCGTACTGGAAGATAGGTTCTCCCATTATATAATAATGGTGTGTTCTCAACTTGCACTGAATTGCCATTTAGTAATAATTTAAAATCTGCAAGTCTCGCCATAATCTCAGTGTTTGCTTGTACATTCACAGAAATCGATAATACAATCCCCAAAATAAAACCAAAAGATACTTTTCGCATATGCCCACTCCCCATTTGTCTGCCTAACTCCATCATATTACGTCTGCCATATAAATATCAACTCTATTCGTGTATAAATGAAATGTAATCGAGAAATGAAAAACAGCACCCCTAAAGCATTTAATATGCTAGGGGCGCTGCCTAATCTGGTACATCAATAATACATACTGTGTTGTTAAGTCGGTGCAACTAAGGCTCTATGTTGTAAATTTACTAACTTCTTCGTTCAAGGATTTCGCCATCAGCGATAGTTCTTCTGCATTTGATGCAATTTCTTCTACTGTACTAGACTGTTCTTCAGCCGCTGCTGCGACTTGCTGTGAAGCAGATGCTGCCCTAGAAATAATATTTGATATTTCTTCCACGGCACGAAGTACTTGATTTGCGTTATCGGTTAATTGCTCAAATATTTTTTGGATACTATTCGCATCTACTTCTGTCTGTTCTACATTTTTCACTATCTCTGTAAGGGCTTTTCCGCCTTCCTGGATAATGTTTACTTGCGATTGCACTGTTTCTAAGTTACTTTCCATTGTGCGAACTGTCACGGAAGTTTCTGCTTGAATATCTTGAATAAGATTTCCTATTTTCTCTGCTGCCTGGTTCGACTGTTCCGCAAGTTTACGAACTTCATCCGATACGACTGCGAAACCTCTACCTTGCTCGCCAGCCCTAGCCGCTTCGATGGCAGCATTTAGTGCTAAAAGATTTGTTTGATTCGCTATATCTGAGATTATGGTAACGATCCCGCCAATTTCATTGGAGCGACGCCCTAGCTTCTGGATTGCGTCAGTTGCGAATTGCACTGTTTTGGTTACAGATCCAAGATTCGCAATTGCTTTACTTATTGCCTCTTGTCCTTCTTTCGCAACTTTAGTGGATTCCATTGTATTAATTGCTGTCTTAGATGCTTCCTTATATCCAATCTCAACTTGCTCTTTCGTATCTTCAATCATTTCCATAATGTTGGATGCATGAGCAGCTTGGGAATTCGCCCCGTCTGCTATTTCTCCGATATTATGCGCGACTTCTTGGGATGTTTGTTCTGTCTGTTTGGCACCGTCCGATAGATTCTCAGATATATGTGTCACGCGGTTCGCACTGTCTGTAACATTGCCCACAATATTTTTCAAATTCGCAAGCATCGTGTTAAACGCCTTAGTTACATCACCAATTTCGTCCTCGTTGCGCACTTGTAAAGGCTCAATATGCAGGTTGTAGTTTGCAATTTGGTTAGCGTTTACCTGTAATCTGCGAATCGGAATGAATATCAACCAGCGTAAAATAAAGAACAAAATCGTCGCATAAATACTAGCAGAAAAATACCCGACCACTACATTTGGTATAATGCCATCCTTCGCTAATTGAATATAATAATCTTCAGGGACTCCTGTATACCATATACCTATTACATTTCCTTGGGAGTCGTGGATTGGGTCATACGCTGTTTGGTTCCAAGTACCAACTACGTTCGCACGCCCTACATAGCGTATTTTATCTTGAAGTACAGCTTTCCCAACAGTCTCCGAGATTTGCGTGCCGATTGCTCGCTTACCTTCAGCGGTAAGTACGTTAGTGGCTACGCGTGTATCACCTTGAAAGATTGTTACAGTGTTACTTCCCATAAGCTTACCTAAATTGTCGACAATTTCTAAGACTTCAGGATTGTCGTTGATTTGAGTCGATCCTTTATACAAATTCCCATTCTCTACTTTCCAATCGCCAGGAACCTTTCGATCAAATGCCTCTGCTCCTAATTGAAGGTCGCCTATTAGTTTTTGCTGAGCACTAAGCATGAGATGGTCTTTATTCAAGCTATACCCGAACCACACCTGCATCATCGCAGCTATGAATATGCCAACCCAAACTACGATCATAACTTTCATCCCAATATTATTGGATAATTTCTTATACCAGTACACCATTATTAGTGCCTCCTCTGATGATTTCGCTTCCTATCCTTGTTACCCTCATCTTGTTTTTTTCTCTTTTTTCTCTTTTTTTCTCTTTTCTTTCTATTTTCTTTCTATTTTTCTATCAAATGATTCAATCTGTTCATTCATATTATTTATATCAATAGGTTGTACTTCTAAATCTATTTTTTCATTCTTAATATCTTGCAAGTATCTACCAACACAACTCTCTAAATCATAGAATAATTAGCGTCGCTTCTAGTGTTTATTCTGCTCAGACATCGGTTTTTCCTGCATAAGCTATTTAATTTTCACAATAAATATCATCTTAGTTAAAATTGTAATGTACCGTTTCAGTGGTGCTATCATCATTATATTGCATTTTGTTTGCTGATAGTAGCATATTATCATGAAAGTTACGTTTATTGTATTGGAAACATTGGGTAGCTATGGAAATGTTGCAATTTCTATACTTCTATTAACAACTGACAATGCGATTCCCATCGAAGAAGTATAAATACTTCTCTGCGATTGTTATATTCCATATCTCTTCTATTGCCCTCGCATAAATACTAATTTGCATACGGTACCTGTTGAAAAGTTCCTCATCGGTAAGGTCTTTCGTGCGGTCCGATTTATAATCCACCAGGACAATTCCTTTTTCATCCTCCAATAAGCAATCCACTACACCCTGTACGAAAACATTCTCATCCTGTCCCGTCCAATCGTTATACATCTCACGTGCAGGAATTGCTAAACTAAATGGAATCTCACGGTAAATTCTTTGCGCATTCTTCATGCGTTTGCCAAGGTCAGTCGCAAAGAACGCAACAATATGATGGAGCACATCCGAGTTCAGTAATGGCGCAACCTGCTCTTTTGTCACGAATTCCTTCTCAATCATATCATCGATTTGTATTTCCAGTGTGTCCTTCGATAGGTCTTGCGCAAGATTGATATGCTGCATGATCATGTGTAGTAGAGTGCCTCGCTCTGCAGCAGACATTTTCTTCTCTTGTAAAAATTGAGGTCGTGGCATAAGAACCGTTTGGTACTCTTTTCCAATGACGAATGAGCGTTCATCAGATTTGACTGTAAAATCTCCAGCTCGTTTCATTTCCGTAACGGTTTGCTTCACATGGTGAGTAGTCGCCTGCAAATAGTTATATTGCCATTGGAAGCGCGCTGCAATTAACTCTTGGTGCTGACTTGATAATGGAACTGGTTGTTTCCTTTGAATGAAATCCAAATGCTGAAGTTCAAGCTCCCCGTTGGTTGCCGAATCGAGTGTCAAGTCACTGCTTTGAATCGTTATGATGGACCATTTTGCTTGATGGTCGCGAACCTCACTGAAAATATCCGCAAGTAATGCATTACAATCTGGGTGAATTCTCTGGTGTAGCTGTGTAGCTTCCCGATGACGTAGAATGGCAGGGCCAATCCAATCTAAATAGGTGCGACTATTGGCGCGATGGAACTCTGGTAACAGCCAGTTTTGCAACGAAATATGTTGGCTCCATTGCTGGACGGACTTTTCCATATCCTTTAATGTGCCTACTAAATACAGTTTTTCCTTCGCTCTCGTTAACCCTACATATAACACACGCATCTCTTCAGCTAATTGTTCAAGCTTAGTTCGCTGACGAATCGCTAGCTGTGACAACAATGGGTAGGTAATGCGAATCTGCGGGTCGACAAAAGCAATGCCTAACCCAAGTTTTTTGTGTAATAAAAATTTCCCGCGAATATCTTGGAAATTAAATTGTTTCCCTAAACCCGCGACAAACACGACCGGAAATTCTAATCCTTTGCTTTTATGAATTGTCATGATGCGCACAACGTCTTCTTGTTCTCCTAAGGCACGTGCTGTGCCTAAGTCACTGCCTCGTTCCTGCATCCGTTCTATGAAACGAAGGAAACGAAACAAACCACGAAATGATGTCTTTTCATAGCCACGCGCACGGTCATAAAGTGCCCGCAAATTCGCCTGACGCTGATGGCCTGCCACTAAACCACCGACATAGTCGTAATAGCCAGTGTCTTGATAAATTTCCCATAGCAAATCGGCGAGTGATCCCTTTCGCGCTAAAGCACGCCAGTGCAATAGTCTATTATAAAATCCTTGCAACTTCGCAAACGTTTCATCTTCCCCATTGGATTCACCCGTTTTGGTGTCTTCCGTTTTGGTGTCTTCTACATTACTGTCTGAATCGTGTGCTTTTGATTCGAGGTATTGCTTCAATCCATCATAGTACAAGCCACTCTTATTGCTGATTCGAATCAGCGCTAATTCTTCAGCAGTCAACCCGACAATGGGAGATCGTAGCACTGCTGCTAACGGTATATCTTGATATGGATTGTCAATAATCTTCAATAATGACATGACAATTCGCACTTCTGTGGCAGTGAAGTATCCTGTTGCAATCTCTGCGTACGCAGGTATCCCTAACTTCTTAAGTTCCTCAATCATAACTGGCGACCAGCTAGCAGTTGCACGTAATAGAATGACTATATCTCGATACTGAATATCGCGCATGCGCTTGAACGTCTTATCGAACACTTGATAGGTCGGTCCTTCTCCTCTTCCTATTAAAGAAAGTATCTTCCTGCCAATTGCCCTTGCTTCTAGTTGGGCCGTTTCTAACTCCTCTGGGTTATCTGTATCGATGGTGTCCTCTTGTTTATTGCGATTGAATACGTCCGAACCTTCTTCACCTGTTGCAACAGACTGTCCGTCAGACTGATCTTCAACAACTACATTCTGGCTACGATCAATCAAAAGCAATTCTGCACTGGATGGTTGCTCTGGGTAGTAGCTAGCACCCCATTTCAGTTGCGCGGCTTCATCATATGGGATTTCGCCGATTGTCTCATTCATAATTTGCTGACACACATAATTCGTACAATCAATGATTTCTGTACGGCTACGGAAGTTTTTTGCCAAATCTATACGTACACCCGCGACGCCCTCGACACTCGCTTGCTCGCTTGTTTCAATTCTATTGTATATGTTGTCCATACTTTCAAAAGCCCGATATTTCGAAAGGAATAACTCCGGCTCGGCCAATCGAAACCGATAAATGCTCTGTTTGACGTCGCCCACCATGAATAGACAATTCTTATCGCTTTTTATTAGCTGTAGGATTGCTTCTTGCACTAGATTGGTATCTTGGTATTCATCAATCAGAATTTCTGCAAACTGCTTCTGATACTCGACCGCTGCTGCCGATGGAATCAGTGCATTTGGGGACGACTGCGCATCCTTTAAAATCGCAAGACAATAATGTTCTAAATCAGAAAAATCAACGATTCCCTTCTTCTCTTTGGCTTCGCGATAGCGCCCAGAAAACTCCTTGACTATTTCCACTAGTGTTCCGACCACGGGAGCCATTTGCTGCATATCCTGCAAAAACTCTTGTGGGCTGCGCTGAAAATAATCTTCCATAATTTTGTTGATTTGTTTCTTTCCTTGGTCACGCAAACTTTTCACTTCGTCTTGCAAATCCTCATCATACATACCTTTTTTACAGCTTTTCAGTCTGGAGAATGTAATCGACTGAAAAGCAGCATGGAGGTTCCCCCAAGACTCTTGAGCTGCCGTAACTAATGAATCTATCAATTGTAAATCCGATGTTAGATTCTCGAAATACGGCTCTGGCCCTTGTGGGTCTAAGGTAAGCTGGCGAGCATTCTCAAAAACACAGCGTGTGCCCGAAAGCTGTAGTTGAATATCCTTTAGAAAATCTTGGACCCACGGCAGACCGTCTATAGCCACAACTTCCTTAAGCTGATAATTCCCCACCACTTGATCTAACCAGTGATACGGAAACGGGTGGCTTTGGGCAAAATCATATAGCTTTCGCACCATGCTTTGTAATTGCATGTCATCCCGATCATCTGTGAAGCAATCGACCAATTGGAAAAATGCAAAGTTGTCAGCGATTCCATATTGTTTCTCAAACAGTTCTTCTAACACTTCGTCACGTAATAAATCTGCCTCTGTTTCATCAGCAATGCGGAATTTCGGATCGATTTCGATTGTATAATAATATCTGCGTACCACTTCTAAGCAAAAGGAATGCAAGGTCGAAATGGCCGCTTTATTCATGAGTGCGAGCTGTCTCTGCAGCTTTGTCGATGTTGGGTTGCTTTGCAAGGCATTCTCTAAAGCTTCACCTACCCTTTTTCGCATCTCTGCGGCTGCGGCATTGGTAAAAGTAACGACCAAAAGCTGATCAACTTCGATGGGGTCCTGCTCATCCATAATGCGACGTATCATTCGCTCTACAAGTACTGCTGTCTTTCCAGAGCCTGCGGCAGCAGCTACAAGGATGTTTTGATGACGCATCGCGATAGCTTGCCACTGTTCGTCCGTCCACTGACTACCTACAGGTTTGGCTGGCATGTTATTTGCTGCTGTCATCAGAATCCCCCCTTAACTTTTCTAGTAATGTCTGCTGGTCTGTAATCGGTTTTAATATGCGGTATTGATTTTCTTCTAGGCTACAATCAAAATGGCAAATAGAAGGGTACGGACAATAACTACAAGGTGTCTTTTGTTTCAGTCGATACGGTGTTATCGTAATGTTCCCATCGACAAGCTGATTGCCAATGTGTTGAATCGTCTCGCGCACATGCTTGCGCAGCGCATCGAATTCCATGTTCGACATAACAGCCGATCGACTGTCAAATTGGCCATCCTTTTTTAATGCCACTGGCACGATATGCGAGCGGACATACCCTTCATCTGCCAAGGAAGGATCCATCGCCCTTGCCACTTCCGGGTCTGCTAGTACGTACCCTTTCATACGAAAACTCTTATATAATTCCTGCTCTAATTGCTCCTTCGTCATCGGGCGATTACTTTGGATTAATGGATTATGGACATGGAAATATAGCACACCTGCCGGGGCTGCTTGCTCTCCTAACCAATGTTTAGAGCAAGCGACGACGACATCTAAATACGTAATCATTTGCAAAGCTAACCCATAATACAATTCCGTCAAATCTAACGCCTTCATGCTCGATTTATAATCCACAATACGCAGTAGAGACTCACCACTCACGATCGCTTGGTCAATGCGATCAATACGTCCAATCAAATCCATCGTATGGCCTTTCGTGAGCGCAATCGGATCAAAAGCAATCGGTACATTCGGTCCAAATTCAACTTCGAAGCCTTTAGGAGAAAAGCCACTGCCCTTGGCTTGCTGACTGATGATGATTGTAGCTCTACTAACAACCGCTTTTAGCTTGCGCAAAATGTATTGATTGCGCTGTGAGCTTAGTAAAATTTCGCTTTGTAGCTTCGGCGCTAATTGCTCAACAATTCGTTCCGATAATTCACGGCACTCCGTTTCTGACAAATCTGCCCATCGTAATCCGTGTTCGATGATATATTGTCCTACCCTTTTAAGCGCTTCGTGGAACAAACGGCCAATGTCTGGGTTTTGCAATTTGTATATTTCTCGTTCCTTAACTTTTAATCCGTGGGAAAGAAATTGCGAAAACGGACAGGCTGAATAGCGTTCCATTCGCGAAACACTGGCAACAATTTTTTTCCCGTACATTTTGTCAATCAGTTCATGTGGCAACTTCGATTCTACGTTCTTATAGAACAAGCTATCGATCGCTCGTTTCCATTTCTCGTCGTGCAAATCCCCTATACTAGCAAACCAATTATAAGCATCCCACCACACGGGTGAAATTGTATAGCCTTTTTTCCATTGTCTTAATTGGTTTGTCAGATAGGATATCGTCGGTTTCGGGTGCACGATATAACTTAACTGCCGCTCCTCGACTTCTTCCCCTGGGTCTGCTACTATAAATTGCTCTTCAATGGCTGGGAATAACTCTTTGCAGTGAGAAATCACACTGGATGGAAGTAATGTCTTCCCTTCCTCATCGGCCAATGGATAACTTATCCACAAGAAATCTGAAGCGCTTGTAAGTGTGTTGTAGATGGTAAATGGCTCTTCCATTAATCGACTGCGATAGCTAGGAGCTAGCTCAAGCCCTGTATTCTTTAAGTACTCCCGCTCTTCTTCCGTGATCATGCCATCTTCTTTAACTTTTGCCGGTATTACCCCTTCATTGATGCCAATGATATACGTACATCGGATATTCGTTAACCGCGACAAGTCGAAATTTGCCATTAACACCTGATCTAAAGCTGGTGGAACAAGATTAAAGCGAAGATTCTCGATGCCGCTTTCCATCATCTTGACGAATAAGTCTAAAGAAACCTCTTGATCTCCAACAATTTCTACGAGCTGATCAAGTAACTCTACTACTGATTTCCACGCCTGCTCATGTTGACGGGCATTGACTAGCTCCCCAGACGCTTCTTGCTCCTGTTGCCATGTATAAATTTTTTCTGGCACTTGAAGCTCCACAAGGAATTGATAGAGAGCTGCACATAACTCTTTCCCTAGGGTGGCTTTGTTCAATCCGTTTTCAAGGTTTGATAGTAGTGTTGCAATACGAATTCGCCAGATATTAATCAGATGTTCTTGTTGTTGATCTTCCAGGGAATAGACAATATCCGATTCAAGGGAATCCTTTTTCGCATATCTCCATGGCTGCTCGCTATTCCATCGATGACTCCCTGAAATGCCCTTTGCTAATACGTAATTTTCTAACACATCCAGTTCTTCCCGCTGTTTCTGTTTGCACATAGCTTGCTCAAAATCCAAGTAGAAATCTGTCTTCACGGAGCGAAAAATCGCATCATATTTCCAGTTCCCAGTGACGGTTTCTAAGCTTGAACGTATAAACTCAATGAGCGGGTGATTCAGCATCGTCTTCTTCTGGTCTATAAATATAGGTATCTCGTATTCTTTGAAAATATTAGCTAATACATCGCCATACACTTCATAGTTTCTCGTGACAATTGCAATCTCTCGGTATCGATAGCCTTCATCTCTGACTTTTTTAATAATATCGCGGGCTACTGCCTCAATCTCTGCACGTCTATTTACTGCCGCAGCAATGTTTATAGATGCTTTTAATACTTTTGATGCTTTTGAATCTTTACACTCGGAAAATGGTAGGATTGGCCATCGATGATAGTTTTTCTCTAGATGCTGTAATTGCGGATTTTCTCTATGTCTCCCTAAGCTACCGTCCAACCATAGCGCAGGCAATACAGGAACAGATTCTTGCTTTGCTAATGACCGGATTTTCTGATACGTTTTAGCCGTTCCGTAAAACATGTGCAATTCTGTTGGAAGCTTGTCATCATACGTTTGGTCGAGGGTAAGAGCTACCGAAACTTTCTTAGCATGCGTAAGAAGAGCTTTCAAAACGAACAGCTCTTGAGGGGTAAAACTATGGAATCCATCGACGATAATCTCTGCATCCGCTATATACGTGGAGTCTACTATTTTTTCTGCTAGAAGTTTTAAATAATCCTCTGAATCGATATATTTGCTATGGATTTCCTTTTCTAAATCCTTGTAAATCAATAAAATGTCTTCAAGCTTATCAATTAACTTCTGATCTTTACGTTCTGTTTGTTTATGCTGCTGTAGTAAATTCTCCAGTTGTGTTGTTGAGATACAATGGCGTTTCATCTCCACTAGCATCTGTTCTAATTGCTGAATAAAGCCTGCTTGATCTGCTACTTTTCCGTACATGTGAAATGCGTGCTTATGGTGCTCGGTGAGTTTGCGCAACAGCATCTGCATGCCAATCCCATCGATATACTGTCTGGATAGCCCTCCTGTTTCCTGCAACACCTTCCAGGCTAATCTCGTAAAGCTATATACCTGAGCACGAATCATTCCTTTTAGCCCGTCCGTAGTCGCTAAGGCATATTCCGATTGAAATGTCATTTGCTCGGGTACAATATACAGGATTGGGGCCCCTTGTGGATGACTGCGTAGCTCTTGACGAATACGCTCAAGACATGTAAAAGTCTTCCCACTACCAGCGCGCCCAACAATAAATTCTAAAGACATACTTTGTCCCCCAATTACGCATACTATGATTCTATTATTATACCGTTTATTGCTTTTCTTAGGGTATAGTTTCTTGATTTTCTAATAGTAGACTCAAGATTTTTAAAACAACTTATATGAATGTAATTATAATATCAATTTATTGACCAATAATTTTTACTAATATATAATGTGAACAGTAATGAATTCGTTCATATGGACGGTAATAACTATTCAATTAACCCACTAGGAGGCTATTCGATTTGAAAAAACAACATCTTTTACTTAGCTTTATCATTCTACTAGCTGTCATGCTGGTTGCTTGTGGAACTACTCCAAAGGCTCCTGATGCAGGCTCAGTAGCGCAAAGCAATGACTATTTAGTAAACGTACAATGGTTAAATGAAAATTTAAATACGAACAATCTACTACTTTTAGATGCTAGAGGCCCGGAATCATTCGAACAAGGTCATATCCCTGGGGCTATCCCAGTGAAGTGGCAGCAATTTGCTAAAATGGATGGTGCCCCTGGCGATACTGATTGGGGTACGGTGCTTAATGCTCCAGAACTATCTGCGAAGTTAAGCGAGCTAGGAATCGATCAAAACAAAACAATTATTGTATACGCTGACCCTAATGGCTGGGGTGAAGATGGTCGTATCGTATGGATGTTGCGTATGGCTGGCTTAACGAACAGCAAGATGTTAAGTGGTGGTTGGCCAGCATGGAATGATGCGAAATTTGAAGTATCTAAGGATGCGACTACCCCTGTAGCATCAAATTTTCAAGTGGCAAGCTTAGATTTAGACTCTCTTGCAACAACGGATTGGTTGTCTACTAACTTAGACAATGTAGTGATATTAGACACACGTAATGCGAAAGAGTTTGAGGGCGCAACTGATTTTGGTGAAAAACGTGGTGGACATATTCCAGGAGCAATCAATATTCCTTTTAAGGATTTCTTCAACAATGATGGTACAATTAAGACAGCAACAGAGGTAGAGGACATTATGAAAGCAAAGCAAATTGATAAAAACTCTGAAATTGTCACATATTGCACTGCTGGAATCCGTTCAGCTCATATGACGATGATCTTAGAAATGGCTGGTTACCAGAACGTTAAGAACTATGATGCATCAATCTATGAGTGGGCTGCAAATGACGCTTTACCAATGAATAAGTGATCAACATTTACAATTTACAACTTCCCAGAACAAGCTACCAACGGATTGGTAGCTTGTTTTTAAACATCCATTTTCGATTATAGGAGTTGAATAGGTCAATGGAGCAACAGAATAAATTAATGAAACACAAGAGATTCTATATATTCGTAGGTCTTATCCTCAGCATATTTGCTATCGTTCTGGTGCTGTATTTATTCCATTTACCGTTCCAACAATTTACTCGTGCGGCTGCGAGCCTTATATATTACCAAGACGTCCGCGGATTAGAAATGCTTCTCTATCGTTTAGGTGTCATCGCACCCGTCGCATCTTCGATTTTAGTGTTCTGCACACTGATTACCATTCCTTGGTCAACACAAAGCATCATCATAGCAACAACTAACTTATGGGGATTCTCTATCAGCTTTAGCATTGTCTGGTGTGCTGCCTTATTATTAATCGCATTGATATCCTATGGACTCCTATCGGCCGTCTCCGTCTTGCAAAAGAAGCCATTGGCTCTACCCATACGACTTGTGATTATTGGTATCTTGTTAATCACCACGGTATTTACATGGTATCTAGTAAAGTAATGGTAACGTGATAACCCGCATACTTCTTCACATTGAGTACCCCTGAGGAAAACATTAAATACTGGCCTTTGATTCCGATTAAAACATCTTCTATCACAGGCTGTTTGTCGAGATTAAATGTAGTCACTTTCTCCATTTCCTGGCGTATCGGATATCGAAGACTTGTTAAGGATTCTTCGTGCAGAAAATAGTCTCCGTACTCCTCCTGCACCATGGAATATGCTTCCTTTCGAAATTGTAATAAATCAATCTCTGGTGTATCACCTTTTAACATTTTGCGCCAGTTCGTTTTGTCAGGGAAGCGCTCTGCTAAACGCATTTCCAGTTCACCAGCCAATTTCCTGGTTGGCAGTTTCGCAATCGGAATTGCTTGTACCGCCCCTTGATCACCCCAACGCTTTAAATGATTACACTCTCTAGTAAGACCAACCTTTAGGTCACTACTGACTGCTAAATACACAAAATGCGGCTGCATGCAATGGGAATCACCGAATTCCGAATCACGACAAGTGCCTTTATCATAATGGCATAAATCAGGTTTCACAATGCATAAGTCGTTTTCCGGAAGCTTTTGAAAGCACGGAAAGCAAGACCCATGATTAAAGGTTTTCTTAATCACTCGGCCGC
Source organism: Desulfuribacillus stibiiarsenatis (assembly GCF_001742305.1). NCBI lineage: Bacteria > Bacillati > Bacillota > Desulfuribacillia > Desulfuribacillales > Desulfuribacillaceae > Desulfuribacillus > Desulfuribacillus stibiiarsenatis. Next base: position 123,829 of record NZ_MJAT01000022.1, on the reverse strand, counting down.
AATATATACATTGAATATGTCCTTCGTATTCAATTTTCACTTTTGCGTCTAACCAAGAGTTGATTTCCTGACGATTATCGTTTATTTTAATAAAATATTGTAAAGGCTCTTGATATTGGTGCGCAAGGCCTCGTATCATCCCTGTAATTTTCATGAATTTTATTCTCCCAGTAACTTTAATTTATTGGCCTGTCTTCAGGTATTGATCGTATCGTTTGCGAATCTTTTTCAAGTCTTCCCACGCGGGCTGCTTCTTGCTTTCATCGCGCAGCAAAGAAGACGGGTGGTAAATGGCTGTCATGAGATACCCTTTTTTCTCGAACCATTGGCCCCTTTGAGCAGTGATAAGGAAATTCGGATCGATGACAGCTTGGGCTGCAATTCTCCCTAAACATATGATGAATTTCGGTTTGACGAATCGCACCTGATGCCTTAAATGATTCATACAAGCATCTACTTCCGCTTTTAGTGGATCGCGGTTTTTCGGCGGGTGACATTTGACCACATTGGCAATATACACCTGATCGCGTGACCAACCAATGCTGGCAACCATTTTATCGAGAAGCATCCCTGCCGCTCCTGCGAATGGCAGCCCAATACTTTCCTCTTGTCGCCCTGGTGCTTCGCCAATCAACATGACATCCGCATCGCGGTTTCCCATGCCGATTACGACGTTTTTACGCGTTTGATAAAGATTACAGCTTTTGCAGTTCCGACACGCATGATATAACTCGTCCCAGTCTCGCATGAATATCTCCTTCTTTACGCATAATATAAGGCCACTGTATTCATCTAATATTATTTTATCATGAGAATTAATGAAATTGAGGTTTTAATTTTCTAAAATGAAAATAAACATATTGTACAGGCGAAATAATTGCGACTAAAGGTTGGCGGAGTAAAAAACTCTATCTGACCACAAGTCTTCCTCATAAATACGTAAGGTTGGACAAATTCTACTCAGAAATCGGAGAGATGATGGATGTTGGATATACGGAAGTATCTACCAGAGGATCAACTAGCACTCGTGTTTAAAAAGTATGAGGTTGCTTTCGATGAATCCCATGAGCAACGTGTGCATTCCTACGCTACGTCGCTATTCCATGCGTTAATACAAGATAAGCAGTGGGCTGACGAGAAGCTTGCACTTCTACAATACTGTGCGTATCTCCATGATATTGGGCACTTTATCCATGAGAATAAACACGACAAACACACGAAATATTTGATTGCCCATGATCATGTTTTCGATTGTGTACCAGACCGTTTACGTTCCATGCTTGCCATTATTGCTGGTGGACATCGCAAGTCGATATCGAACAAAATTCGTGAACATACCAAAGACGAGCAATATATCATTTTACAACTGGCAGGGATTCTTCGTATTGCGGATGCCATTGATTATACTAGAGAAAGCAACATTCGCATTGAGGATATGTACATGGACAATCACCAATTCTGTATTCATCTATGTGGCTACCCATCCCCTACCGTTATAAAAAGAATCTCTGAAAAATCCGCTTTATTTCGCGAGATATTCCAGAGTGAAATTCGGGTTGTATTTTAGAAATCTGTCTTATATACCCTACGATTGTTCAATGACCAAACCTTTTCGGAGAGCTTCGCGTTCTCCGTATTCGATAACGCCTTTTCCATATCATACATACGACTATCAATCATATCAATGTAATGTAGTAGCTCTGCTTCTGGAATCATTGGTGGCTTAGGACTACCGAATTCCGGTATCGAGTGATGGCTTAGAATCATATGCTGAAGGATTAACGACTTCTCTACACTCGCGTTAATTTCCTTAGCGATTCGCTCTACTTTCTTAATCCCTTGGATGATATGCCCGAGTAGATGGCCTTCGGTAGTGTAATCAGAAACGATGCCTAGGTGATTGGCAGCCATTTCATCTAGCTTCGCGATATCATGGAGAATGACCCCGGCGTATAATAAATCTTTGTTAATGATTGGGTAGACTTCCGATATTCGCTCGCCCGTGCGCAACATCGTCATCACATGGAACAGCAGACCACCGCGAATAGAATGGTGGTTTTTTTGCGCAGCAGGATAGTATAGAAGCTTTTCTTTACTTTCTTCAAGGATAATTCTTACAATTGATTGAATCTCTTGATCAACAATTTGATCAGCATATCGCATTACCTCTTGATACATAAATGCAGGATCGTGCGGCGCTGATGGCACGAAGTCAGCTATATCTACATCATCACTGTCATTGACTGCTCTGACCTTTTCAATCTTCAGTTGTAGCTTTCCTTGCCATTCCGTCACTGTTCCTTTAATCTTTACTAATGCATTCGGTTGAAATACTGCCTCAAAATCCTCGGAAGCGTCCCATAGCTTTGCATTGATATCCCCTGTTTGGTCACATAATGTAACATCTAGATACTTATTCTGATTCGAAGCACTCTTCATTGAGGCTGCTTTCACGAGAAAATAATTGATGACTGACTCACCAGATTGAAATTGACTAATCGTCTTCATCCCCATACCCCCACACATGTAATACTATTAAATGAGCAAAAATTTAGTATTAAACCTTCGAATCCCAATGTATTAGTTGCTATCGATCGAATACAAAAGATTTAACGACTGCAAAATATTCACGAATAAAATATTTAAAAGCTACCACAGCCGGCGTCTTTGCTGGTATTCCATAGGCTTCAAATCCGAAACGTTCCGCTAATTTTTTCGAGCGATAGAGATGATAGTCGTTCGTAATAATCATCAGTTGAATCGGATTTGTGCCGATATCAAAAGTGCTATTTACCGTATTCCGTTGTTGCTCCAACTGCAAGAGGATCTCCCTCGTGTATTGTATATTCTCTTTGGTATTCGTAGCACGCTCTTCTTTAATAATCCGGTCTTCCGTAATGCCACGGTCCACTAAAAATTGCTTCATAACTTCTGCTTCGGTATATTGTTCCCCAGGCCCAAGTCCCCCTGACACAACAACCTTCGTATTCGGATACTGCTTTAAATATTCTAAGCCCTCATTCAGACGATACCACAAGCTTAACGAAGGTTCATCGCCTCGTAGGCCAGCACCTAATATCAAGAGATACTTCACTTCTATATCTTCGGAAACATTCTTTTCAGAATGTATTTTAAATTGTATGAATATAAAAGAAATTATGAGGGCCCCCAGAATTAATACGATAATTCCCGTAATCACCCGCGCAATTTTACGTCTCATAACTGCCTCCCATCTGCTAAGAGCCATAATATGCTAGTTTTCAGTTTTTATCATATCATAATTTCATAATCTTTTTACCATTGTATCGCTAGATTTTTTTACATTGTATCGCTAGCAAAATCAATCTATTACAACTAAAATAATCCAGAAGTCTCCCTCTGGATTATAGAATCTTTCTTATTCTGCTTCGCGGTTTCGCGAAAGCTTTCTTTGATAAAACATGAATACTGGCAATGGAATAACAATCCAACCAAGACTCTTGATCAATGTGTTCTTTGCCCTTTCTACTTGCCTTTCCGTCTCAGTTCTTACCATCATCTCATATTTCTGTCTCATTTCCTCTTCTGTCAGTTGTGTTTGCGGTTGCCCACTTTCAGGATTTGGTTTCTCCATGCCCCACTGCTTATACTCCTCATAGGACTGGAAGTATGGTGCTGGTGCCACTATATCTGCGATGGCCATAAACGATGCCACGCTACCTCCAATAATCATCATAAGGGTTGCAAATAAAACTAAATATACATATACATTCTTAATCATGTCTTCTCCTCCTTGTTCACTGCCCCGAATTCCCGAAGCTATAATTAATACGACTGCTATAAGAATCACTGGTATTAGAATTGTTATTACCATTATCCACCTCTTTTTTAATATTCACTGATTTCTTCAATGGGTACTTCTTCTTTATTGTCTCGATTCAAGAAGAAGATTAGAATTGCGCCTAGACCACCCAGGATAACTGCAATGCTTACGATTACACGAACAATTGGGACAAAAGATAATACCTTCAGTATAATCAAGCCCAGCAATACGAGCCAGAAACCCTGATGAATATCGTTCCACCCAAACTTCTTGGCAATCATATATCCTATGGCAGTAGCTACGATAATCTTCGTAATGTAGATTCCGACCGTATACATTGCCATAATAATCAACCCGAGTGGTAACCCTACGACTGTAACCATCGCAATAATAGCAATAATCGGTGTTCCAATTAAAATCATTACCCCTAATCCTAACGTACGGAAAGGTGTCTTCTGCAACGGTTCACTCGTGCCCTTCCACAGACTAGGGATTACCATCGATAATGCAAACCATACGAGGATTGCTGCGATGATACTAGATACTGCAGCGAACAATGTCCCTATAATACTTGTTTGCTGTTCACGCTCGTTATATGTTGGCTCCGGAAGCTTCCATTCTGTAACACCCGCAAGCGTCGCATTTGTCCCAATGATTGCTTCTTTAGAACTTGTGTATGTAAGATCCCCTTCAATCACAGCATTGTCTCGTATTTCTAGCCGGTCAGCAGCGATTCGCACATCGTCTTGAACTGTGCCAGCTAATACAATATTCGTTCCCGCCCCGAAAAACTGCCGCCCTAAATTCCCGGAACTAAAAATCGTCTCTCCCGCTGCTAAGAAATCTCTCTCCACCACACTATCCTTGCTTAGATGGATTTTCTGACCTGCGCTGAATACATCGCCTAGAATTTGACCGTTAATTTGCAAGTCCATTCCAGCAATATATAAGTTCCCAGTAATTACACCGTTAAGCACAACCTGTTGCCCAGCAACAAATAAGTCGCCATCAACCGTTCCGTCAATCTGCACTGTGCCGCCAGCAATAAATCCCGTGCCCATAATGTCGCCACTAATACGGATATTATTCCCACCATAGAACACTGGCCCCTTTACTAGCTGACCAGCTTCTACCTCTACTACATCTCCCGATTGAAGTTGCATTGGAGTGGCAAAAACAATAGTCGTCATACCGATTACCATCAAGATTAGCATACCCCAAACTTTTAATGAACGTCTCGCCCATTTTCTCTCCACGACATAACCTCCTATCTAAAGTTGATTCGCTTTGGAAATCTTTGCATGAATAATCTCTGTATGTTGTAAGAAATCTTCTTCCGAATCTATAATGATACTGTCATAGGCTGTAAAGCGGAAATCAATAGCTAACCTTCTTATTTTCTCTTGAAAATTCTTTTCTAGCATAGTATCTCTTTCCAGTGACAGTCCGACACCGAATAACCTCGGTCGTTTCGCCTTCTTTAAAGGCTGTGCTAATGTCGGAATCATTCGCTTAAACATTTCTGCTACATCCCGGCCAATCCCATCATCTCGAATTGCCGTCACGACTACTACTAGATCACTCTGCACAATCGCTCGGACCCAGTCATTGCCAGGGTCTTGTATTACGCATTTCCCCGGGGTCTTCAGCCAGCAATGATAACATTCCCTACATTTCTCAAAATCTAATGTTCCAAGGTCATAGTGATCAATGACAATCGCCAATTGCTTTAATTCCTGCATCAGCACGTCGACTAGACCAGATATATGCTCTTTATCTAATGCATCAATGATAACTGCTTTCAAGGCGAATAGCCTCCTAACTTTTCACAATCACTACCTCAGGTTCTGGTACAAAGCCATGGGCTGCATGAACTTTCTCTTGTACAAGTTGAATTAGATACTTTACATCTTCCGATTTTGCATCTTTATAGTTAATTATAAAATTCCCATGATAAGGGGAGATCATAGCCCCTCCATAGGCTTTACCCTTTAGTTCTAACTGATCTACAATGACTCCCATCGGAGTTCCAAATCCATAATTGTTCTTAAATACCGACCCGCAGGACGGAAACGAGAAATGCTTCTTCGCATTACGATCTTCATCAATCTTTATGAAATTCACAGCACTTGCTTGTTTTTCGTAAGCAACAAATTCAAACAACATTTTAAAATGCTGATAGAAATCATATAGCTTCGTAATCGAATCCGACTCTCTATATTTCGTGAGCAAATCTCGAATTCGGTGGACATTTGACTCTGTCATATTGGAAACCTTGAAATCAGCTCCGACAATAATCCATGGTTTGCCTTGGAAAATCGATTGCTTATAAGCAAATTCGCAACTTTCTATATCAATTGTAACAATCGTTGGACTTTTCTCAAAAGGGTCAATGTAATGAACTCGCTCTATCACTCCACTCATTTGGTCGTCATAGCACTTAGCATTGATGTAAATGCCTGATCCGATGCATCCAGGCAATAGATGTGTAAAATTAAGCTTTGAATGGTTGCATAACAAACCAATAATCGCCAAAAACGACAAAGGCACACCAGCTGATAGGAACAATTGGTCTTTTTGGGTTGAATCCCATTGACAGTCAATCATTTTCTTCAAAGAAATAAACGCTTTTCCTCTTTGCGGATTGTCTGGGAACAATAGATTCGAACCATAGCCAAATAAAAAATATGGCACCCCGGATGTTTGACAAGCTTCCAGTAATATCTGTAGCTCCTCGACATTCTCTGGCAATGCAAAGAAGTCAGCGATTCCACCAATTTCATAGGAACAATGTTCAGCAAGTGGCACATTGCGTTCAAATAAATCCTCTAATGTAAGTTTTGCCAATCCCTCACACTCCTTTATACTGTTTACTGTATAATACTTACCACTTCACGTATGTAGTACATAATCTTATATCCCTTGATACACATAAGGATAATCCATCTGTTTTTGTATTACTGAACGAGCATCGTACCCTGCAAGCAGTTCGCATATAAAAAGTCCTAAGTCAATCGATGCTGCTACCCCACCCGCAGTAATGATATTATCCTCAAAGACAATCCGCTTTTTATTGACGACAACATCGTAAGATTCTAATAGGCTGTATGCATTGGGGTGCGTTGTTGCTCTTTTCCCTCGCAAGATATCAGCAGCCCCTAATAATAGCGAGCCAGTACAAACAGATACAATATATCGAACATATCTTGCCTTTTTTAGCCACTCGATATGAGTTTCATCATGAATTAATTGCCTTGTTGCCATACCACCTGGTATAAAAATCATATCATATTCACTTAAATCCGCATTCTGTTTATCGATCTTCATCTCAATCCCCCGGTCATCGCGTACCGTTGGTGTTAAAGCGCAGGTGTCCCAACTTAAATCCTTGATAAAACCCATCGTCTTGAGACGTGTTACACAATCATAAAAACCGATAAAATCAAGCATCGTCATCCCATGAAAGAGCACAAATGCAATTCTCATGATTACTCCGACCCCTTAGCCTTAATTTCAATACCACCCATAATAGCACGGCTGTATATCCTCAAAGTTGCTCGACTCGTCCCCGCTGCAACGATCGATTTTTCTTTCAAGGTAGCAACAATACCACCTGCACCCTCTCCCATGATTTCTACACCACCAAGAATTGCACTTCCCTCACAGATTACCGTAACATCTCTTGGTACAGTTATTTTGATGCCACCCATGATAGCCGTACAGTTTAATTGATATTCAGACTTATCCAGAATCGCTTTTCGAACGTCTAACTCGATGCCACCCATTACAGCCCAAAAATCTCCATCCTCCAGCTTCCACTGTTCTTTTTTCTTTTCAAATCCACCCATGAATGCAACATTACTATTGCCAAAAGATTTAGGTCCTCGCAGCAAGCTAATTCCCGCCAAAATTAGAATGACGGGCCAAATAAAAGGAAATATCGATGATAAGTCAATCTCATACCAACCTCTTTTATTTCCTAGTAAAATAGCCCCAATGGCAATCAATATGATGCCTGTAAAAGGGAAACCATTCCCTTTACCCCGAAGCAATAATTGAAATCCCCATATCATAAGAATTATAGGCCAAAAATCAGCAAAAAATTGTCCAATACTTATTTCTATAAATCCTAAGTTCTTCAGCAGGAGCAATACCCCTAACCCTAATACAATCAGCCCTGGTACAAAATTTCTTTGCATAGATGCCATTTTTACACACTCCTTTTGGAAATCTCCCATATTTCATCTCAGCGGCGTTTCTAATACTCCCACTTCTACAGAATGGTTCTTCTATTTTAAAAATAGTTAGAACCATTACGTACCCTTGGTGAAAGTGGGAGATAAGTGCCGCCAAGCTTCACCCACAAGGGGTACAGGCGAAATAAGTGCAACTAGAGTTCACTTCGAGTAAACACTCCATCTGAACTAAGTTTTCTTTATGTTACGTTAATTATATCGAATTGTAATAAACCTTTACATCACTAACCTGTAACCAGCAATTTCCACGAAACCATTATGAGCGAAACATCGTCTTAATTAGCAACAATGTTTATATGTAGTAAAATATTCTAGGAGGTTATGTCGAATGAAAAAATTATCTAGTATTTTAATCCCCGTATTAATTGTAACTGCTGCCTTGCTGTTCTCGCATTTTAGCGAACCAGCCAACGCGGAAGTCGACGGTAAAAGTGGTATTCCTGTCGTGAATGTCGGAGGCGTCGGCGAAATCTTCGTGGAGCCTGATGCAGCAAAAATCTCCATTGGTGTCGTCACAACTGCAAAAACTGCCGAACAAGCACAAAAGGACAATGCACAAGCGGCAAATCGTGTGATGACTGCTTTGGCAGCCGCAGGCATTGATAAAAAGCAAATTCAAACTCAAAACTACAGCGTCTACCCTCAATACGATTATAGCATAAACCGTAATGGTCAGGCGGAAATAATTGGTTATCAAGCAAGAAACATGCTACTTGTCGATGTAAAAAGCATTGATAAGCTTGGAGCAATTATCGACAAAGCGAGTCAAGCAGGTGCCAATGAAGTGAACAACGTTCAGTTCTATTCGACGAAAGAAGAGGTATTACGCTCGCAAGCATTAACCGCAGCTGTACAAGATGCAGCAAAGAAAGCTGATGTAGTTGCTGCTGCCTTAAATAAAAAAGTAGCTGACGTCGTAAGCATATCAACAGATTCAGCTTCAGTAACCCCTCCAGTATTCTATGCACCAGAAATGGCAAAAATGGCTGGCGATGCTTCAACTCCGATTATGACTGGAGAAATAGTAATCCGCGCGTCCGTTCAAGCACAATTTAACATGAAGTAACGAATGAAAACCTGCTTCCTTCAATAAAAGGCATTCACTAGTCTGTTAATAGACCGTGAATGCCTTTTATTCTTCTAGCTATTATTCTTCTGACGTTTGCGATAGATATAATATCCAATCCATATCACTGGAACGAATGGGATTAAATATCCAATAAACACAATCGCACCCGTAATAGCTTGGAGCAGCAAGTGCACGGAATTGATAATCCCCTGTTTCGCGTCCTGCATAGCCTTAGAGAACGAAGGAGGTAATACTTCCCCTTGCTTCAGAGCTTCACTAATATTCACATGCAATGTCGCGAAACTGATTTTATCTTTGAGGCCAATCAATCGACCCGTAATGCGTTCAATTTCCCCACGAACAAGATTTAGCTCTTTTTCAATACGTAATATATCTTCCACGTTCTTTGCTTGCTCTAATAATTCTAGATACCTTTGTTCCTGTCTGTTTAAGTTACGTAACCGTGATTCTAAATCAACGAATTCTTCCGTTACGTCTTGCCCACCAATGCGCTTGCTTTGCACTCGACCTAATGCTTCCAACTGCTCTACAACCTGCTGCAGCTGTTTCGCAGGAATTCTTAATTGAAGATTTGCTGACATACCACGATCAGAATTCCAAACGTGAGAATCTTGAATAAACCCACCACTTGATTCTACAATCGTTGTAATATCTGTAAAAGCCTTTTCTGTGCTATCTACATATAATGAGATATCACCACTTTTGATTACTAGCCTCTCAGCTTGATCTGCTAACTCTGTACTACCGTTTGATAGATTTGAGCCAGATTCACCGTACTCTTCACTTTTCATATCGCGCGGCTCCATCGCAGGACTACTATTCGGATATTGAGCTGCGTCGTTCGCTACAGATTCCATACTCGACTTCGTATTCCCACATCCAACGAGTGTGATGAGTAATACTAATGTGATGAGCATGACCTTTAAACCATTCGTACGCTTGAATACCATTTTTTCTGACAAGACAAACCACTCCTTTTAAAACTCAAAATGTAAACCAATGTATTATCAAGTTAGACGACATCGTTAGTACAATTGTTTCAATTAGAGTACGATTCCATGTATACTATATACAGTAGATTATTGATTTTCAATAGCATTGAGAGCCTTAGAATGTCGTTATTTACCAAGTATTTTCAGCAGAGGGGATGGATTTCTATTCTACACCAAATCGAGATTAAAGGGTACAAGTCAATTCGCGAACTACAACTCGAATTAGCACCTTTAACGGTATTAATTGGAGCAAACGGTGCTGGTAAATCAAATCTTATTTCATTTCTCCAATTGATTCAAATGCTAACAAAGAGGAATCTCCAGCAGATTGTAGCAAACTGTAACGGAGCCTCTCACTTATTATACTTCGGAAATCAGAAAACGAGTGTTTTATCAAGCAATCTTCAGTTTACTCAAGAATCTGGGAAAATTGAATATGACTTTGACTTAACTTGTGGCTTAAGTGATCAGCTTGTCTTTGCGAAAGAGCGTATTTCACTGAACTCGGGAGTACATAGCTTGGGAACTGGGCACACCGAAACAAAACTCGATTCGTTTAGTCATGAGCAGATACACCCCTTCCTTGAATACGTAAATAGTTGGGAGTTCTATCGTTTTCATCATGCACCCGATTTATCAATTGTATCAAAACTGCATTCTATTTATCTGAACGAACCTAGCCATTACAAAAGGATTCTCCATACATTGCAGCAAATGCTACCGTTTTTCGATGACTTTGTTTGGTCAGATCCATCTGTATTTTATTGGCGTGAAAAAGGTTCGGATATGGTGTTTAACACGAGTCATCTATCGGATGGCATGGTCCGCATGATTACATTAGTCACCATATTACTTCAACCGAATCCTCCTGCATTACTTTGCATTGACGAGCCGGAATTAGGACTACACCCCTATGCAATCAATGTACTAGCTTGCATTATAAAGAGTTTAGCCACAGAAACGCAGTTGATCATTTCTACACAGTCGATTACCTTATTAAACCATTTGGAAGTGGAAGATGTAGTCGTTGTCGATCGTAAAAATGGCCAATCGACATTCCAGCGGTTACAACATCAATCTTTAGCTAAGTGGCTTGAAGACTATACGTTAGGTGAGTTGTGGGAGAAAAACATCATAGGGGGTAGGCCTTCCTTATGAAACGTTTGAATATCATCGTAGAAGGACAGACAGAAGAAACTTTCGTAAGGGATTTATTAGCCGCCCATTTAGGGCTACACGGCATTGATGTGCGCGCAAGGATGGTTGAGACTAGCCGGCGGGATGGGAAAATATTTCGCGGCGGGCTTGCAAGCTACGAAAAGTTAAAGCGCGATCTGTTGAACTGGATGGATGAAGACAAAACGGCTTGGTATACCACTATGATAGATTTTTACGCATTACCAAAGGACTTTCCTGGATACCATTTCATCAATATCTATAATAATCCGTATAATCTTGTCAAACGAATCGAACGGGCGATTGCTAAAGATATACGTCGACCCTTCTTCATTCCCTATATTCAGCTTCATGAATTTGAGGCGCTCATCTTAACTGATCCATTAAAATTTGACGTGTACTTCTTCAAACGACAAGAACAGATTAACAATCTTAAGCAAATGACGATACACTTCCCATCCCCTGAACATATTAACCATGGGGTAGCGACTGCCCCATCGAAACGGATTATCAACGAAATACCTGCCTATCGATATTCTAAGAGGACTGCTGGGCCAATGATTGCTGCTGAGATTGGTCTTCCCATGATACGTCAACACTGCAAACATTTTGACCAATGGTTACACCGACTGGAACGTATTCTTTAAATCAAAAAAACCGCCGGTTACTGCGGTTTTTTTAGCTAAATATCAATCCTTGCCTTTAGCCGATATATTTCAATTTAGAGACTTTACCTCGTGAAAGGATGTGTTTGCTTTCGTTTGTATAGAAATCTAATACTACACAAGAGTTCTTACGTTAGATTCGCGAATCGCTGCTTTAATTGTATCAAAGCAATCAACAGGCTTTTCAAAGAAATATTGTATTACATCTCTGTATTTTTGATCTAACCTTAGATTCATGATGCTTCCAGAAATCAAGATAATCTTCGCATTTTGATAGTATTTCCTTGTATAATCTAGTACATCATCGAAATTCTCATTATCTGCTAGCTTATAATCTAATATAATAGTGTTTACTTCATGCTTGTCCTGTAGCTTTTTCAACTCATCAAAATGTTTACATAAACTTAATTGAAACTCGCTAAACTGATATCCGTAAAGCAATCTCATTTGGTTTGTATCCTCTAAAATACACAATCGATTCGTATACAATCGTTTTGCTAATTCGCAATAAGCATCTGTAGCATTGGCTATCTCATGAATAATCGCGTCAAGACGCCGAAGGTCAATTGGTTTACTTAGGAATTCATAAATATTTAGTGACATAAACTTCTTAATAATGTGATGGTCGATGAAGGACGATATAATGATTATAGAAACAGTTTTACTGATTTCACGTACTTTTACTGCAATGTCGTATCCAATAGATTTCCCTTGAAAGTTCAAATCCAGTATGACTACTTCTGGTAATACTAAGGAAATCTTACGCATGAAATCCCCTATATTATCAAATGTTGTGATTTCATATTCTTCCATAAACAAGCTTTTATATAGAAAGTTAATCTGCTTATTATCGTCCATTGTGTATATTTTCAATTTCCATCTCTCCTATATCGGATCTTCTAAAAATAAGCCTGATAATGTTGTTCCCATTTACTTCTTCAATTGTTAAATTTCCAAATTGATAGATAGCAAGTTTCTTACTTGCAACAAGCCCAATCCGAAAACCATCCTCTTTTGATGATTTAAAAATTTTCAATATATCTTCTGCATATTCTTTTTTTATTTGGTTACATGAGTCAAAAATATCAATATATGTATAGCGTTCTCTGTAGTAGAGACTAAAATTGATCTCACAAAACGAAAGATCCTGACGCCCGGCTTCTTCTGCAGCATTCTTTATAATATTAAACAGAATCTGCTTTAGAAAAAATCGATTCACCCAAGCGAATATTTTCGTATCGCTGTTAATAGTAATTCTTACGTTTCCTCTGTTGTAAAATTGGTAATATACCTTTTCAATCAGTTGCCTTATGTCCTCTTCTCTGAGATTATTCTCCTTTGTATTCGCATAATCTTTAAATTCCTTAATAAAACCATCCATATTATCTACTGCTGTATTGATCTCTTGAACAAACAACGGAATATGATTCACACCCGCTACCTCTATTGTTTTACATGATCTATTAATTAAATCACTAAAGCCTTTAATCACACCTAAATTATTCTTTATCTCATGCATAAACTCTGTAGAATAAAGGTTTAAAGAGTTATCTACGAAAAATTTGGATAGAAAATTCTTATAATCTCTATTCGTTCGCTCATATGCCATCAATACTGCAAACACTAAAAATAACGTGAAAACAATGCTAGACATAATCGCTATGAGATATTCAGATAGTCTCTGATAAGCGAATATCTCTATGAATGTATATGCGAGAATACCATATGAAAAAGGACTAAGCAGTTCTTTTAAATAGAAATTATTCAGGTATTTAACGACTACTATTAGTATAATCGCCACCAATATATGTACTAAAAAATGAGCAACAAATAATAATTGTATGTTCTTATCGGTTAATGCAAACGTATTTATAAATACTATAAAAGCCCAATAATAATGAGCTTGTACAAATCTCTTGACACCTAAAATCAACAAATGTTTACTTGAAGTTTCAGCAATAATAAAATATATAATTAATGAGATCGTCGGTGCAGTAAGAAGAAGCCCCGCATTACTAATGATTCTTGAAAACAAAAGACCATTTGAAAGCATAAAGTTATAATCTGAAACGGCTCTTGCCATTTGCCAGCATGCAAATAAAAATATTAGTAGTTGAATGGATAGAATCAAGCGATTTCTACTATATAGTCGTAATAAGTAGTACCCTATAAAGACAGGGATAATGTTTAAAGAAATTAAAAGAATAAAGATGTTAATCAATCCTTCCCGCAATATTATTGTTAAGATTACTTGATGTTACAATGGTCTGTCCAGTTGATTGTGTAGCATTTCAACGCACTTTCCGGGCTATTCGCATAATAAAAAAGCCCCTTTCAGATGTTGAAAGAAGCTTTTCATGTTAAATATTTTCATGATATTTTTGCAATTCCATGATTTTATTTTTAGATATATGAATAGTTTTATCAATGTGTTTTAGATATCCGATATTAGTGTCACCCGACTTTGTAATTTTGTACAGGTAGTCTAAGTTTACAATAAAGGAGCGATGTGTCTGAAAAAAACGATTTGGAAGATTACTCATTAGCTCAGTAAAATTCTCTACCGTATCAATCTTTCTCTCTTTCGTCCATACCTCACTCTTTCTACCAATTCTTTCAATGCAAATAATGTCTTGATACGGTATCATGAATATTGATTTTTCAGACTTTAATATGATTTTATCTTTTTTCTCCTGAACTTCACTAATCCTTGCTTTTTTTGCATTTTCCTTTATCCTTTGTAACGACACTAGTAATCTAGATCTCTCAATGGGTTTCACTAAAAAATCTGTAGCGTTAATTTCAAAAGCTTTAATGGCATAGTCTTTATGTCCAGTGATTAATATGACCTGTAACTGTGGAGAAATCTTGCTCGCCATAGCAACCGCATCAAATCCTGTCATTTTCGGCATATCTATATCAACAAATGCAACCATTGGCCGTCTGTTGAAAAGTAACTCTAATAATTCTTCACCATTATTGGCTTCACCGATGATGTCTAAATCGGAATCCATTTCTAAAAATTGTTTCAGTATATCTCTCGATTCATTACAGTCCTCAGCAATTACTGCACTAATCCTTTTCACCAGGCTCACCTACTTCCGGATTTTCTATCTCTCTTGCTGTTCCATGTACACATGTACTAATGGACTCATCCAGAATTCCATTAAGCTTTCGACAAGCTGTAATAATACCCTGAATCTTATTGATTTGAGCGTCCGTCAGGTTCATTGTTCGATCACATCCTAGTAACTGTGCGTATCCGAGTATCACATTTAAAGGGGTGCGCATGTCGTGCTGAAGTTGTAGGATAGGTTCACAGGTATATAACTTTTTTCTTTCATGCTGTGCTGTGTTCTTCATTCTACCACCTCAACATAACACTTGTTTTCCGATTGCCATCTCTTTTATTATTGTATCCCATTTTTTTACACGTTACAATTAGATAATGTTTACTATTTTAAGCAGCTTAGTTGGACAGCGATATGAAATATTAGTGAAGAAGTTCCCGACCTTTTTCCTTAGACACTGCAAAAAGGATTGACCACATGGCCAATCTTTTTGCTTTATATACTTTAATTGTTGTTTACACTAATTTGCTATTTATTCAACTGGCCGGTAACGCAGTGCTTTGCATTATATTACCTCTTCAAAGTACGATTAACGCTTAATATGCCATTTCTATTGAGAACTATTCAGGACAAATATACTTAATTTTTAAACTTATTCAGCGTTTATTTACATATATTCCCTCGTCTGTGAAACAATAGTATCAATATATCTAGGGGATGTTTTCATGCACATAGGTACAGCAATTATTGCAATTATCGCAACGTGGTATTATGGGGACTGGCAGAATTGGCAGAAGTATCATACGACTTTGCTTTTTGTTGTTCTCGGTGATTTGCTTTACAACACAATGACTGCGAACTATTTTCTCTGGCAATATCAAGTGGATGATTTCCTAGCTCATTATTCATTCACTAAGTTACTGTATACATTCATTGTGTTGCCTTGTTCAGTATTGATTTTTTTATATAATTTTCCACTGAGTTGGAAGGGGAAAATCCTACGCACACTAAAATGGGTCTTCATTTACGGTGTTTGGGAATATGGTTTTTACATTACTGGAAGAATTGAATATCAACATGGATGGAACATTGGTTGGTCGATTGCGTTTTTATTAGTGATGTTCCCGTTAATACGGCTACACCAAACGCGCCCGATCTTGACCTATGCACTATCTAGTCTAGTTGTCGTTCTAGTAATTTGGTGGTTCGACGTTCCAATCCACTTACCAATAGAACTTAGGCCTAATTACTAATATAATTTGTATTATAATGACACGATCATTCCATTTACGGATATCAATGCATTATTTTTATCAATGCATTAAGGTTCATAATATACGAAAGGGATACTCCACTAAAGTGTGAAGTATCCCTTTATATTTCCCTCTTAACGATTCATTTACTTGTACATCTATAGCTTCTTATGCTCTAATTATCTCATGTTCTCTTGTAATATCGTTTTACGTAGACGGATAGATTTTGGCGTTACTTCAATTTGCTCATCTTCACGGATAAAGTCAATTGCTTTCTCCAATGTCATAGGCAAAACTGGCGTTAAAGAGATACTGTTGTCCTTGCCAGATGAACGGACGTTGGTAGCTTTCTTCTCTTTGCAAGGGTTGACATCTAAATCCTGCGGTCGAGCGTTTTCGCCAATGATCATTCCTTCATAAACAGGTTCTCCTGGTTGTACGAACAATATCCCACGCGGTTCTAGGTTAAATAAAGCGTACGGTACAGCAGTTCCTAATCGGTCTGATACAAGGGATCCATTGATACGTGTAGGGAAATCTCCACGATATTCTTCAAATCCTTCAAGATAAGAATTCATAATCCCGGTACCTTTCGTATCTGTTAGGAATTCGTTACGATATCCTAATAGGGAACGAGATGGCACAGAAAACTCCATCATAGTTCTACCGCTACCCTTATTCTCCATATTCATAAGGCGACCTTTTCTCAGGGATAGCTTCTCCGTAACAATACCTACAAAGTTCTCATCACAGTCCACGAATAATCGCTCAATTGGTTCAAGCTTCTTGCCGTTCTCATGCTTATATATTACGATTGGTCTTCCAACTGTAAATTCAAATCCTTCACGGCGCATTTGCTCAATGATGATTGCCATTTGCAGCTCACCACGGCCCTTCACGATAAAGCTATCGCGCTCATCCGTATCCTCAACTTTAATTGCAACATTACGTAAAGTCTCTTTGTAAAGGCGTTCACGGATTTTTGCACCTTGTACAATTTTACCTTCCTTCCCTGATAACGGGGAAGTGTTAATTGTAAATAACATCGATACCGTTGGCTCGTCCACAGTGATTCTTGGTAATGCCTTAGGGGTTTCTTTGTTAGCGATTGTATCACCAATCTTAACATTCTCAATCCCAGCAAGAATTACGATGTCCCCAGCGTCTGCTTCTTTCACTTCTAATAGCTTTAAGCCATCATATACTTGTAGCTTTGATATACGAAGAGGAATTTGCTCCCCTTTATCACTAATGCACACTAATTGATCATTACCCTGTACTTTCCCATGGAATACGCGGCCAATTGCTAAACGACCAAGGTATTCAGAATAATCTAGGTTTGTCACCAGCATTTGGAATGGCTCATCTGGATTATATGAAGGCGCTGGAACTTCTTCCACAATCGTATCAAATATCGGATGTAGATTATCATTCGACTCTTCTAATGAATGTTGTGCAAGCCCTTTTACGCCAATCGCATATAGAATTGGGAATTCCAATTGCTCTTCAGACGCATCTAAATCTATAAATAAGTCGTAAATTTCATTTAATACTTCTTCTGGCCTCGCATCACTTCGGTCAATCTTATTGATACATACGATGATACGAAGATTCGCTTCCAATGCTTTTTTTAATACGAAACGCGTTTGTGGCAATGGGCCTTCTGAAGCATCTACTAATAGAATTGCTCCATCTACCATTTTCAATGCACGTTCCACTTCTCCGCCAAAATCGGCGTGACCAGGTGTGTCTAAAATGTTTATTTTTACATCGCGCCAGTATACAGAACAGTTCTTCGCAGCGATTGTAATTCCGCGTTCACGCTCTAAATCCATACTGTCCATCACTCGGTCATCTACTTCTTGACCCGTACGGAAAGTACCACTTTGCTTTAACATGTGGTCTACTAACGTTGTTTTGCCATGGTCAACATGGGCAATAATTGCAATATTTCTTACCTTTTCATTTCTAACTCGATTCTTCACTTATGATTCTCCACTTCTATTATTGTATTTGCTGTTTATATACACAGTTTTAGCCTCAAATTATGTTATTTCTCCTGAAATTCATAAACATCTAGCTATTATCTCATAACTACGCTTATTTGGCTATTTCTTTTCTTATTATTTACAAAAATTTCGTAAACAACACATAATTGAATCAATTTCATAATACTTAATTCACTTTACAGACTTACAGAATGCGAAAGACGATCACTTTGAAAGCAATCGCCTGATTTTGATAAAATATTATTAATGTAAATTGTCTGTCATAGGAGTCTTTTGATCCACTTTTCTTATAATGCCAATAACAAAACGTGTTACAAGTGATTTAATAGTAACGCTTATAAAAGTATGATACCATTCCCATCCCTTTTCCCATTTGATTAAGTTTGTTTTCTTTACTGCCCAATATTCAATGAAAAACATAGGAACAGTAAAGTACAGTAATTTATAAAAAATGGCTAAAGGCTTATCTTTTTCGGTGACTTGGTTGTAAAGAACAGTGAACGTTGGATAAATTAAAAAGTCGAAGAGCACATGTGTTTTAAATACATTAGGGAAAAAGCGAACAGGATATTTGAGTATTTTGTACGATGTCATGAAATTATCGATAATACCATTTGTAACGGCATTGAATAAATAAACGATAACCCAATCTTTCATGGGTGGTTTTCTAAATAATAAAATCATCAAACTAAGCAATGTTAAAACAGTTGTAGCTCTTAAAAATAGTTTGTCTTGTTTATTTCCGTTCATAAAGCACTCTCCTTTCCTTCCTTTTCTTAGAATGCTCTATGGTTGAGTAATTATACAGTGTTCATACAAAAAACATTAGCTTAAATACATTTTTCACGATTTAAAAAGGAAATAATTGCTTTAAAGTGCATATCATTACTAGGAAAAAATATTAACTCTTGCTAATATAAGAATTATCTATATGACACACTATAGTATAAGAAGATACGGAAGGATGATGTATTATGTTTTGGGCAATTGGCGCAGTTTTAGTGTTAGCACTATTTGCAGTACTTACTTACAATCAACTAATCTCTAAAAGAAATGAAGTCAAAAATGCGTGGGCAACAATTGATACACAGCTACAACGTCGATTTGATTTAATTCCAAATTTAGTGGAAACAGTGAAAGGTTATATGGAGCATGAAAAAGGGGTGCTTGAAGCTGTTACCAAAGCCCGTACTGCGTTCATGAATGCTGACAGCGTAAAGGACCAAGCGGCCGCAGAAAACATGATGGCAGGCGCTTTAAAGTCACTGTTTGCCGTTTCAGAAAATTATCCAGACTTAAAGGCATCACAGAACTTCATGATGCTACAAGAAGAACTAGCGGGAACTGAGAATAAAATTGCTTACGCAAGACAGCGTTACAATAATTCTGTGATGGACTATAATACTGCCCTTCAAGTGTTTCCGAATAACATCTTCGCCAACATGTTTAACTTTCAGGCAGCTGACTCTTTTGCTATTGAAAATGAAGAAGCAAGAAAGGCTGTTCGTGTTAGTTTCTAGTTTAGCTATTAGTTTCTAGTTTGGTTTCAAGCAATGGAGGGAACCTTTAGATGTATCAACAAATCAGTCAAAACAAAAGAAATACCGTACTATTTATCATCTTTTTCATAGGATTGATTCTTGGTTCAGCGTATTTCATCGGATATTTATTAGACCCTGCTTCAAGCATTTCCTTTGCTGGGATTGCCTTAATCTTCTCCGGCATCGGAGTCTTCTATAGTTACTATAACAGTGACAAGATGATACTACGGATGACGAATGCACGGCCGGTCTCGAAAGTACAAGAGCCTTATCTATACCATACAATTGAGGGTGTAGCTTTAGCGGCTGGCATTCCAACCCCGAAGGCATACGTTATTGAGACAGATGTACCCAATGCTTTTGCAACAGGGAGGAATCCGGAACATGGCGTGGTAGCTGTTACACGCGGATTGATGAATACATTAAATCGCGAGGAATTAGAGGGTGTGATTGCCCATGAAATGGCCCACATTAAGAACTATGATATCTTGTACTCGTCCGTTGTCATCGTGCTGGCTGGTACGTTAGTGTACCTTGCGGAATTTGCATCCCGGGCTTTATTTTTCCGTCGTGGTGGTAATAATAACCGAAATGGCGGGCATCCGGCGTTTTTGATTATAGGGCTTGTCACTGTAATCCTTGCACCGCTCCTTGCAAAGCTCGTGCAAATGGCAGTATCGCGCACAAGGGAATACCTTGCTGATGCCACGGCCGCCAGGATGTTAGGCTATCCGAAGGGATTAGCTTCCGCTTTACAAAAAATTGCGCAATATAGTAATCCAGAAACAGCAAAAAGAGACGGAATCGGCAGCGAGGCTACTGCTAGCCTATTTATTGTAAACCCGCTGATGAAACCATCTCAATTAAGTTCGTTATTTAGTACACACCCACCGATTAATAAGCGAATCGAAGCGCTCGATAAAATGTAACACTTGCTTTACTATTTGCTTAGTAGCATAAACTAGAGAATTTGCTTTATCTCAGGATGTTATGACCTGCTATGTAGCCAGTAGAGAAAGCAATTTGCAGATTGAAACCGCCTGTATACCCATCAACATCGATAACTTCACCTGCAAAGTACAATCCTTCCACTAATTTAGATTCCATGGTGGAGGGATTTATTTCTTGTATATCTACTCCACCCGATGTCACCGTTGCTTCTTCTATTGGTCGGAGGCGTTTGATTTGGATAGCCATAGATTTCGTTAAACGTACAATTGCTTTCCTGTCCTTTTGGGTGATTTGATGGGCAACTTTGTCCTGATGAATCTCCGCAACATCTAATAGGATTGGGATCATCTTCTTTGGAATCAATCCTTGTAAAACATTTGCCATCTGTTTCTTCCCATTCGCCTCAATTTCTTTCAGTAATTGCTGCTCCCACTCTTTCACTGTATGAGAAGGAAACATGTCGATTTCTACAGAATAGTTGTACCCACGAAAATCCTGCATGTGGGGACTTGCTGAATACATTACTGGACCCGTCAGTCCATAATGGGTAAAGAGTATGTCCCCTGAGTCTTTGAACACGATTTCCTTGATTTCCCGACTTCCCTTTGTTTCATGAGTTCCCTTCGTTTCGTGTTCCTTCTTAGCTTTATACACAGTAATCGCCACATCTCGCAATGCAACTCCTTGCAAGCTCTTCACCCATGCATCCGATGTTTCAAGTGGTACAAGCGCTGCTTTCGGCGTTACAATACTATGGCCAAACTGTTTAGCAAATTTATATCCATCTCCTGTAGATCCAGTTTGCGGATAGGATTTCCCGCCTGTCGTAATCACCACCGCATCAAAAATTCCTTGTGCTTGTTGCTTAGTCAGCGGGTTTTTGTACTGTAGGATAAAACGTTGTCCTGTTGCTTCTTTTTGCACTGACACGATCTCTTGTAAATATACTTTCACCCCTTGATCACTCATGTATTGCTTTAGTGCGTTGACCACGTCTTTCGATTTATCAGACATCGGTAACACTCGGTTGCGATCTTCCACTTTTACTGGCACTCCATAGCGCTTCATAATATCGATAAGATCGCTGGGGCCAAAGCAATAAAAGGCACTGTGCAAAAATCGAGGATTCGTTGGAATGTTAGCCATGAGTCCCTTCACGTCCGTGTTGTTTGTGATATTGCAACGGCCGTTCCCGGTAATGAGCAGTTTTTTCCCAAGTAATACTTGATCTTGAAGATGATTCTTCTCAAACAGGGTAACGTCCAGACCTCTAATAGCTGCCGTTGCAGCAGCCATCATTCCCGCTGGCCCGCCACCGATGACAGCTATTTTTTTACTATTCATTGTATTCTTATTTTTGCTATTCATCGTATTACCTCTTGCAATCTATGGATAATCTCTCGAATTGGATGTTCATTGTGATTGGCACAGATATATTTGGCTACACTCTTTGCATCTGGGTGAGCGTTCTCAACAGCAAACCCGATATTCGGTTCTGCAAGCATTTCAAGGTCATTCGTTTCATTGCCTGCGGTAATAATGTTATGGTTTGCAAAACCAAACTGCTCCTTTAATACTTCTATGGCCTTCCCTTTCGATACATTCGTTGGTAGCCACTCTAGGAAGTATCGTTCCGATCGACATATCCGAAAAGGCATTGGCTGATTCGCAAAAAGTTCCATCATATACTGCTCAATTTCCGTCAACGTATCTGTCTCTGCTGCAATCAGAACCTTACGCCAAGGTGGTGTTAAATCGACTAATGAATGGATGATATATGGATACTCTTCTTTGGAACGATGGATTTGCGTATATTCATTATCCTTAATCAGTCGTATGTTACTCTTTTGATATATTTCAATCCCGATGTTTGGGAATCTCTTGACGATATCTAATAAGATTTCCTGTACGTCATAATCCAATTCTCGTTCCCACAGCACCTGTTGGTTGTTAAAATCATAGATTAGCGAACCGTTATATAAAATGGCTGGAGCGTTAATCGGTACTTGTTGTAAATATTCTATTACCGATGACTCTTTGCGACCCGTTGCAATCGTAAACAGACCACCCTTTGCTTTAAATTCTTCTATTGCCTCTATGTTTTCCTTACTTATCTCATCTTTACTGTTAAGCAAAGTACCATCCATATCACAGATTAACAATATATTTTCGTACATTATAGGGCTCCTTGCTATAAGATGACAGTATTATCATCTTTAGAGAATAGTGTAATTCCTACACGGTTTATGTGCTCGACAAATTCAGGATTTTCAATTTTATTATAAATTGAGAGATCAATATGATAGGGTAAATATAGGTCGTCTAGCTTATTAGAAATTAAATTGATATCTATGACATTAATATCTTCACCATATAAAGCTAGATCAATATCTGACCCTACTCGATATGTATTTTTAGCACGTGAACCATATAGCACTACTTTTTCTATTTTAGGATTTCCAGTGATCACTTCAAGTAGATTGTCGATTACTTCCTCTTTTAATCCGTATTTCATCTAAGCCAACTCTTTCTTAGCGAATTCATCCATTGTTACTTCTAATTGTTTAAATGCTGGATAATATCCATTTCTTATTGACTGAACAATCTCCTCTAATGTCCCCTCGTTATATGTACGACTAGTTAAGTTGCGACTTTTAATCATATCCATCCAAATATCGCCATTGCTAATTATCCCTACGGAAAATGCCTCTTTCGTCGCATCCCTTGAACCATAAATATTTGTATTTCCTCTACTAGTCAAAAAGTCTTTCAGAACATTCCATGCTAATTCATGTGTAAATTCATAAGCCTGTATTAGCCCTTGTTTCTCTAAATTGCTGAGCTGTCGTTCCGCCATTAAGTCTACAGCTTCTTCTAATTGCCCTAGGGCTTTTTGGTAGTTCTTAAGTCTTTGTATCCAACGAATATCGTCTTTACTTATGTAGCATACCTCCAATTTCAAGCCGTCTAATTTAAACTAATTATAGCATAAAGAAAAATAAACCTTAACAAAAAACAAGAGCCTATGCGAAGCTGGCCCTTGTTCCTATTCCATATATATTTAATTACCTATCCATTTAGCGTTGTATAATCTGATTTAATGCTCACTTGCGGAATGAATTGCCCCAAAAAACCCTGAATCACCAATGGAATACCACCGAAGATAAACAAATAACGGTAATGTACTAAGCGCTTCAGATACACCGCTAGAAGACCTGATACGCGCTTGCCAAACACGATTCCAACTGCTTCTTTAGGACCGATGGATGCAATGATTCCTCGATTGATGAATACAAATGGCGTCATCTCTTGCCCTGTTAATAGGCGCTCAATGTTGTGCACAAGATGTTCGCCTTGCTGCATTGCGATTTGCGCTGTTGGCGGCAATGGTCTTCCGTTTTCATCGTAGTATATCGAGCTATCACCAATAATGAATACATCCTCGAAGTTCGTGGACTGTAGAAATTCATTGATATTCGCTCTACCGCGTTGTGTAGTAAAGCCTGAATCTTCGAGTACGGAATTACCTCGTACTCCACCTGTCCAGATCATAAGTTTCGTAGGTATTTTCTCATCACCAATCATGACGTAGTCTTGAGTGACTTCCTTCACTGGAGTGCCTATCTTTAACTCCACACCTTTATTGCGTAGAATATCTGCGGCTTTAATGGATAATTCCTCATCAAAGCCTGGCATTACCGTTGGTGCTGCTTCGACACAGATGAGGCGAATATCTTTGACGTTTACATCGTATTTAGGAGCTACAACTGGTAACCATTCCGCTAGTTCCCCTAACAGCTCAATACCTGTAAACCCGGCCCCACCGACCACTATATTCAGTAGACCTTCCTCTGATTGACTTTCGACCTTGTATTTGGCTAGACTTCCTTCAATCTGGGTCTTGATTAGTCGTGCTGCATTTAAGCTGCGTAACGTATAGCTATGCTCTTGCAGTCCTGGGATACAAAAATACTCTGGATCGGACCCTAAACCAATCACTAAGTAATCATAAGCAACCACTTGTTCCTTTAGTGTTACTTGTTTATTCACAGGATCAATAGCCTCTACCCAATCCTTAATAAGCTTCACATTATCGTTAACAAGCCTTTTCAGAGGAATCCGTACCTCATCACCCTCTGCAAAGCCGCCAGCAGGTTCATGTAATCTTGTCACCATCTGGTGATAATTGTGCTTATTCACCAAAGTAATATCTAGGTTTAATTTCTTAGCTAACTTGCCTAAGCCTTGTGCAGCTATTACACCACCGTACCCTGCTCCTAGAATTACAACTCTTTTCTTGTTAGACTGTTGCACAACCCGAACCTCCTTTATACTAAAATTTTTAAAAAATCTTTGCATCCACCAAGCCTAAGGCGAAGCAAACTGCTTTCGTAAAATATGACTGATAACTAGCTCAATCATATCCGCTACTACCTCGTGAAATCACTCACTTATCTCAGCGGCGTTTACTAATATTCCCACTTCTATAAGCGGGAGATAAGTGCCGCCAAGCTTCGAAATAAGTGCAACTAGAGTTCAGGTGGAGTAAAAACTCCATCTGAACTAAGTTTTCTTTATAGTATGTACAACTTTGTGAATGTTCTCACATTCACATACTGTTAAGAAAGATTATACAAGAGAATCTCACTTTTTACAATACACTTTTACCCAATTTCGTGATTTTTTTCACGAACTTTTTTAAGTGCCTTTTCTTCCTCTGGAATCCTTATAAATAGTAGCAATGCTGCATTAGATATTGTAAAAATAGCTGCCGTATAAAACGCACCAAAAATCATAGGAAGTGCAAGAATCTCCAGTGCTACAATCAAGTAATTAGGATGCCTAATATATTTATATGGTCCTCTGCTCACAAGTGTGGCAGATGGAAGCACTAATATTTTGGTATTCCAATATTTCCCCAACGACCTCAGTGTCCATACTCTAAGTGCCTGTGCAAGCATAAAAGCAGAGAATGGAATCCACCACCCAGTAATACGTTGAGCACCTGTACTCATTACTTCGACAAAGTAAGAAGCAAGAAATAAGACATGCAAAGCTACAATGTATGGATAATGGCTTTGCCCAGACTCTTCAGCTCCTTGGGAAAGCATCCAGCGTTCATTGCGTTTTGCGAGTTGAAGTTCTGCAAGTCGCTGTAAAACTACAAATAAGAATAGACAAAGAAAAAACAACATAGGATCACCTTTTCAAATTTTTAATCCTAGTGTTGCCTTTTAATTTCTATACCATTCTAATATTACTTTCTTTATTAGGTCCACTCTAATAAAATCAATTCTGAGCTAAAGCCTGGTCCGAGTGCAAGCATTAAGCCTAAATCATCTTCCTTCGCACTACTATTCATAATCGATTCCAAGACGAATATCACTGTAGGCGATGACATGTTGCCGTAATTTCGAAGAATCGTACGTGATGGCAATGTTTTATCAGAAGGTAAAGACAAAGCTTCATAGTATGCTTCAATGACTTTCTTTCCTCCTGGATGGGCTACAAAGTGCTGAATATCATCAGATTTTAAAGAGTGGCGATTTAAGAATTTCTCTACATTCGGACTTAACCAGCTACGAATAATTGTCGGGATATCTTTAGAGAAGATTACGTACAATCCGTTATTCCGAACGTCCCAGCCCATGACATCTTCAGAATCCGGCATAAAGGTGGACATTGTGTCTAAAATCCGTGGGTGGGCCTTGTTAGTGCTATTCTGTGTACTCTTTTCCCTTTCTACTAGCTTAGAGCGCTCTCCCGAAACAAGTACACAGGCCGCCCCATCAGCAAAAAGCGATGCACCAATTAAATTACTTTTCGAATAGTCGTTCTTCTGGAATGTTAGGCTACATAATTCTATACATAGTACCAAGACATTCGCTGCTGGATATGCTCTGCAATATTCATATGCTCGAGAGACCCCCGATACCCCACCCGCGCAACCAATGCCCCATATCGGGATGCGTTTTGTATGTTGTGAGAATGCGCAATGATTCATGATCTTCGCATCAATCGTTGGTGTTGCTATCCCCGTGCTAGTAATAAAGAAAATCGCATCTATCTCTTGATATCCTATGGACTCACGAATAAAATGTTTGGCATTTAAGCAAGCATCGATGGCTTTTATTCCATGATGGGTTGCCATCTCGATAAATAATTTATTCTTCTCTTCAAAGGTATGCTCTTTATCAAACCACGCTAGTGGTGCCGATACATATCTCCTGTCTATCTCACCATTTTGCACAATGCTGAGTAAACGTTCGATATCTGCATGGTGCTCTGAAAACAATCTTTTCACAAAGCTTCTGGTTGTATCTTGTGTGACCTCGTAAGGCGGATTACTTAAACCAACCGATAGTATCTGTGCGATAGTATACTCCCCCTTAAACGTACTTAGCTGTCTATATATAAGTCTATTAAGGGATATACAGTGAATATTCATCGCTTCTGCGTAAATATTTTTTGACAAGAAGGTGCAAAAAAAACACCGACAGACAATGAAGTCAATCGGTGCCAAAATATCTATATTTTACTTTTCTTCGATATCGTATTATACTTCTTCGCTTACTTTCTCCAGCTTGTGGCCAGAAATACGATTGATGATTGTCGCTAATGCTCCATCCCCAGTTACGTTACCAGCAGTTCCGAAGCTATCTTGTGCAAGGTATAAGGCAATCATTAATGCTGTTAAAGTCGGGTCAAACATTAGCATTGACTCAAGTAAACCTAATGCAGCCATAACTGCCCCACCCGGAACACCTGGCGCTGCAACCATTGTAACACCAAGCATAAGAATAAACGGGAACATCGCCGTAAAAGTTGTAGGCATATCATTCAATAGCATAACTGCCATTGCACAGCTTACTAATGTGATTGTACTCCCTGATAAATGGATGGTAGCACATAATGGCACTGCAAAATCTGCTACGTCTTCGTTAATACCATTACGCTTTGTTTGACGAAGTGTAACTGGAATTGTAGCCGCTGACGATTGGGTTCCAATCGCTGTGAAATATGCAGGAAGCATTGTTTTGATTAAACGGAATGGATTTGCTCCAGCAACAGAACCAGCAACCGTGTATTGAATCAATAGATACGTAATGTGTAATAAAACAATCATAACGAAAACTTTCGCAAATACAGATAGAATCATAGCTGTTTTGCCACCATACGTCATGTTTGCAAAGATACCCATAATATGAATTGGAAGTAACGGAATAATAACATTTGTAATGACTTTTTTCACAATTTCTTGGAAATCATTCATGAACTTACGTAATGTGTCGCCTTGAATTGCTGCAATACCTAGTCCTAATGTAAACGCTAATAATAGAGCTGTCATTACACCCATAATTGGAGGGAACGCTAACTCAATGATAGGTTTTACATTAGCCGCTTCTGCATCAGCAATTCCTGATGTTAAGAAACTACCAACTTCAATCATTTGTGGTAGAACTAATGATGATACGAAAAACGCAAGTGTTCCAGCAATGATTGTCGATGCATAAGCTAACCCTGCTGTAATACCTAGCATTTTCCCTGCACGAGCTCCTAGCTCCCCAATACCTGGAGCAATGAATCCTAAAATGATTAAAGGAATAATAAATCCTAAAAAGCTACCAAAAATGCCATTGAACGTAACGAGAATACGCACAATAAACTCTGGTGCGTAAGCCCCTAAAGCGATACCCAGAACTATTGCAAGAATCAACCTCGGCAATAAACCAAATTTTTGCATTTTCTTCTCCCTTTCATTCGTTGATGATTTAATATGTTAAAATGTCCTATACTATATATTCTTCATAAAAAAGGAGAAAATGCAATTTAAAAGAGTATTCCAAAAATACACA
This sequence comes from Desulfuribacillus stibiiarsenatis, assembly GCF_001742305.1. Lineage (NCBI taxonomy): Bacteria > Bacillati > Bacillota > Desulfuribacillia > Desulfuribacillales > Desulfuribacillaceae > Desulfuribacillus > Desulfuribacillus stibiiarsenatis. Next base: position 95,167 of record NZ_MJAT01000022.1, on the reverse strand, counting down.
ATTGATTGAATATTCTATTATTGGTTTATATAATTGACCTATGTTTCCTATTTCGCATTGCGTTTGTAGCTCTCTCAATGAGCGTATCAAGGAGATTCTCACGTGTGGTTCCATCCTCTGGAAAAGAAACCCATGAATTTTCTACGGCAAACTCTCGATATTGTTCATTAATTTCTAGTATTTCCAGATATTTAGCATGAATTTTATCATTGACGATATGCGTGTGTTCAGGATCACAAAAAGGGAAGATACCAATAAATGTTTGGGAACCGTAAGGAAGAAAAATATCAGTTTCCCAAAATACTTTTTTCAACTGTTCATACAAATATAAACTGCGCTTACGATATTTTTGTTCAACTTTGTCGTTATAATCCATCTGTGTAGCAAAAAATGTTGTTAAGACTATCGATAATGAAATATTTGCCTTTTGAGCCTTTCGAATCTCTCCACGCAAGTATTGATCGAGTGAAAGATTCACCGCTTGAACCGATTGAGCAAAGGTATCTAAAGACTGATTAATAGTACCCAAAATCTTAACGATTCTCTGTTCCAAAACGAAGTCTTCATATGGTTTTAATATATAATCTTCCGCACCAGCGCGAATGCCTTTTATAAATGCATTTCGGTTGGTTTCGCCTGTAACGACTACCACTGGGACGAGAGGATTTTTTTCTTTTAGCTTGGAAATGACATCAAAACCATTTTCTTCTACCTGCACATCAACAATGACGAGGTCCACATCATACCGAGTCTCTGTTAGTAAATCAAAGAAACGCGTTACATTTTCCGCCTCTAATAATAAGTGTTGATGCTTATCCGTGATTGCGCGTACACGGTCACGTGCCATTTTAATCGGGTCGAGGATAATAATTTTTTTCATATAGGCAATCACCCTTCTATTGAAATAATAATGTAAAGAAACTTGTAGTCATATTATACTATAAGTCCGATCTGATAACTCTAGATTACGCTCTAAAATACACATAATTATTTTACGTATACTCTAGTATTTCATATAATGATAATAAGTACACAAAGGAAGGTAGGTAATACATATGGAGGCTATTTTAAAGAGAAGAAGTATTAGAAAATACACAAAGCAGGATGTTTCAGAGCAAGACGTGCAATCCATCCTAAAAGCAGCTATGAGTGCGCCTTCCGCCGGCAATCAGCAGCCGTGGCATTTTATTGTGATTAGAAAGCGCTCAATCCTTAACGAAATTCCGAAGATTCATCCGTATTCCAACATGATGAAGGATGCTCCGTTAGCAATTGTGGTATGTGGTGATCCTACAATAGAACGCTATAAGGGGTATTGGGTTCAGGACTGCTCTGCAGCGATTCAGAACATCTTGATTGCTGTAGAAGATTTAGGTCTAGGTGCAGTATGGGTCGGTATCTATCCAGAAGAATCTGCAAAAGCAGAGGATTTCCGTAAATTGCTGAATATTCCTGAGCATGTGATTCCTTTAGCAGTCATTCCAATTGGACACCCAGCGGAGACTAAGCCTCCTGCAGATCGATATAACGATGCTCGCGTGCATTCAGATACTTGGTAATATTCTAAGAGACAATTAAACGAGTGGTAATTATATACTAATCGACAGAAAACAAGGACAAAGCGTTTAGCATTCGCACTTTGTCCTTGTTTTTTGTTTTGTTACTTTGTTTTTGATACCGTGTATTATTCTACCTTTTTATTTACCCAAGTTCTCGTTATAGCTTTATTACTTATAACTCATTATTCATCTTAATTATGTTTATTCAACTTCTGTATAGCTACTTTTATCAACTTGTGGTGATGTTGTTTGGAAATGCTCTGGCTTTTTCAAAGTAAAGTATAAGAAGAATACTGCCATAATCATATATCCAATGGTAAAATCGTTAGCCGCCCCTATCGCTAACTTCGGCGCATGCATTAATCCGATAAAGGATAATCCCGCACCTATTACACTAAATATTGCTGCCTTCTTAAAGTTATGATCGATAATGAATACAGTGATGGCACCTAGGATAATACCCGTGAACATTGCCCCTTGGCCTAATGGTACAAGCCCTGAAGAAATATTATTCACTGCTTCTCCTGCCGCCGTGTTGAACCTCGACATAATATAATTTGCAAAATACGGTAAGGCAGCAATTACGACTGCCGGATAATACTTCGTTGCATTGCTCTGGAACGTTGTCGCAACCATCGACACACCTACGAATACTAGAATCGGTGCAACAACTGCGATAGGAATGATTGCTGACATTGCTGCGATTAAGCCAAACATAGCGGTCAGACCAAACACTAAAGCATTTAAAATACTATATCCACGACCTGCTCCCATCCATTTCGAACCAACAGATGCGATATATACAGTTGTCGGGAACGGGCCACCAAATAATGCTCCTACCATAGTACCTACGCCATCTACTGCTTGACACTCTCTGACGTCATATGAATCTCCCTCTGCCGCCATCGCTTCCACGTTATTCATAGTTTCAATCGCATTGTAAAGGGTAATCGGCAGAATCACAGCCAGTAACCCAATCAAAGCTCCGAATAAATACTCAAATCCTGTAAATACAGCAAACGTTGGTAGCATTGGGTAAAAACCTACTTGGTCAAGTCCTGCTTGAATCTTACTCGTGTCTGCTGCTCCTAATAAGTACGCTAACGCAGTACCTACTACAATTGCAAATAATGATGCCGGAATCTTAAACGGCATATATACTTTTCCTAATAATCCTACAAGTATAATTGCTAACACTAATAATCCAATAATCGGCATATCTAACGTTTTGAACAACATTTCCCCACCAATGAATGTAAGGGCAACACCAGATAATGCTCCTAAAATTGCTGCTCTAGGAAGGTTATCTTTTAACCATTTTCCTGAAGCACTAACTAATACTTCAATCAGACCACTTAAGAAACATGCTGCTAAACCAATTTTCCACGCCAAATCAAAATCACCGTTTGTAAGGTTTTTCGCTGGAAGTAGAACCCCAAATAGAAACACGAACATCACAGGAGTACTTATCCCATAGGATAGTGCCGTAACATCTGCTCTATTTTCTTTTTGCGCTAGGCGGTTCGCCGAATACGCGTAATATAAATTCCCTACAATTACCGCTACTGCTGCCCCCGGAATCACCTTACCAAATACGATTTCTGCCGGGAACCCCATGCCTAACATAGCCGTAGCGATGACTACGAAATTTGCTAAGTTATTTTGGAACAAAGCAAAAAACGCGTCCGTATCCTGTTTCTTAAACCACGGATAATGTACATTGACTTGCTTACTCATTCTCTTCCTCCTCCATAAATTCTGCTACGCCATTTTTCAGGCTCTTTATTCTTACTAAAGAATATACAGGATAGCCTGCTTCCCTTAGCTTGTTACCGCCTTCTTGGAAGGCTTTCTCGATGATAATACCGATTCCAGCTAGACTTGCCCCTGCTTGTTCCACGATGGAAGCAAGGCCTAAAGAGGCTGCCCCCCGTGCGAGGAAGTCATCAATGATATATACATGGTCCTCTGGTGTAATGAACCTTTTAGAGACAGTGATATCGCTTGATTCTTGCTTAGTGAAAGAGTATACCTGCGCTACATAATTCTGGTCAGACATCGTGATTGATTTCTTTTTTCTTGCAAACACTACAGGAACACCCAATTCAATGCCCGTCATCAGTGCTGCCGCAATTCCCGATGCCTCAATCGTTAGAATCTTTGTTATCTTTTTTCCTGACTTTACTTTTGACGCAAACTCTTTTCCAATCTCCGCCATTAAAAACGGATCTAATTGGTGATTCAGAAAGGAATCTACCTTCAACACATCATTCGATAAAACAATACCGTCCTGCAGAATTTTCTCTTGTAATATTTTCATGCGTTTCTCCCCACGTCTTGTGATTTTTCCCTAATAATTATGGTTTCCATTGGAAAACTAGTAAAAACAGATATTGAAAAAGACCCAGCATGCATGTCCCTTTTCAAAAGTGAAAAAGACATCATTCTAAGTCTCGATGACAAATAATCATACACTTAAAAATCAATCATTTCACTCATAGTCAACTATTTGCGGTAGCTGGTAGAAACTCGCAGGCCATATCCCCACTATTATATGAGTTAATATTTTTTATTTATTTTGTTATTCATACGACTCTTGCACGTTTACTACAGTTAAACAAATGTAGTAGAAGTAAATAAAAAACATTATAACCTTACTTTCTAGAAAAAATCAATGGAATCTCTTTTCCTTTTTCCAACTTTTTTGTATAATTGCAAAGGCATTATATGTAAGGCCCAAAGCCTTTGCATCAAGAGGAGACTAAAGATGACTAAAATCAGAAATCGATGGAGTGTAGTTTTTGGCGCTGTACTCATTCAATTGTGTTTAGGTGCAGTTTATGCATGGAGTTTGTTCAACAAGCCCCTCGTTGAGGCATTTGGCTGGAATCGCGAAGATGTTGTATTAACGTTTTCGATTACGATAGCTACGTTTGCCTTTTTCACTATTATAGCTGGAAAGCTGCAGGATCGTATTGGTCCACGTCTTGTGGCAATGGGTGGGGGAATCTTACTTGGTGTTGGATTGTTACTCGCAAGTACTGCTACGTCGATTTATCAATTGTACTTTTATTATGGCGTTGTAGGTGGAGCAGGGATTGGCGCTGCCTATGTTTGTCCACTAGCAACCTGCGTGAAATGGTTTCCTGACAAGCGCGGACTGATTACAGGTGTTGCCGTAGCAGGATTTGGTGCAGGCGGTTTGCTGTTCAAACCGATCATTGTTAGCTTGATTGAAAATGTAGGGGTTATGGACACGTTCCTCTATCTCGGCATTATCTATGCCATCGCCATTGTGATTGGCTCACAGTTTTTAGTAAACCCACCGGTTGACTTCGTACCAGACGGTAGGAACTCTACTGCTATCACTATCAAACAAGAGTATACAACGGTGGAAATGTTGAAGACTCATCAGTTCTACATGATTTGGATTATTTATTTCATCGGGTGTATGACTGGCTTACTCGTCATTAGTCTTGCCGTTGATATTGGGGTTACGTTGGTAGGGCTAGATGCCAGCACGGCAGGGAACGCGATTATCACCATCGCATTGTTAAATGCAGCAGGAAGAATTATTTGGGGCATCATTTCCGATCGCCTAGGGCGAAAGTTTACGATTACCCTTATCTATTTATTGACCGCTCTCGTTATGCTATACATGAATTCGGTTCAGCTTACATATTTTTCATTTTTAATTAATGTATCGTTAGTTGGCTTCTTTTTCGGCGGATTCCTCGCGTTATTCCCGTCAAAGACAGCTGACTATTATGGTACTAGAAATCTGGGTATGAATTATGGAATTGTGTATCAAGCGTATGGGCTTGCTGCCTTTGCTGGCCCAATATTAGCCACGTACTTTGATCTTTTAGATGCTTTTATGGTTGCATCCGTACTATGCCTCATTGCCGGCGGCCTGTTATTCTTTATGAATCCAGTACTCGATAAGAGACCGGCAACAGAGTAGCGTCTCTGCAACTCCGATAAAAAACCGACAACACCAAGTTCTAAGGACACAAGGTGATTCTATAATTGCATACAAGGTAAAATAATAAAAACTGCACCTCCAATTATTAGGTCTGTCTAACAATTGGGGTGCAGTTCATAGCGAGTCGTTTTTGCTTATTAATCTTCTTCCTTTGTTGGCGCCACTTCTTGTTTAGCGGTTTTTCTGTTTTTCAATGTAATGATTAACAAAATCGTTGATGAAATGAGCAAGATTGCCGCCGCTCCAATAAACAACCACAACGGAAGCTTACTCTTCGGTTTAGACCCTTCTTGTGCAGCTTGTTCAATCGCTTGCAGTTTAGGATCTTTCTTTAACTGTGCTTCTTTCACGATTCTCTGGCGCTCAAGCTCGTAATCAGTATTGCTAATATTACCACTATTATTCGTCCCATCCTGGCCAGGGCTTACATCTGATGGTTGTCGATTTAAATCAATGCCAATGGCTCTACTACCTAAGTCAAGCCAACGTCTTTCCAGAAGATTCTTCGGATAAGATTCTATCTTCCCAGTGTAAGGGTCACTCACATATGCAAAATTCTCATCATAGTCGAACAATACTACGGTATGCAGATTCTTATTCCATTGAATTAGATGCTCTTCTTCAGTCCACCAAAAATGCGAAATCTCTGTCGGCGCTAATCCAATCGTTACCCATATAATCATTGGGTTACCTTTACGTACTTCTTCCAGTACGGATTGAAAAGGCTCTTTCGAAAGATTCACAACTTTCCCTGGGAAATATTCGTTAAGTAATGCTTCCATTGGTTGATGATACACACCAAACCCACTGGAGCTAAATGGGTCTCCTACAAAACCCTTCTTCGGGTCGCCACCAACAGCTCTATCGCCAATCGTCTGCGGCACAGGCTCTACTGGAATCTTCCGAGCCACTTCGGCTTTAGATACAAGCTTTCCATGGTAATGGAACAAAATCGTTGCTGCCGTAGCTTCGCAACCCGTTGGCAATTCTGGATGCTGATTCATGACAGGGAACGACTTAGGGTCTGCGGGTTGTGCACCATAAACCAGTGGCGAAGGAATGATTAAGAGAGCAAAAATCAAAAGTCCAACGATTAAAAAGCGTACCTTATAATGCATTGGATTGTACTGTATATATTGCATTGGCTACACCACGTTTCTCTTCTATAATTATCTGATATTGGATGCAATCTAATCCATTACATCATTCCATTGATATTTTCATTCTACCTGATTGTTGTTTTTTAGACAATGGAATGCCATGGAATCCTATCAAACAATTAATAAACTACATGAAAAAAACGACCCATAAAAGGTCGTTTTCGAGTTCACTATTGTAGTTTCAAATTATAACTTTACAACGTTAGCAGCTTGAGGTCCGCGTTGTCCTTCAACAACCTCAAACTCAACTTCTTGACCTTCGTCTAAAGACTTGAAACCGTCACCAGTGATTGCTGAGAAGTGAACGAATACATCGCTTCCTCCGTCAACTTCGATGAAACCAAAACCTTTTTCTGCATTAAACCATTTAACTTTACCTTTTTGCATTACGATAAAACCTCCAAAAAATTGATAAGCGTTTCTTTCGGTTATGTACCTACATACGCCTTATATTTATTAAATCACCTTTAAAATAAAATGTCAACTTTCTCCTATGCTTTTTACTAAAGAATGTTCCGAATAGGAAAACAGTGGAATTTAAAGTACAAACTTGTTACAATGATTCCTATACGAGGTGAATCATCTTTGACACAGTCTAAGAGGCATTTTTTTAATCTTGGTTTTTTCCTAATGGCTACTTTAAGTTTTATGATGAATTTTTCATCTTCTGTCATCATTCTCCCTCAATATTTATTAACTATTGGTGGCAATGAATTCTTGTCTGGTTTACAAGCAACGATATATTTTTTGGCTGCTGTCATTCTGCGAATGTATCTCGGGCCTATGGCAGATAGCCACGGCAGGAAGCTTCCTTTATTAATTAGTGGGATTGCTTTTGCTACTGCCCCACTGTTATTTGCGATTAGCTATGACTTTACGACATTAACTTTAGCCCGCGTCTATCACGCCATTGGGCTAGCTGCATTCTTTTCGAGTGGCAGTTCCTTTGTTTCTGACATAGCGCCTCCCGCAAAGCTAGGAGTATACTTAGGCGTGTATCGTACGGTTCATTCCTTCGGTCTGCTATTAGGACCTGCGCTAGGATATTGGATTATCAATCAATGGGGTTATACTACTTGGTTTCTTGCTAGCTTTGCTATCGGCTTAATTGGTGTTTTCTTCATTTCAATCCTTACTGCCAGGCCAGCGCAAAGGTCACAAGAACTACATTCCTTACAGTGGATGAAAACAGTTTTAAAGCAACCGAACACATACCCTGTGTATCTCGGTATCGCCATATTGTCTACTGGATACGGAGCATTGTTAACCTTTGCCGCGATTTATATTTCTAGTGTGACTCAATTACAAAACCCTGGAGTATTTTTTACATATTTCGCGCTTGCCGGGATTGTTGCCAATCTTTCTGTTGGAAAATTATCCGATCGCTTTGGGCGATTGATAGTCGTCTGGCCTTGTATGATCCTGTTCGGACTAGGCTTCCTTGCTTTTTTTACTCTACCTTATGCTCCAGTCTCACTATTTATAAGTAGTATGTTTGCTGGTTTTGGTTTCTCTGGTGGTTTGTTGGTTCTCATTGCATGGCTAGTAGATTTAGTAAAAGAGGAATTACGAGCAACGGCTTTATCAATTCAAGAAAGTACAATCGATGTTTCCGTAGCTAGTGGCTCATTGATTTTCGGAATTACTGGGAGTTATCTTGGACTGTCCTTTTCTATGCTTTTGTTCGGAATCTTCGTGATTGCCGCATCTATACCGCTTTACGCCAACAGAACCTTTCAGTTTCAACGCTTGAACCAATAGCTATGTTATAGTAAGAATATCTTAAAAAAATCTTTTAATATCTTTTAATATCTTGAACTATCTTGAGTATACGAGGTGTACAGCCTATGAACGTATTTGTCGCACGGCAGCCAATCTTTACAGAAAAAGAAGAGGTAGTTGCCTACGAATTGTTATATCGTAGTGGAGAAGACAACTTTTATGATAACGTCAATGGTGATCAAGCGACTACAGATGTCATTATCAATAGCTTCTTAAATATTGGAATCGACCGCATATCGAACCGTAAGAAGTGTTTTATTAATTTTACCGAAAATCTACTCATTAAAGAGATTCCTTTTTTGTTCCCACATGAACATGTTGTTGTGGAAATCCTTGAAAACGTAGAGCCAACGGATGAAATCATTGCAGTATGTAAGAAACTTAAGGAGCATGGCTATACGATTGCCCTTGATGATTTTGTCCTACAAAAAAGGTTATACCCATTAGTCGAAGTGGCGGACATTGTAAAAATTGATTTCCTCAGTACATCAGCACTTGATCGTCTCCATATCGTGCGCAGCCTTAGCTCTAGGAAGGTCAAATTTCTTGCAGAAAAAGTGGAAACTCGAGAGCAATTTCAACAAGCTCTATCGATGGGATTTACATTCTTCCAAGGATATTTTTTCAGTAAGCCTGTTATCTTAACCAGTAGCGATGTGCCAGTGAGCAATTTCCGCTACCTTCAACTTCTCCAAGAATTAAGTGCATCAGAGCCAGACGTTGATCGTATCGCAAGAAATATAGAATTAGACTTATCCCTTTCTTACAAGTTATTAAAACTTATAAATTCTGCTGCCTTTGGACTCAAAAGCACCGTTACATCGATTAAACATGCCGTTGTGTTGCTAGGTCTACGCGAAATCCGTAAATGGGTCTCCATTATAGCACTAAAAGATTTAGCCAATCATTCTTCAAACGAAATGATTACTTCGTGCTTAATCCGGGCCAGAATAGCTGAGTCCCTATCGTCAAAAATAAACTTGCAGAAAAGGAAATCCGAATGTTTTTTAATGGGATTATTGTCGATGGTCCATGTGCTGCTACAAAAACCGATGGAAGAGGCTATCAGTGATCTTCCACTATCAGAAGATGTGAAAGACTGTCTACTAGGAAAAGAAAATCAGTTCCGTACTATCTTAGACATTATTTTGACAATAGAAAAAGCCGACTGGCATCACCTGTCAGCTTTAATAGCGACTATTCCAATTCAGAATCAGGAGCTTCCTGATATTTACCTCGAAGCAATTGATTGGGTGAATGAAGTTATGGACCAATTAAACTGATCCTTGCGAATCTACCGAATAGATGTCAGCTTAAATCCGCACTTCTCTTCCATCGATAAACCGTTGCACGATATTACGATCATCTCCTATATACACAAGCCTTTGTAATCGGTCCGACAATGGAATGTTCTGGGGCCCTAAATTACGGTCATCGATTACAATGGCATCAAAGCAATATCCTTCTTCAAAACTACCAACCTTCCCAAAGAAGCGCCCCCCCCCCTTTGTAGCCATATACAGGACTTCTGACAGCGAAAGTGCTACCTTCGTTGCTTGGTCTGTTAATTGATTCTGTACCGCTTGTAAAGCCTTCGAGCTCTGCATGGCTTGAACCATAATTTTCATCATAGATAGGTTATGCCCTGCACCGACATCACTTCCAAGTCCAATCGCTAGCCCTTGCTCAAGCAATTTCTTTACTGGCATAATGCCACTTGCTAAATTCAAATTCGCTTCTGGACAATGCACTATCATAACCTGTTGTTCCTTCATTAGCGCAATTTCTTGCTCCTCAAGATATACACCATGGGCCATCAATGTAGGATTATGTCCGAACAACTGAAATTGATGATAGACATGACCGTAAGATACCGCATTTGGATATAGACTTTTCACCCAACGGACTTCATCACGATTTTCTGACAAATGAGATTGGATTGGCACTTGATATTGCTTAGCAAGTTCGCCAAGTCCTTGCAGCAATGCCGCCGAACAGGTTGGCACGAAACGCGGTGTGATGATTGGTTTCGCATACTTATTCTGCCCATGGGCAAGTATCAGTTCCTCCGTGTCGATTAACGATTGTTCTGTAGTCTCGCGGAGAAACTCTGGACAGTTTTGATCCATGTTGATTTTGCCAATTCTCGCATGCATGCCGATGTCTTCTGCAATCTGAAATAAACAATCCGTGCTATGCTTATGAATCGTCGCCAAAATACTTGCGCGGGTCGTCCCTTGACGCAGTAGTTGTGTGATAAACTCGTGATACACCTGCTCTGCATATTGTTCATCTGCAAATTTCGCTTCACCAGGAAACGTATACTCTTCCAGCCAAGCAATCAATTCTTTATCAAGTCCAATTCCCCGTTGATAGTATTGGGCAGCATGTACATGCAAATCAACAAATCCAGGAATCACCAAGTGATTCGAATAATCCTCTATTGGCAAGTCCTTAACTGACTCTGGTAATTCATCGCTAGACTGATAAATACCACGAACAATGCCCTCTACACAGACTAAGTAAGCATTTTCGAAATACTGTATTTCTTGGGATGTGGGTGTATAAATAAAGTTCCCTTTGAGAAGATGAGTATTCTCTGTTCTTAACATCTATAGCTCCTTAAGGAAGTGTCGTAAAATACGTAAAGCTACCTTTTTCCGATATGCTGCAGTAGAGCGTTGATCATCAATTGGTGCAATTAAAGGTTCATACTGATTCAATATGCTGTCCAACTGATCCTTCACTTGTGCTACCGATAGACCAATGAGACCTTGTTCGATTGCAATCGACCGCACTGCGACAGGCGCAACGGCACCAAAGCTAATGCGCACATCTTCAATCATCTGCCCATTGTCCGATAGCTTCATTAGCCCTAGGAACGAAAGCTTGGAAAGGGTCTCCGTTTTCCTTGTACCGACTTTTTTATAGTATTGAACTGTCCAATCTTCTCTATACGCAGAACCCGCCTCAACTTCATAAGTTGCTTTACCTGCATACGGAATTATCACCTTCGTCAGTAGTTCATCGGATGCTAATTGGATTCTCCGCGGGCCTTGCCAGAATTCATTAATAGGCAGAACTCGTGTACCTGCCAACGATTGAACTTCAACCTGCGCATCCATAGCATACAGAAATGGAAATAAATCGCCCGCCGGGGAGGCGTTGCAAATATTCCCGCCAATTGTACCGATATTGCGTATTGCGGGGGATGCCATCTCTTGAATGATCTCGGCTAACACATGCGGTAGAAGGTGCGGATTTGCAAGTACATACTCTGCTAAATCCGCTAGCTTTACCATAGCGCCAATCTGAATCTGCCCTTTTTCTATCTCCATCTTTGTTAACTCCTGTATATACTGCAAGAACAGCACATCTGCCTGGAATTGCACAGGCACTCCAGCCCAAGTACGTCGTTGAACGATCGCATCCGTTCCACCAGCAAAAGGAATGGCACTACAATTTTTACGAATCGTTAGTGCTTCCGCTAGGGTTCTCGGTAAGTGGCTTCGTAGCTCCGTTACTTCCATGCGAATTCCCCCTTTTGTCCTGCTTGGTAAATCGCCTCGACAATCATGTTATATCCTGTACAACGACAAATGTTGCCTGAGATTGCATCTCTAATTTGTTCTTTCGTTGGTTTCGCACATATCTTCAATAACGTTTCTGCCGCCATAATCATAGCAGGTGTACAAAAGCCACATTGTACTGCTCCTGCTTCCACAAATGCTGTTTCAAGGATTTTGTACCGCTCCGTGTGCTTATACCATTCGATGGTAAGGACTTCTGCCTTGTCAAGGTTCCCCATCAGCATTAGACAAGCATTCACTAATTTACCATCCACAAATACAGAGCAAGCACCACATTCCCCTTCACCGCAACCCTCTTTCGTACCCATAAGCGCTAATTCCTCACGTAATACATCGATTAACCGTTTCAATGGGTCCACATGTAGCGTCATTTGCTGTTGGTTAATTGAGATCTGTATCGGCAGTTTCATCTTCTATAACCTCCATGATATATTCCGGCGTGATAGGGATTTGTGTAACGTGTCTTGCTATCGCTTGTTCTACAGCTTGAGCATATGCCGGGGCCGCTCCAATCAAAGTTAATTCCCCTGCACCCTTCGCTCCGAAAGGCCCTGCCCCATAGTAGTTATCTATCAATTTGCTTTCTATGATTGGTACATCTTTGACGGTTGGCACCTTGTAGTCAGTCATGCTTTTTTGTAAAAGTTGACCTTGCTTTTCCTTCATCACTTCAATTGATGCATATCCTAGCCCCTGTACGACTCCACCTTCGATTTGTCCCATAATAATTCGTTCATCAATCGCCGTACCTATATCATAAACTCCCCATACCCCTTTTGTGGTAGCTTCATAGGTTACAGGGTCGACTTCTACTTCTACGACATTGACTCCCCAAGAATATGTGGGATACGCATCTCCTTCAAACTTAGCATCGTTCCAACGAATGTGCTCCGGCTGGCGATATTGTTTCATCACTTCTACGATATCTGACTCATTCCAACGTTCCTTTAACTCTATTGCTGCTCGCTCTAGTAATCCTCCGACAATCATAATAGAGCGTGATGCAACTGTAGGTCCGGAGTTCGGCACACGATCTGTGTTAGGATTCTCATAAATTATTTGTTCAATTGGTAGTTCCAATGCTTGGGCAACAATTTTGGAAAACGTAGTTTTTAACCCCTGTCCCATGTCCACATTTGCAACCAGTATCTCTACTGTACCGTCTGCACTCTTACGTAGCTTGGCCTTTGCCTTAATGTAGTCTTGTTCTCCACTACCCGTAAAACCGCAGCCATGTAAAAATAACGACATGCCAACCCCACGCCATACTCTGTCATTTTGCTGCTCATAACTCTTTCTTTTGCTAGAGTAGTTCGCCATTTGATCGACCATCTCTATCATTTCTGGTAGCTTGATAGGATCGATAAAGGTTCCTCCCGTCGCCGTAGAACCCCCTTGCTTCGCCATATACTTCTGCTTCCACTCTAAAGGGTCAATCGATAACTTCCGTGCAACATTGTCCATGTGCCGCTCGATTGCAAAGAAAGATTGCGGTGCACCAAAACCGCGGAATGCGCCAGAAGGTACAGTGTTGGTCCGCATCGCCTTACCTTCTACATATAAGTTCGGAATGTCGTATACACCAGTGACAGCAAACATTGAGCGCTGCAATACGACATTCGATAATCCTGAATATGCGCCGGCATTGATTTCCACTTCAACAACCATGCCTAAAATCTGTTTTCGTTCATTAATGGCTGTCTTATATCGGATCACAGACGGATGTCGCTTTGGCGTCGAAATGATATCTTCATTTCTATCGAAAATCAGCTGTACAGGCTTGCCAGTCTTTTGCGCAGCAAATGCCGCATGACCTGCAATGATCGATGGATAATCCTCTTTTCCGCCAAACGCTCCACCAATGACTGTTTGATTGACGGAAATTCGATCGCCTTCCCACCCTAATCCTTGGGCTACAGCATCTTTTACATAATACGGACATTGCAAGCTACCGTAAATGTACATACGGCCCCCTTCTGGCACTGCAATAACGCCCTGGGGTTCGATATATAATTGTTCCTGATAACCCGTTTTATATTCATCTTCTATCACATATGAAGCATCACCAAATATCGTGTCAACATTACCCTTCTTGTAGGTATATTCGACAAATGGCGCTTGCTCCATTGGTAATTCCTCATAAATAATAGTAATCGCTTGCGTAATGGAAAGTATCTTCTCTTTATCAGGACCGACAACTAAGAGAATCGGCTCCCCTACATAGTTGACAATTTCATTCGCTAGAAACGGTTGGTCCTCATAGATCATCTTAACAATGTTCTTCCCAGGGATATCGTGTCGATCAATCACATAATAGCCCTCAGGCAATGGAGGAATTTCTACATGCATAATTCTAGCTTTCGCTTTTGTTGATCGAATTGTCTTTGCAAATAACATGCCCTCAAAGCATAAGTCAGCAACATAGTTTGCTGACCCACTTAATTTCGAATGATTATCCAGCTTCGGAATCGGTTTGCTAATACATGAACTATATGTTCGTACCGTCATCTTCGTCTCTCCTCTTGCTGCACGCAATTATTTATGCTGAAAGAAATCTTTATACCGTTCTATGATATTGTTATAGTCACTCATGGTATCAATATCGATGAGTATACCAGGGTCATTTACATCCACAAAAGCAGCTATCTTGCGCCGTAAAATTGCTTTCAAATTGGAGTCATCCGGTTCCAATAAAATTTCATTGATAAGTGACCGGCGTAATACAATCGGATGTCCCTTCTTCCCTTTCCATAAAGGAACGACGACCTCTCCCTCTTTATGTAACATTATCTCACATGTCTTCGGGGTTATCAACGGGTAATCTCCTGGAGTAAACAGCACTTTCTCTGCCGTTGTTGCCACTAGGCCCGCCTTGACTGAAGTAAACATACCTTTTGCATATGCAGGGTTCTCTACTACTTTCACCCTGGAAAACCTTTTCGTTAACTCTCTAATGACCTCAATCTTGTACCCACCGACGACGATTACTTGGTCACACAGATCATAAATCGCCTCAATACTCCGTTCAATCAGAGTTTTACCACCAAAGTCAAGTTCCATCTTGTACACGATGGCTCGACTCGAAAGACCTGCAGCTAAGATGACTCCTTCAACCTTCATTTAGCGCCTCCTAATAAGTATGACCTTACTTCTTACGTTATATAACCGCACATGAGTTTCGAGAGCATTATCGTTTCGGACAGATATCGATGGCACCCTTAGTATCGACAAAAGTGAATGGTCTGAATACCCGATTTAGCAAGAGCTCGTACAATCAGTTCCCCTGTATCTTGATTATCTTCAATCACAATTGCCTGATACGTTTGTTCCATAGTTAACCCTACTTGCCATACTTGTTTACTACATATATTCTTCATTTTCTATAGAAATTCCTCCTAATGAATGTGATAAAAAGCGCGGTAAATGCTTTAGATGCCGTGACGCACAAAAAGACCAGGCATCCACTATATAGAATAGCGAACTGCCTAGCCCTTTATTATTTTTAAATCTTGAGTTTTGAATCTTGAGTTTTGAATCTTAAGAGTTGCGTTTTGATTTTTGAGATTTAGCTATTACTGGTACATCGATTGTAACTGCTTTTGTAAATCATCATTCCCTAGGAACTCTTCATACGAGCATTGTCTGTCGATAATTCCTTTTGGCGTGATTTCTATTATGCGATTTGCAATCGTTTCAATAAACTGACGGTCATGGGATGTGAAGAAAAGTGTCCCATTGAACTTTGTTAAGCCCGTATTCAAGGCTGTAATTGATTCTAGATCTAAATGGTTCGTCGGCTCATCCAATAGCAATACGTTAGCTCCGCTATTCATCATTCGAGAGAGCATGCAACGTACTTTTTCTCCTCCAGAAAGGACACTCGCTTTCTTAAGTGCTTCTTCCCCAGAGAATAGCATTCTGCCTAAGAAACCACGGATGTAATTCTCTGACTGATCCTTTGAGTACTGTCGTAGCCAATCCACTAAGTTCAAATCCACGCCCTCGAAATATTCCGAGTTATCCTTTGGAAAATATGCTCTTGTGGTCGTAATCCCCCAAGTAAATGTACCACTATCTGGTTCGATTTCACCCATAAGGATTTTGAACAGAGTTGTTTTCGCTAATTCATTAGGACCTGTAAGAACAATTTTATCTCCCTTATTCACGATAAACGAGATATTGTCTAAGACCTTTTCTCCGTCGATTGTTTTACTAATTCCTTCGACACGCACTAAATCATTTCCAGCTTCACGTTCTGATTTAAAATCAATGTACGGATATTTGCGAGTAGAAGGTTTAATGTCTTCTAGGGTAATTTTGTCTAATAACTTTTTGCGAGAAGTTGCTTGCTTTGCCTTCGATGCGTTTGAACTAAAACGCGCAATAAATGCTTGCAACTCTTTAATCTTTTCTTCTTGCTTCTTGTTCTGTTCTCTTGCCATTTTTAATGCTAACTGGCTTGATTCGTACCAGAAGTCATAGTTTCCTACGTATAATTGAATTTTCCCAAAATCAACGTCAGCGATATGGGTACACACTTTATTCAAGAAGTGTCTGTCATGGGATACTACAATGACAGTGCTTTCAAAGTTCATTAAGAAGTTCTCTAACCACTCAATCGCTTTTAAGTCTAAATGGTTCGTCGGCTCGTCTAACAGCAGTACATCAGGACGACCAAAAAGCGCCTGTGCAAGTAGAACCTTTACTTTTTCAGATCCGCTTAGCTCTTTCATTTTCTTATCGTGGTAGTCTTCTGTAATCCCTAAACCGGATAGTAAAATTGCCGCTTCTGATTCTGCTTCCCAACCGTTAAGCTCAGCGAATTCTCCTTCAAGCTCAGCAGCACGAATGCCGTCTTCATCTGTGAAGTTTTCCTTCGCGTACAATTCATTCTTCTCTTCCATAATTGCAAATAAACGATGGTGACCCATGATGACCGTCTTCAATACTTCTTCCTCTTCATACTCGAAGTGGTTCTGTTTCAAGACAGCTAAGCGTGAATTCGCAGGTAAGATTACTTCCCCTTTATTCGCGTCAATTTCCCCAGATAATATCTTTAAGAACGTAGATTTCCCAGCGCCGTTAGCACCGATTAAACCATAGCAATTTCCATCCGTAAATTGAATTGTTACATCTTCAAATAATTTGCGTCCCCCATATTGAAGACTGATTCCTACTGTACTTATCATTGATTACTCTGCCTCCATATACCCATGTTTAATCTCAGCGGCGTTATTGATACTCCCACTTTTGTACGTCGGAGATAAGAGCCGCTAAGCTTCGAAATAATTGCCACTAAGTTTTCTTTATGATTGTTTTCTTGGTGTTGTTGATGTTCTAGATATTCTTGACGTTTTTGCAGTCCTTGAACTGCTTTTCGCAGCCGTTCTACCTGATGCTTTCGTGGTACTTCTATTGCCCTTTACAGAGCCAGTTTTTGAACCGCGGGCTTTACCGCCTTTAGCGTTCTTTTTATCTGGAGAAGCTTTACCTTCACCACGCTGATACGTCCGTTTTACCGTTGGTTTAATGATTGTTTCGCCATCTTTATCTCGGCGCTCTAACTTGCTCGCAATGCCTTTTTCAATCTTCTGGAGCTTTTCAACATCATCAGGGGTTACAAAAGTAATAGCCATTCCTTTTTCCCCAGCTCGACCTGTTCTCCCAATTCGATGAATATACCAATCCGTGCTCCGCGGTATATCGTAACTAAATACATGTGTGACACCTTCCACATCTAGCCCGCGTGCCGCAATGTCGGTTGCAATAAGGATTTGCAGCTTCGCGTCACGAAAACGCTTCATGACTTGTTGACGTTTCGATTGGCTCAATTCTCCATGTAATTCGTCACATTCATAGCCGCGTTCTGCTAACTCTTTATTTACTTCTATTGCTTTTTCCTTTTTCCCACAAAATACAATCGCAAGATACGGACGATACTTATCGATAAGCTCGCAAAGCAGATCCGTCTTCTTGTTCTCTGTCGTATCAATCATGACTTGCTGAATGTCATCTAGTGTGATTTTCTTACCTTCTTGGACTTGAACAAACGTTGGTTTCTTCATATACTTTTTCGCTAGAACTCGTACATTTTTAGGAATCGTTGCCGAAAACAACATTGTCTGTCTGCGTGACGATGTCTTAGTAATGACTTCTTCTACATCCGGCAAGAAACCCATGTGTAGCATTTGGTCTGCTTCATCAAGTACAACCATCGATACATCCGATAATTTAATCGTGCCACGTCCCACATGCTCTAATAATCGACCTGGCGTCCCTACTACAATATGACGAGAACGCAGACGTTGAATTTGTCTTTCCACATCCTGTCCACCATAACAAGCCAAAACCTTGGCATTCACGTGATCAATATACTTGTTTAACTCAGCCGTTATTTGAATTGCTATCTCTCGCGTAGGAGTAATAATTAAGGCTTGTATTGCATCTTTTTTCGTATTGATGCGTTCAAGGATTGGCAGTAAGAATGCTAGTGTCTTCCCAGTGCCTGTCTGTGCCTGTCCAATGACATCTTTCCCTTTTAACAACAGCGGAATTGTTTCCGCCTGAATCTGTGTAGCTTCCGTAATCCCTTGTTTATGTAATTCTTCATTAAGAACCCGTCGAATACCTAAATCCGAAAATTTTCTTGGCATTTGACACCCACTTTCTTTATCATAAGCTATCCCATAGTATACAGTTTTGGGTAGAAAAAGACAATTCATACCTAGAAGTTGAAAATGCTAATCGCAAACAAAAGAGTATGCTCGATTCTAAGCATACTCTTTTGCTGAACTATGGTATAACTTCTTAAGAGACTCAACCATCACTCATCAGGGCTTATAACTCGCCTCTAAACCTTACGATTCTATCCACGAGCAAACATTACATGTTTCATTTAGAATCATCGTTACCTTTAGTTACTTGATGGTTACTTTACTTCACTTTACACATACCATTTTCAGAATTACCTGATGGGCAGTCAGTTCCGCAAATCCATTCTAAGACTAAACCAACCTTCATCCCTTATAGGGAACCATCTATTGAGATGGTCATTAAATGCTTCCAGCATAATCGATCAAACACTATTTATGATCTTTTCATACCGGAACTTAACTTTTTATGGTTGAGTCTCTTAAGAAGTTATTGCTGTTTTCTTGCTTTTAGTATATACCAAATGCGGTTATTTTACAAGTGGTAAATTATAAATTTTAGCGCATCGTTAGTCAATGGTTATTATTCACTAGTCTGTACCTGGGCTTGAATTCAAAAAGGCATTATAAAAAACACTTCATGTGAATCTTGATGTATTTATATACACGTATATATATTATTTGCAAAAGCGATGCAAGTTCTCTGCATCGCTTTTGTTGACTCTAAAGTATTACGCCGGGCATCAGAATCGGAACATCGCGGCTACTTCTTTATTGTCAGGCACTAACTTTTCTGAAACTACGTATACCGTTCCATTGTTCAAAAAGGTTTGGATTGCTGCATCATTGAGTAAATCTTGATTTTCGATGGTTGATTGATCTTCGAGAATCACTTCACTTGTATCCTTATCAAACCTTCCCCATTGCTGCTTTCCGCTCGCCACGAACATGGTTGCTATTCTTCCTGTGTAGGCTCCCAAAACAATCTCTTTTATATCCGTTGATGTTCTTCCAGTACCAACAATTTCTTGATATTTCGATAATGCTTCTTCACGCGCTTGTTGAAAATAAGATTCCACAATTTCCCATGCTTTTTCATGAAGTTCATCGTTCGAAAAAGCTTCTACACTTCCAACTATGCCCGGTTCAATCACAGTAGAATATTGGTTCGCTTCTCTGTACATAGGCAGATAATATTCAACTCCTGCCAGTATTAAAGGGGACCGACTGTCTTGCAGCGTTTTTCGCACACCTTTTTCAATCTCTTGGAAAAAGCGCAGCAAATTTGTCTTCTCTTCATCACTCAAGCTATGGCCATGATAAGAAGCAACACTTCTCCCCACGCCCCCCGCAGGGTTAAAGGAAGAGAATTGTAATTGCCTTTCCGGATCATCGTATTTTAAATATTCTTCTAAGCTTGTCGGTACATCCTCTAACGGTATTTCATAATGCAGAAATCTTGAGCAGGCAAGTAGTTTCACGTGCTTTTGATTTAATGCCAAGACATAAAACGTTCCATCTTCTACGAACAATGGCATCAACGGTTTAAGATGGAAGTTCTGAGCAATGATTGCCAACTCTTCAAACTCATACGGAACTTGATAATATTCAAACACATTTTCCGCTAAAAAGATTGCTAAGCCCCCACGTTGGTAGCTCCAAAATAGTGTGTCTGAAATAAGTGTTTGAATAGGTTCCGTTAATCCTTCAATATCTTGTTTCTTATACCCATTTTCTATCATTTGGTCTTGTGCTTGTCTTAATAAATTTTTCAGACGGATTTGCCCTTGCTTACCTTCAGCCCCCGTAGTGCCTGTTGGCAAATAAATAGAAATACAAAGTTTATCACCATGACCCATCAATTGTTTTATATTTTCTCGAGTAAATACAGCCATTTTATCTATTTCCCCCTCAACAACTAGTAGATTCTAATTAATCGTCTTTAATTATTATCATTTCCTAAAATTATTTTTGGAGTCTACATTAAAATAGTGTAATTTTTGGTACAACTAACTAGTAAGAAACAACCTTTTCGTTACTGAAACCTGGTGTTTATCTATTTCCCATTGCTTTCAAGATATCTTGTCGAGTAATAATTCCCAACAATTTCTTCTTGCTTACGACCGGAACGCGATTAATATTATGATCAATCATCATAGTTGCTACTTCCTCTAAAGATGCTTCTGCTTCTACTGTCATTACATTCGTTACCATTAGATCTTTCACTTGAGTAGCAAGAGCGCGTTTAATTTCATGTAAATACTGCTCCTGGCTTCCAATGGTAATTAACGCACCAAGAATATCAACATAAGCCGGTGGCGTTACTTTTTTATTCTGAAAAACAATATCGCCCTCACTGATAATCCCCACCAATTCCCCTTCGTCAACCACTGGTAAACCACTGATTTTCTTTTCCACTAATATCTTAGCGACGTCTTCAATGGTGTCTTGCAGACCGACAGTAATTACATCTGAAGTCATAATATCCTCTGCTTTCATCCTCAACTCTCCTTTCATGTGATTTCAATCTCTTGATTACTGCTTGTAGCGTCTACTTGTATTGTATCGCACAATTTTTTCCTGTTCAAATCATATGATGTATAACATTATCTTGCCCTATAATGTCCTGACTATCTTATACAGTGATTTAACAAAACTTATCAATACGCCGATATTAGAGCTAAACCTAAACATAGAACCGTATTACGTATTAACTTAGTTTCTTTTTAGCACAGAAATCAGGTAAGGAGGAAATCCAATGGCACGCATCTCGCGATATTCATTACTGAAAAATAGTCGCTTTCGTCTGCATCATGCGAAGGAATTAAACCAACCGCAATCGGTTGTCAAAGTAGACCCTATAGACAGCACGCGTTCCATGAATAATCATTCCGAGCATCCTTCCGATCATCAATTGATGTTTTATGATAACTATTACGAATCCATCAAGGATCTCAAAGAAGAATTCAGGAAGTTTTACCATGATGAAAAGGCAGTAAAGCAAACATTGGTGCGCATACACGATGATACCGAGGGTCATTTAATAGATCACATGCAAGAGCTTATCTCAAAATTCAACACCGCCTATCATTCATTACAAGCATTCGATACAGCAGCAAAAACGAGTCAAAGTCACAACATCCAACATCTGCTCACGAGTTACAAAAGCGTTCTTGAAGATTTCGGTATTAGCGGTGTCGAGCAGGGAAGACTAACACTAGATGCTGATACATATATCCGAAAGCTATCGTTAACTAATGAATTTGGTGAGCTTACAACAGATCAGCATTCAACTAAGAATCCTACAGATGCAATTTTTTCACCAATGAAAGAGATTATCCTTCCATTATATAAAGCACTACAAAACATTCGTTTGCCGAAGTACCGCTCCCGTAATAAATATTTGGAACACGAGAACTTTAGTGGTGATTTAAAGGGATTAATAATCGAACAGAAAACCTAAATATATTGTTTTCAATTTTGTTTTTTCGTGCTATGATGGATTTTAAAGAATTTTTTGAATAATCAGTCCAGCTATGCTCCTATAGTTGCATTTTCATTGGGGAGGGATTTGCAAATGCCAGTAAAAATACCGGACAATTTGCCGGCAACTGAAATATTACAAAATGAGAATATTTTCGTTATGGGGGAAAAACAAGCGTTACATCAAGATATCCGACCGTTACGGATTCTTATTCTTAATTTGATGCCGACGAAAGTCGCAACAGAGATTCATCTCTTGCGTTTGTTAGGAAACTCTCCGATTCAGGTTGATATTGTACTACTTCATCCGAAATCCTATATGCCTAAGAACACACCGATTGATCACTTGAGCATGTTCTATAAGCATTTCGAAGATATCAAACACGAAAAGTTTGACGGCATGATTATTACTGGTGCACCTGTTGAGCATTTGGAATTCGAAGAAGTGAAGTATTGGAATGAGCTTGCAGAAATCATGGATTGGACCGTGAAGAATGTAACCTCTACCTTTCATATATGTTGGGGTGCACAAGCGGGGCTATTCCACCATTACGGCGTACCCAAGTTTCCACTTGAATCAAAACAGTTTGGGGTCTTTAAACATACATTAAATCAAAAGAAAGTTGCTTTATTACGCGGTTTTGATGACATTTTCTTCGTACCTCATTCGCGCTATACCTACACACGCAAAGAGGACATAGAAAACGTACCCGCCCTTGAGGTGTTATCCGAGTCAGAAGAAGCCGGCGTTTATATAGTAGCTTCCAAGGACGGTCGACAAGTATTCGTAACAGGACATTCTGAGTATGACCCTCTTACTCTAAAATACGAATACGATCGCGATTGTGGCCTTGGTAAAGAAATTGCAATTCCTAAGAATTATTACCCTAACGATGACACAACACAAGAACCAATCGTGCGTTGGCGCTCTCACGCGAACTTGCTTTTCTCGAACTGGCTCAACTACTATGTATACCAACAAACGCCATATGATCTTAACGAAATTGGCTAATATAACTTGTCGAAACTAGGATTGCTTGCATATAAGCATCCTAGTTTTTTGTTTTTGACTAAACTTTATTTTTTTCTATACATGTGACGGAATTCATAGTAATTTCCGATTTATCTTATATAATTACTTAATATCTATTACCTAAGATAGTTTCGTTATCTTTGTATCAAATTCTGATACCACCAAGGGGGTTCTTATCATAAAAATCCTATTTCTCGTTTCTGCCCATAATAGTCTTAGCCAAAGGGCTTATGTAGAGTTAACTGACAGAGGCCATAATGTACTTGTGCAACTTTCTACTAGCAGTGAGAAAATGTTGGAGGCTGCTGAACGCTTTAATCCTTCATTAATCATTGCACCTTTTTTAAAAGAATATATCCCTGATCAATTATGGATGCGATATAAGTGCATCATTGTCCACCCAGGCGTGAAGGGTGATCGCGGTCCATCTTCTCTTGACTGGGCTATCCTAAACGGCAAAAAACTGTGGGGAGTGACTTTATTAGAAGCTTCTCCAGAGATGGATGCTGGAGATATCTGGGCAACTCATAACTTTCCAGTACGCAATGCTTCAAAAAGCGCCTTATATCGCAAGGAGGGTTGTGATGCTGCAATCAAGGGTTTGTTAGATACTATCGAAAAGTTTGAATCTGGAACATTTAAACCTACACCATTAGATTATAGTCATTCTGATACCATCGGAATCCTTCATACTCCTATGAAACAACTAGACCGTGCAATCAATTGGCACGAGCCTACATCACAGATCGCACGAAAAATTCGTTGTGCCGACAGTCAGCCTGGAGTGCTGGATACAATTAACGGCCAATCTTATTATCTATATGGAGTGCACGAGGAGTCGAAACTCAAGGGAGCTCCCGGCGATATTATAGCAAAGCGCGATGGAGCTATATGTCGCGCTACTGGCGATGGTGCCGTATGGATAAGCCATCTGAAAAAGAAGCCGCTCCAGGGAGAATTGTCGTGCAAACTCCCTGCCGAAATGGTTCTTCAAGATCAGCTCGATCAAGTTCCTAGTATAGCTCTGTCTCCATTCGATTCTCATTCTGGCTCTACTTACAGAGAAATCTTTTATCATGAGAAAAATGAAGTCGGCTATTTGCAGTTCAATTTCTACAATGGTGCTATGAGCACAGAACAGTGCTATCGATTGCGCGATGCGTATCAAACCGCTTTATCAAAAAACACAAAAGTATTAGTACTGCTTGGTGGACAAGACTTCTGGTCCAATGGTATACACTTAAATGTTATAGAAGCTTCCCCGCATCCTGGACATGAATCTTGGCGCAATATTAACGCGATTGATGATTTAGTTCGAGATATTATACTGACAGATTCAAAAATTGTCATTTCTGCATTACAGGGCAACGCAGCAGCAGGGGGCGTTATTATGGCTTTAGCTAGCGATTATGTGTTTGCTAGAGATGGCATTATCTTAAATCCTCATTATAAAAAAATGGGTTTGTATGGTTCTGAGTATTGGACGTATCTATTACCAAGCAGAGTAGGGACCACATTAACATCCACTTTGACCGAGAGCTGCCTGCCATTAAGTACGAGAAAAGCAAAAGCCATTGGTTTAATTGATGTAATTTATGATTCTTCCGCTTTAATACCTGGGGTAAAAGCATTTGTAGAGCATTTAGTAGCATCTAAAAAGTATGAACAGCTGTTAAAAGACAAACAAATCCAGCGAAAACTCGATGAACAAATAAAACCATTAGAGGATTATCGAAATGAAGAATTATCTCACATGTGGGATAACTTCTTCTCTATAAGTTCTACGTACCATACCGCAAGAAAGCAATTCGTGTATAAATTATCTTGCGTTACTGCCAAATCTTGTAGTGGTAAGCAATAAACTCTCTTTAAAATTACGGAATTACACTTTCTGATGATAAAAAAAGATTGTCGACATTCGAAACGTCGGCAATCTCTTTTTATGTCATCATTCTCTTAAACACTCATCGTTCATCAATTTCTTCAAAGCGATGGACAAGGACTCCATCGACTTCCTTTTTATCCAAGAACATCGACAACGGTCGTATCCAAATCCCTCGCTCCCCATAGAGCGGTTGATACACCACATATTCCTCCATCGTCTCTGAGTGTTTCGCAACATGCAATACAAGATATTCGTTCCCTTTAAAATGGCGATATCGCGATCCTACTCGTACTTCACGAACGTTCTCTTGAGTCAATTCCTCACCCCTAGATTTACTACTTGTAATGATGCTATTTATGATCCCATCCCATGCGTAACTTTACGAAACGGTACATATAGGATGCTATGACTTTTAAAATTGCATAGGTTGGAATTGCTAATATCAAACCTAGAAAACCAGCTAGTCGACCCGCGATTAAGATAATGAGAATAATGGTGACTGGATGAATCGCTAGTTTATCACCCATAATGCGCGGCGAAATAAACATACTTTCAATTTGCTGTACAATAATGATTACAATTGCAACCTTCACAACCATTGTTGGCGAGTGGAGAATAGCCACAATAATCGCTGGTATTGCTCCAATAAACGGTCCCACGAACGGAATTACATTCGTCACCATTGCGACAATCGCCAGAATTAATGGATAATCGATACCGATTAGCATAAACCCGATATAGCACAACACCCCTACGCATAAACAGACTATAATTTGCCCTTGGATAAACGCACTTAACGTGCGATCCATGTCATAGATGATGGACTTACCTTCTTTTTGGTGATGCTTTGGCAAAAATCTTGTCATAGCACCAGGTAGCTTTTCACCACTTTGCAGCATGTAGAACAAGATGAACGGTATCATCAGCAACGTAGTAAAGACATTTGTTAATGTGCCAAAAAAACTTGCTACATTATTCACTACAGATACAAAAATCTGATTGATATATTGTGATAAACGCCTTGCTAAATCCTCAAATGTAAAAGACTCTTGTTGCGCCAGTTGTAGCACATACGGATGGTCTTGTAGTTCTAGCAAACGCACGCGTATTCCATTGACGATTGTCGGTGCATTTTCTATTAAACTGCCAATTTGCCTTTGTAGTATCGGACCTAGTACAAGAACTAAAATTGTTACTACTATTGCAAATGCAAGATAGATCAGCAATATTGCAATCCCTCTAGGCACCCTCTTTTCCGTGAGCCTGTCAACCGTGGGCACCATGAGATAATACAGCACCCCCGATAATAAGATCGGGAAGAACACCGTTTGTACAATGACAACTAGTGGGTGAAAGATAAAGGATATCTGACTTCCTACTAAGATAATGAGAAACAAGACAAGCACCCAAATCGCAAATCGAAAATATGGCGAATCTAGCAAATCATCACCCTCTTATATGTTTTTATCTAATGCTTCTATTAGCTTCTTCGCTTCTACGTATTTTGCAATACCTGCCGCGACCTTTTTCGCTTCTTTCATCGCCAAAACAACCGTCGCCGGCTCATGAACGACATCGCCACCAGCAAACACACCCTTACGCGTCGTCATGCCGTATGGATACTCCTTGGTAATGACATATCCCTCTTCATTAACTTCTATGCCCTTTGCAGTACTAATGACTCTTGCTGCTGGTCGCTGACCAATCGCCAAGATAATTTTGTCTGCAGGGATGATTTCCATGTTCCCTGTCCCTCGAATTTTTCCATTTTCATCGACTTCTTGCACTTCGTATTGCAGTTGTTGGACATTTTCTTCGCCCAAAAAGGCAACAGGGCTTGAAAGCCACGAAAACTGTACCCCTTCTTTCACTGCATGCTCATACTCAGAGCGTAACGCTGGCATTTCTTCAATCGTTCTTCGGTAGACAATCGTCACGCTAGTTGCCCCAAGACGTAGTGCCGTTCGCGCAGCATCAATCGCGACGTTCCCTGCCCCAATGACAATCACTCGGTCTCCTTGATCGATTGGAATCTCTTTATCGCTGACATCGCCATGGTTCGCAAGGGTTACCATGCGCAACAAATACATCGCCTGAATCACACCTGTTAGTTCCTTGCCAGGAACATTTAATGTTTTCGGCAGAGCAGTTCCAGTCCCAATAAATACTGCATCAAATTCCTTTTCTAGCATTTCATCGATTGTGATATCTTGGCCTACTAAGGTATTCGTCCTAAATTTGACCCCAAGCTGTTCAATCTTACGAATCTCTCGACGTACCACTTCTCTATTTAATCGAAAACCAGGAATCCCATACATCAGAACCCCACCAGGCTCCGATTGCGATTCAAAAACAGTCACAGAAAAGCCCATCTTTGCTAAGTCACCAGCAACGGTAAGTCCTGCAGGGCCTGCACCAATGACTGCAATATCTCCATCCTTATATGGCGGGCGCTCTATCGTTACACCCATTTCCGCTTCAAAGTCAGCAATAAAACGCTCTAGCTTCCCTATTTTAATTGGCTCTTTTTTGGCATTTAAAATGCAAGACCCTTCGCATTGCTGCTCATGGGGACATACACGTC
Source organism: Desulfuribacillus stibiiarsenatis (assembly GCF_001742305.1). Taxonomy (NCBI): domain Bacteria; kingdom Bacillati; phylum Bacillota; class Desulfuribacillia; order Desulfuribacillales; family Desulfuribacillaceae; genus Desulfuribacillus; species Desulfuribacillus stibiiarsenatis. The sequence continues at coordinate 67,456 of NZ_MJAT01000022.1, read as the reverse complement.
CGCAAACGGCAGGTAAGTTACTGCGTTTTGAAATGATTACGCCCGCTTCCCCGATGTTCCCATGCGCTAAGGCTTGTATAAATTGAGGAATATCATTTTCAATTGGGCAACCTTTACGACAGAGAGGATTTTTACAATTTAGGCAACGCTTCGCTTCTTCAATTGCCTCTCGGATGCCAAATCCCTGATCAATCTCACAAAATCCCAAACTTTCATTTTCGAAATCTGCTTGCTTATCAATTTTCATCTTCATCTTCCTTCTCGATCAGTTTTGCTCCCTATCTATCCATTATATCCATGTATTCATTGAAAATATCGAATTCCTTATCTATAAAAACTATTCCATTAAAATTGATACTATTATACTTCATTTCTGCCGGAAACATAATAGTTTAGAAATGATTTCTATTTTTTTCTATTCCCAGTATAATATCCTTATGAAGAATAATGCTCTGCTTACTTGTCCAGCAGATTAGAAAGGATTTTCGTAATGAGCGCTGATAATACACAAAAATTAGTTCCCTTATTAAGCTTCACGATTTTCTTTTCCGTCATTAATGGCACTATGTTCAACGTCGCAATCCCTAATATATCGACCCAGTTTTCTATACTTCCGTCACAAGTGAGCTGGGTAGTCACTGGTTATACCGTAATATTTGCGTTAAGCGCTGCTATCTTTGGAAAGTTAGCAGACATGTACCCAGTCAAAAATCTTATTTCTACCGGCCTTGTCCTATTCAATATTGGTTCGTTACTTGGCTTTCTTGCTGAATGGTATCCGATGCTATTGACTGCTAGATATATTCAAGCCTGTGGTGCCGGTTCCATTCCAGCCCTTGCCATGCTTGTCGCTACACGGTATGCACCTCCTGAGAAAAGAGGTAAAGTATTAGGCTTTATCGCTTCAACAGTCGCATTCGGCTCTGGAATCGGTCCAGTGTTGGGCGGTTTTATTACAAACACATGGGAGTGGAACTATCTGTTTCTAATCTCGTTATTTTCATTACTTGCAATCTATTTCTATCATAAATGGTTGCCAAAAGAAGAGGTTACAGGTGGGGCATTGGATATCAAGGGGGCATTATTACTAGCTTTTACAATCGCGATTTTCCTAGTCGCCGTGAATCAACTGATTTTCTGGCTATTGCCTGTTGGTCTACTTATGACGTTTCTTGTCCGACATCATATGATATCTACCGAAAATCCTTTTATTCAGCCCTCTTTAATTCAAAATCGGTTGTTTCGGAATGGTCTAATTGCCGCCTTCGTAACAGTCGGCACAGTGTTTGCTACCTTATTTATGATACCAATCATGCTTCGCGATATGAATCATCTTTCTAGCGGAGAGATTGGGTTAGTACTTTTCCCCGGTGCGATGAGCGCTTCTGTAATGGGGGCAATTAGCGGGCGCATTGCCGATAGAGTTGGCAGTATTCCTGTGGTATATGCCGGTATGTCCCTGTTGTTTATCAGTCTACTTTTGCTCTCATTTTTCGCTGGCAGTTTACCGATTGTGATTACGAGCATCCTACTCATCTTATATATAGGTTTTTCCTTTATACAATCGTCTTTATCAAATACTGTTTCCCGTGTCCTGCCACCACAACAAACAGGCATTGGGATGGGCCTATATAATTTGACGTTTTTTATATCTGGGGCTTTCATTTCTGCCATTAGCGGTAAGCTGTTGGATTTCAACAATCCTTCATTTCAATTGAATCCATTGCACTTTGTTGATTCCGCAACTATCTATAGTAATATTTCGTTCTCTTTTATGATTTCTGTTATGTTAGGATTACTCATCTTTCATCGCGCGTATTATAAAATCCACTTGCAACGAAAAGCTACTAATTAGCTACAAATTTCGCTGTGATAAATTCATCGATGGCACCGATTCCAATTTTCTGATATTCCTTTGTCAAAATGTGATTCCTATGGCCTTGGCTGTTAATCCACGCGATATACGCATCAATCGCATCCGAGTGAGCATAGGCGAGGTTTTCACCAACTCGCTGAAACGGATACCCTGCTGCCTTGAGTCGATCTGCTGCAATTCCAGACCGCGGTGATGAATGGTTGAAGAATCTGTTTTGACTCATATCCACTGAGTGATTTTTCGCTAATACCGCTAGCTCATCATCCCACGTGAGCAGCGGCAGTTCATTTTGCATACGCATAGTATTAATGAGATCGAATGATTGTTTTTCTATTCCTTCATGAACTTGCTCAAGCTCCTGTTCCGACAACTGAGGCGCACTGATACTTGGTGGCCTTTTATTGTACGACCAGGTCATATGATAACCTCTAGATTTGACAAGTGTGTCTATATTTTGTAAGCGGATTGCATGAGCCGTCTTACCTGCTAATATATCAAAATAAATCTCTACCGCGAGATTTTCTTCTACTAATAGAATTCTATCTTCTTTTTCATTTGCGTTATTCAATAAAAACTCTGCACCGTCAAAAGTAACCGTCACAGCTTCATCGATTTGATAGTTCTTTTCAATGTCCTTCTGTGTCGTTTCTCCTGCCATAATATCCTTCCACTGAATTCCCGTAGAGTTACTAAACATTGTCACAACTCGATTTCGTTCTAGACCAATTTGTAAATACCGATTGAGGTCCTGATTATATACCCACCACTCATAACCATATTTACTTAATTCTTTTCTGTCGGGAAGGCCTAGTCTTTGGATCACTTCCTTTTCAGAATCTCCTATGGAAATGTCAAACAAACTAAGTCTACCATCAGCATTTCTCTGTCTTTCAACTGTTATATGTTGATGAACAATCCAGACGCTTGCTATAAAAGCGAGCAAAAGTGCGGTTGCCATTACAAATCTTATAGGTTTTTTCTGAAAATTGTTCATAACTTGTAATCTCCCTAACATAGTGGTGAGTTTATTCTACTACATTTGCTAAGACTCTTAAAGTTCAACTCAAATTGCGTTAAAAAAACAGCCTGATAGCACGCTATCAAGCTGTTATAAAGGTTTAATATCATTTCAAGAGCTAATTCTAATTACTTTAACTCTTCCCCAGTCACGAACTTGTAAGTTTCTTTTACAATCGCTTTAGAGTATTGCGGGTTGTGGATTCCTAAACTTCCATCCAGAGCAATTAATCTCCAGTTGTATGCACCAACATATGCTTCAAACGGAATCATCTTCATGTCGATAGCAGCTCCCTTAGCATCATGGAAGGTAAATCGTCCACTGCCATAAGTTAAGTCAGAAGCTCCTGCTTTCGCCATAGTAGCTTTCTTAAGCTTGCCAAGCATGTAGTTCATTTCACTGCGGAAACCTTTGTGGTCAAAAGATGTAATACCTGTGTGGCAAGTTCCGCAAGTCTTGTCGATCTTCTCTACATCAGCTTTGAATGAGTGTGACTTGTAGCCTTCTTCCGTTGTTGGCATATGGCAATTCGAACATTGAATTTGTGAATGCATTGGAGATGAAGGAAGTGTAACTCCTGGAATCTCCATACCACCTTTACCTGTATAAACTGCACCCTGCATACCATAGTGTGGGTATGTCATTTGCGTTAATGTACCTGCTTTAAATTGTGCTGCTAAATCCTTAGGATTACGATTACTGTTATGGCAGCTTAAGCACATAGCAGATTTGCCAGCTTGTAATGGCTGATCCATGAACAATAATTTAACGGAACCTGACTCCATTAGTTCTTTACCTTGGCCTGTGTGGCAAGCTTGGCAATCAATCCCTGTAGCATGTTTTGGAGCATACGCAGGAGCTCCCGCTACAGCAGGGTCAAACGTTTTAAACATTGAGAAACCGTATCCATCGTGACACTTTGCACAACCGATACCTCTACCTGCTGGATCAGTGATTGCAAATACTTTATCAGATGTTTTCCACTCTGCAGTAATCTTGTTCGTTAACTCTAAGCTGCTTAACGACATTACAACCGGAGCCGGTTGAGGTGCTGGCGTAGGAGCTGGAGTTGATACTGCTGGTGTCTCAGCCATTTCTTCAAGTTCACAACCAGCTATAACAAACATAGTAGCTAGAAAAACTAGCACTAATATTAGGCTCTTTTTCATTTCTCTTTCTCCCTTCTAGTAATAATCAATGTAATTCCTACCAAAGTCCTTTGCCGGTTACAGCTTTATACGACTCGCTTAACACAGATTTTAAGTATTGTGGGTTATGAACGCCCTTACTCTTGTCACCTTTTACAAGGTACCAGTTGTACATTAATGTGTATTGTGCAGGTGTTGGCTTGTAAGCTATTGCTGTTCCATCAGCTTTGTGGAACGTAAATCCTGTGCTCCCCGAAGTTCTAACTTCTGCAGCGCCTGAGAATTTCTTGATTTCGTCATACACAATATTTAATTTCTTGTACATATCTGTTTGGACACCGTTAATATCGAAGTCTTTCGCTCCAGTATGGCAAGTACCGCAAGCTGTAGCGACGTTATCCTTGTTCATTTTGAATGAGTGAGATGCATAGCCGTCTTTTGTATCAGACATATGGCACGCTACGCAAGAATCTTGGATACTAGCATGAGCAGAAGAAGTCTTGAAAGTTACACCTTCAATTGGCATTGCTCCTTGACCAAAGATAATTGGACCTTGACCATAGTGTGAATAAGCCATTCCATTTGTACCAGCGATATAACCTTTAAGATTCGTAGCTGGATCACGTCTTCCACTGTGGCAAGTAATACATAATGCACCTTTCCCAGCTTTACCTTCAGTAAAATCACTCTTAATATATGTTCCTGTAAAATGTCTCATAGATACGTTCAATTTACCAGCTTTCATTAACTCTTCACCAGTACCAGTGTGGCAAGCTTGACAGTTTAATCCCGTCATGTGGTCACCTACTACACCATTGGTATGTACACCACTTGCAAATACCATACCGTTATGACAATGAGTACATCCTTCTCTTTGCCCTGGGCTGTTAGTGATTGGGGTACTCACTTGAGCAAAAGCCTTATCAGAGGTCTTCCACTCAGCTGAAATCTTCTCAACCATTTCCAGGTTGCTTACTCCAAGAACAGCCGCTTCAGCAAAAGCACTTGTTTCAATCGCAGGTTCTGCAACTGTTTGGTATTGTACGCCTACAAACACAGAAACAGCAACTAGAACTGCAAAAGCTAAAAATAAGCTCTTTTTCATTTCTCTTTCTCCCTTCTAAAGATGAATTTTCTTGTATAGACAACTTTCTATACTTTCAATTGTGAATCAATTTCACAATTACATACCCTATTATGACATGCATCACACTTCTTTTCAATACATTTGTTACAGTTTTGTGTCAAAAATATATAAATATTTTTAATTTTCTTTGGCTCTATTTTTCATACTTAAAATAATAGTTCAATTGGCGGCAACACTTGATACACAAGGAGTTAACGCGGATAAGTTGTGGAGAAATCATGGAGAAGTTGTGGAGAAAGTTTGTGTTTTTTATGGATAATTTATGTAAAAATTGTGCAATTTTTATGCATGAGTGACGCTAAATCTCTTTCATTTTTGATACTCGAATGTGAAGTTTTAATGTAAAATTGCATTCGTTCTAAGTGATAATTAGGCAAAATAAGAACCCTTGCATTCACAAGGGTTTCTTTTACATTATGGAAAAACTATTGAATTTGTTGTCCTGTGATAAATCTATACGTCTCCCTCAAAATTGATCTTGCGTATTGAGGATTGTGAATACCACCACTACCATCTAAAGCAATTAGCCTCCAGTTATAGGCACCAACGTACGCCTCAAACGGAATCTGTTTAATATCAATTTCAGCACCCTGTGCGTCATGGAAAGTAAACGCACCACCTGCATACGTTAAATCAGATGCTCCTGCTTTTTCTATCGCTGCCTTTTTAACTTTTGTTAACAAATCAGTAATTTCAGTTTGGAATCCATTGTAATTGAAATCTGTAATTCCCGCATGACATGTTCCACAGGTTTGGTTGATATTTGCCACATCTGCTTTAAATGTATGCGACTTATATCCTTCATTCGTGTACGGCATATGACATGTGATGCATGGAGTTGAAGAGTGAGCTACTGTGGATGGCAGGGTAACTCCTGGAATCGCCATGCCGCCTTGTCCCGTTGTTACAGCTGCTTGCATTCCATAGTGCGGATATGTTAAACGAGCTAGTGTACCTGCTTGGAATTGCTGTGCTAACGTTTCTGGGTTTCTATTACCATTGTGACACGCCATACAATTTGCTGATTTTCCAGCTTGTAACGGTTGTGCATTAAACGGTAGCTGTACGGAACCAGAATCCATTAACTCTTTGCCACGCCCAGTATGACAGGCTTGACAGTCAATTCCTGTAGGGTGTTTTGGAGCATAGGCTGGTGCACCAGTTACGTTAGGATTATACGTATTGAACATTGAAAATCCGTAACCGTCATGACATTGCGCGCAGCCAATTCCCCGTCCCGCTGGATCTGGAATCGCAAAGGCTTTTCCTGTCCCTTTCCATTCATTCGAAATTCTTTCTGTTAAATCTAAGTTATTTAATGTTAACGCTGGTATTTGTGGTTGTGTAGGCGTCTGCGGTGCTGGAGTTTCTGGAATCTCTTCCAACTCACAACCGATTGATATGAACATAGTTACCAGCAAAACTAGTACTAAAATTAGACTTTTTCTCATGTTATATCTCCTTCCTATTGAATATGACTACCAAAGCCCTTTACCTGTTACAGCGCGATAGGACTCACCCAATAACGCACGTGCATACGCGGGGTTATGGACTCCTAAGCTGCCATCGCTTTTTACAAGGTACCAGTTATATAGTAATGAGTATACTTCGGGAGTTGGCCTATGTTGGAACGTTGCCCCAGCTTGATCGTAGAACAAGAATCCACCTTGACCTGATGTTTCGATTCTAGCGGCTCCTGTCGCTTCTAATAATGCATCATAGACTCTTTTCAAACCGTTATAGACTTCTGTTTGTGAACCGTTGATATTGAAATTCTGTGCACCCACATGACAGTTTCCACATGCTTTATTAGCATCTGCTTCATCAAGTATGAATGTATGTTGTGAATATCCTTCTTGAGTCTCTACCATATGACACCCAACGCAACTATCTTGGATGTTCGAGTGCGCTGCCGATGAGCGGTAAGTAGCTTCAGGCAAATGCATACCGCCTTGCCCAAACACTAGCGATGCTGCACCATAGTGAGGATATTGCATGTTTCCTGTTCCAGCCGTAAATGCTGCTAATGATGCCTGCGGATCACGTCTACCATTGTGGCATGTGATACATAATGCGCCTTTTCCTGCGCGTCCACCAGTAATATCACTTTTTATGTATGTGCCTGTGAAATGTCTCATAGCTGGATTGATTTGCCCAGTTTTCATCAATTCATTACCAGTGCCAGTGTGACATGCTTGACAATTGATACCCGTCATATGATCGCCAATCGGGGCGTTTGTATGTACTCCACCTGCAAACACCATACCGTTATGACAATGTGTACAACCCTCACGCGCACCTGGACTGTTCGCCAAATTTGCTGCGTTAATTTGCGCGAAAAACTTGTTAGAGCCTTTCCATTCACTTGAAATTCTTTCTGCAACTTCAATTGGGCTTAATGCAAGTACAGCAGCTTGTTCTGGATTATTACTCTCCTGAATCGCTTGATCGCCTACCTGCGTTTGATATCCAACAAAAATTGATGCTGCAACTAATACTACGAAAGCTATAATTAAACTTTTTTTCATGTTTTTACTCCCTTCTTTAAATGTTCTTACAGTCTTTAATGATTCTTTTTCTTTACCTCAAATATATTATTTTGCATGGTAAACAACTCTTCCTCAAGTCGCGACAAGGATGTTAAACCTAACGCAGCCAGCCTATCTTGCAAGCTTTCTTAGTCGAAGCCGCGCATTACAGCATAGCTTAACAAATTGCCACAGCTTCTTGTCGGTCTTGCTCTAGCAATGGCGTATCCGCTTTTAATTGGATGACTTGATGTATGATTACCTCATATATACGATATAAATCATCTTTCAATTGGGCAACCTCTCATAGTTTTTTATATTTCCATTGATAGTAGGATTTACATTGTCAATGTTATTATCTACTGGAACAATTTGATTATTCGTATTGTCTTTTAGTTCCATATGTTCATATTTTTTAGTAATAAAAATAAGAGCTCGCCCCATGATTAAAAAATGGCACGTGCTCTTATTCTGTACAAACTATATAAAATTAACCTTATGTTACATTGCTGCTTATAGAGTGAATTATTCATATTAAGATTGGTAACTACTTACTCTTACAATTAGCAATTTCTTGGCAGCATCAGAAAGCTTCCAATCAGGTAATTCCAGCAATAGTTGCGGCAAATTGCCATAGCCGGCAATATAACCATTTAAACGAGCTGCCACCGTTGAGTCGACAAATTGTTGTGGAGTTCCTTCATGTTTCTGTATCTCTTGCGCTACTTCTCGCACTTGCTGCAAATAATATTTCTGATGATAGAATTCCGCTAGAAAGAATTTCTCATACTGCTCTATCGGTGTAATCACCTTCCCAAGAAGGCTTTGTTGCAGTTCTTTACTGGCTATTGCTAATGCTTTTTGTTGTTCATCATGATAGAACAACACTGGCATATACTGTCTAGACCATACACGTCTTGTGGAATTATGCAGTTTCCAAAACCATTCTAGAATTCGTTCATAAGAAATCATGGACTCATCATACTCCACCTGCAAGCATTCCGTATGGTCCGCTAAATTGTGGTAGGTTGGATTGTCCGCTGTCCCTCCTGCATAACCAACACGAGTACGTACGATTCCTTCCATGACCCCGAACCGGGCATCAGGTCCCCAGAATCATCCGAGGCCAAAGGTTGCGACTTTATACGACATGTCATCATCTCCATTTTTGCAATTAAGAAGATTTTATTTTTATTTGTATTCACATGAACAATTTCAATTGATTCTTTACTTTGTTTTTGTACTTTACTTTGCTGATGTTTTACTTTGCTTTGATTATTTACTTAGCATCTCCGCAGAACTCGACAATATTGCATTTTGTTGTTTTTGCCCTTTCAAGTTGCCTTGTGTAAGTGCATAGAAGACAGGCACGACTACTAACGTTAGAATCGTTGAGACCAATAAACCGCACATGATTGAGATTGCCAGCGGACGAAACAATTCGCTCCCTGAAAATACGAGAGGCATAATTCCCATGGTTGTCGTAATCGTACTCAACATAATCGGTCGGAAGCGCTTAATAACAGCATCATAACAAGCTTGTTCAATTTCAATATTCATTTCGCGTTCCTTATTAATATAGTCTAGTAATACGATCGCATTATTGACTACAATCCCAAATAAACTCACAATTCCTAGCATCGCTGTAAATGACAACGGCTGTTGGAAGAGGTATAAGCCAACAATCGACCCAATCGCTGATAGTGGAATCGTAAGTAAGATGATAAACGGCTGACTAAACGAGTTAAATTGCAATAGCAATACTCCATAAATCAACAGGACTGCGAACAATGCAGAATACCCAATGTCCCCGAAGTTTTCCTGAATCTTTTCACGCTCTCCATCAAATACAATCCCGACGCCTTTTGCCTCAATTGTACCGAGCTTTGCTTGAAGCTGCTCTTGAATTGTAACAGGGCTATACCCAGTAATCACATCACTGTATATTGTTAACGAAATTTCTCGATCATATTTGCGAATTGCTGGGACTGAAGCTTGAAGTTTCACGTCAGCCATATCTCTTACCATGAATTTCTGACCTGTAATCGATGATGGTATGAACAGTCCTTCTAAATCCGATAAAGATTCAATATTTCCCTTTACGATAATCGGGTATTCATTTCCTTGTTGCTTTAGAAGCGTAGCTTCTGTTCCACGCAACGCGTAATGAATCTCTCTTTGAATATCATATTTCGAAACTCCCATGATGCTTGCTTGCTGATTGTTGACATCTACTTGAAACTCATAGACTTTTTTCGGAAAGTCGTTATCAATATTCGTAGTTCCATCAATATCTTTCAGGAGATTCTGGATTTGTAGAGCTACTTCATATAACTGATCCATATCATCGCCATATACTCTCAATCTTACTGGTGCGCCAATAGGCTCACCCTGCTCTAGTTCCTTAACCAATGCTGTGCCACCTGTTACTTGGGCATCAACAGCACGTTGAAGTTCGTTGACTAAGTGTGTGTTGCGTTTGAAAGTACTCTCATGCAAATCAACTTCCACCAGGATCTGTGCAACACTTTGCGACGCAGTATACACCGGAAGAGTATTATAAAATTTTGGCAGACCGCCACCCACTACAGTCGTATAACTAGCGACCTCTGTATAGTTTTGCAGGATATCTTCTACTTGATTAACTATCGATTGCGTTAATTGTACATCACTTGTGCGTTCAGCAGTAATATCAATGTGGATAATATTCTTATCGGCTTTCGGGAAAAATTGCAACCCTAGTGTCGTCACTAAAAGTCCAGCGCCGACTGTGGCTAGAATCAAAATAACAAACGTCGTTGTTTTCCAGCGCATACCGAGCTTTAATGTCCCTGCGAAAATACCACGAATGAGATGACGCCTTTCTGCCTCCACACTCTTCTTGAAAAATAAAAACGCCATGACAGGAGTTACGAATAAAGCCACAACATAGGATGCAATAAGCGCTATCATAACAATCTGCGGAAGGCTTTTAATATATTCTCCAGCAACGGAAGGTAGTACAAGCAGTGGTATAAACGCGCCAATTGTCGTAAGTGTTGATGTAAAGATTGGCATTGCTACTTCCCTTACGCCATCTATGCAAGCCTGAAGACGTTCTTGTCCTTCATCTAGACGGACTTGAATCGTATCACTGACAACAATTGCATTATCTACTAACATTCCTAGTCCAATGATGAGGGCTGTTATAGAAATTTGATGAATTTGAATGTCTAATACATTCATCGCACTCAGGGTAATCAAAATCGACAATGGGATAGCTGCCGTTACAATGACGGCATTCCTGATTCCCATACCCACGAATACTACAAAAATCACAAACGCCATCCCTTGTAATAAGTTAAGCACAAATTGATTGACTGATTTATGAACATCCTTCGGTTGATTGAGGACATAGGAAACCGTTATATCCAATGGTAGCTTGGACTGAAATTTCACTAATTGCTGATCGATTTCCGCACCAACATCGACAATGTTTTTGTTGTTTTTAAAATAACCAGCTAACAGAATCGCTTGTTCACCATTGTGAGTTGCATTGGGATCGTCTTCAGATTGCACATAATGGATCTCTGCAATATCTTTCAATCGTACGACAGAGCCATTTTCCCTTGATACTAACAGAATCGTATTGCCTATATCTTCTATCGTTTCAAAAGTTGGAGGTGTATTGACGTTAATTTTATGTGTTCCGTCTTCAATTTTCCCTGAAGGTAATTCTGTGTTTTGCGCCTGTAAGGAGGCGGCAATATCCTTTAGAGAAAGTGGCAAGTATTGCAATTGTGCCAAATCAACAACTACCTGAATTTCTCTGGCCTGTTCACCGATAATTTCGAACCTTGAGATCCCCGATACCTTTTGCAACTCCTGTTTCATTAACTCTCCATAATACACTAATTCCTGTTGTGTATATTGATTGCTAGATACACTGAGAATAATACCTGCGGAATCTGATAGTTCTGTGTTAATTTGAATTTCTTTCGCACCTGTAGGAAGTTTGCTTTGAAGATCATTCATTTTCTGTCGCAAATCTGTCCACGCTTTATCTATATCCGCATCTTGGCTGAGACGCATCGCTATTGCAGATACGCCTTCCTTCGATGTTGACTCCGAATAATCGTAACCGTTGATTGTTGAGATCTCGTCTTCTATTTTGCGTGTGATTAAGGTTTCAACATCCTCAGGAGTTGCACCAGGATAGATTGTTGTAATCACAGCTATTGGCACGTTGATTTCTGGTGCTTCTTGTTTAGGAGTCACGTAATAGCTATACATTCCAAAAATCGCTAAGGCGACAACGGTGAACATCGTAATTTTCCTATATTGAATGACTGCCCGAATCGCTGTTTGAAGCATCATATACCTCCACCTACTGTTGTAGCTTTACTTGCTCTTGATGTGAAAGTCTTTTGGCACCCTCTATCACTAGCAACGCCCCATCTTCTAAACCTTCTACCTTAATTTCATTGCCCATAACAGCACCTAACACAACGTCTGTTTTATACGCGATATCACGATCTACGGTATACACGTAATCGAAAGCTTCTGCCATAATGGAGGAAATCGGAATCCAGATCCCTTTTTCTTTTCCAATCGCAAATTTCACTTGAACAACAGTTCCGATCGCGTAAGCATCCTTTTCTTGCTGCAATTGAATCTTCACAGCGTAAGTACGTGTGGTTGGGTCTGGGTTTGCCGCTATGCTGATAACCTTTCCTGATGTATGAACTCCATTGGCATTCACACTTACATCAAGACCTGGCTTGATGTTCTGAAGATCTCGGTTCGTTACTCCTACAGTTACAACTTGATTCGTATTTTGTATGAGAATGACCGGATGTCCCGAACCGACCCGTTCTCCTTCTTTTGCTACGATATCTAACACGTACCCACCGCTATGGGAATGAATCTCGGCATCTTTTAGCATACTGCTTTTGTATTCATAGTCCACTTGCGCCCGCTCCAATTGCGCTAATAACGCTTCCTTTTCTTCCATACGCACAGCATTTTCTACCTTTTTCAATTGTGCTTCTGCTTGGGCCTTTTCAGTCGTGCGCAAGTTGAATTCAAACTCCACTTTCTCTAGTTCGACCTTAGGTATTGCCCCTTGTTCATAGAGACTTCTCATTCGCTCTAACTGATTGAATGTATAATCATAAGCATCTTCCGCCTTTTGAATCGCTAGTAGGGCTTGATTGACATCTTCATTTGCTGCCCCTTGCAATGCCAAACGGTACTGCGCATTCGCCATATCCACTTGCGCCTTTGCTTCTCGTACAGCGAACTGCAAGTCTTTCGTGCTGACTGTTGCTAATAGCTGCCCAGGGCGAATTGTATCATGTTTCTTTACATATATCTTTTCGATTAACCCACCTGTGCCAAAGCTAAGCTTCTTAATATCTTCAGCTTCGACGATTCCGATATAGATAAGTTCCACAATTCTCTCTTCCGAGTGAACCGCCATCGTTTTTACAGGTTTCGTTATGTCTACTACTGCTTCTGTATCTTTTGAACAACCGATTATAGTAAAGCTTAAGAACGCTATTAATAATAAGGTGCTGCTTTTCATAACAAATGAATGTTTATTAGATTTCATAAATTCCCCTCCATTATAACTATCATAAATGATTCCCTCTATTTTTTAAATGGTAGAACACAGGTTGAATAAGAAAATCCATACAAATTAATGCTGTATGGATATATCCGGTGTGCTATAAGATTTTATATCAGACTTAGTCTGCAATTTGCTTAATAGAGTCTGCTGACTGTACAATTATTTGTTGTCCCACTACTGGTTGCACAACTTGTTGCGCCACTATCGGCGGCACTGCTACTGTCTTCCTAAGAAATGTCGCAAATATTTGATTTCTTACACGTAGCATCCATTCTGCCTTCGCAAAGCTATAGAAGAATAGGGCGCACCATATAAAGCCAAAGCTAATTCCATGGATTAATGTAAACGGCTCTTTAAAAAGAAGCACTCCAATACCTAGGCTTATCGACGGAGCAAGATACTGAGTAAAACCAAGGGTTGCTAAAGACGCCCGTTTTGCCGCTTGTGCAAAATATATAAGTGGTAACGCCGTGGCAGCCCCTGCACCTATTAATAGTAGATTCGTAGAGTCAATTGCCATATGAAACGATTGTTTCCCCGTTACTTGTAAGACTAATAAATATAAGATTGCAATTGGCGTAACATACGCCGTTTCAATTGTTAACCCAACAATAGAGTCAATATTTGCCTTTTTCTTAATTAATCCATACATTGCAAAAGACGATGCTAAGACTAATGCCATCCAAGGCATTCTTCCATATTGAAAAATCATAACCAATACCCCTATACAAACTAGTCCCAATGCAACGCCTTGCCAGAAATTCAAACGCTCCTTTAGGACGACAACTGCAAGAAGTACACTAAAAATAGGCGTGATAAAATAACCAAAACTAGCTTCTACTAATTGGTCACTATTTACTGCCCCTATATATGTGAACCAGTTTATACTTATAAAAATGGCGCAGAAAAATATTGATATTCTTTTTCTTCGAACCACAACTACTTCTTTCAATGGATTCCACAGCTTAAATACAGCAATGACTCCAAACATGAACACACACGACCAAAACACGCGATGTGCTAAAATCTCGCCCGTTGGAATGTAATCTAGCATCTTCCAATATAGTGGAAGAACACCCCAAAGCACATAGGCTAATACAGCGTACATAACCCCTAGTCGTTGCTCTTTCACAACTTCACATGATGACTGCGCATCCATACACTCTGTCCCCTTACCACTTCTATCTATATAATAAGCAATTACTTATTTGGCTATTGTACTGCCGAAAGCACCCTTAGTCAATGCGTTCCGAGATGCGTATTTCAAATATTTTATGTTACAATATGGATTAACTATTCCTACCTACAATAAGCGTTAGGAAACAAATCTTCTATACTTTTAGTTGTAAAAGGATCTCATAAAGAGAAGTACTATATAAAAAGAGTTTATCTTTTTAAAAAAAGCAATCTAAAAAAGAGCTAAACTATACGAGGAGTTATCGCCATGGTGCCGAATCAATCTACAGAATTATCACTCATCCCATCAACCTATGACCGACTTTTATACCACTATGGACACTTAAATTGGTGGCCTGCCGATTCCCCTTTCGAAGTGATGGTTGGTGCAATCTTAACCCAAAACACGTCATGGCAAAATGTAGAGAAAGCAATACATAATCTCCGACCTTACTTAAAACCAGAGATAATAATTGCTATGGAAGATTCTCAGCTAGCAGAATTAATCCGTCCTAGCGGTTTTTTTACAGTGAAAACGCGAAGGTTAAAAAACTTTTTAGCGTGGTTCCTGACACATAAGTTTTCTATTGATGTTCTACAAAAGATGGACATTGCTGATTTACGCCATCAGTTGTTGTCCATTAACGGCATAGGCAAAGAAACTGCCGATTCTATCATTTTATATGCTGTGAATAAACCCATCTTCGTCATCGATGCTTACTCACGACGAATTTTTGACCGCTTGGGCATGGATGTCCCTAAAGATTATGATGCTTTTCGTGAGTTGTTTGAAAATCAATTAGAAGTCAACCACAATATCTACAACGAATATCATGCATTGATCGTTGAACATGCCAAACAATTTTGCCGAAAGAAACCATTATGTAGTAGTTGCTTTTTTAATGATTGTCAATATAGAAATACTGTTAATCTTTAGCTGTTTACTAATTATTAAAGGAGAAACGTCATATGACCCAATCAAAAGATTCTCTCAAAAGTAATCATACAAATGAAATGAAAGAAAGTTTAATTAACAGATTAAATCGTATAGAAGGACAAATTCGTGGAGTCAAAGGTTTAATTGAGAAAGATGTATATTGTGATGATGTCTTGAATCAAATAGCCTCCATTCAAGCAGCCCTAAATGGAGTCGGGAAATTGTTAATAGAAAATCATATGAAAACGTGCGTAACTCGAAGAATACAGCAAGGAGATTTAGAAGTTATTCCTGAATTAGTAAAAACGGTTAGTAAACTAATGAAATAATGATTCACACCCTTGACATTTATAGTATAGGGGGGTATCCTATATTTAAGATGAATTATAATTTTAGTTTATTTTTGTTATCTTATTATAACCAGAATTGAGGGGATATCGATGAAGACTATATTAAAAATTGGTGGGATGTCTTGCGCTGCTTGTGTCAGTAGAATAGAAAAGCGTTTGTTAAAATTCGATGGTGTTGCAGAAGCAAATGTGAACTTGAGTACTCATCGCGCTACGATTACCTATGACAATACAAAAGTGGCACCAGCAGACATGATAGCTGCGATTGAAAAGATGGGATTTACTGCAGCTCCCGCCCAATTGGAGAAAATCACGATTCCGATTGGTGGAATGTCTTGTGCTGCTTGCGTGAATCGCATAGAAAAAGCAGTTCTAAAGCTTAGTGGTGTACACGCGGTCGCGGTAAATCTAGCAACACACAAAGCTGTGGTCGATTACGACAGCAGTGAAACCACATACCCTATGATTCAACAAAAGATTGTGTCTTTGGGCTTTCAAGTGTTTGAAATTGAACGCGAAACTACAGAAGACCGAGAACAGAAACAACGAGAACAAGAGATGAAAAGACTTAGCAAAGATTTCTTGTTTGGCGCGATTCTAACTACAATTGTATTAATCGGCTCTTTACCGCACATGCTGCCAGGTTGGGGCGATTGGGTTCCACATTTCTTAACTTTACCAATAACGTTGTTACTGTTTACAACACCTGTGCAATTCTTTTCCGGTTGGCGTTTTTATAAAGGAGCTTATGCTGCTTTATCTCATGGCACAAGCGATATGAATGTACTTGTGGCGATGGGAACAAGTTCTGCGTGGTTGTATAGTGCTGCCATGACACTTTTCCCTGACTTTTTAACATCGATTGGCTTCCCTTACCAGTTGTACTATGACGTAGCGACAGTTATCACTACATTAATCTTGCTAGGTAGAATTATGGAAGCTAAGGCCAAGGGAAAGACTTCCGAGGCAATCCGCAGGCTGATGGGTATGCAATCGAAAACGGCTCGAGTGATCCGCAACGATATGGAGCTTGACTTACCTATTGAAGAGTTAGTTGTAGGAGATATCTTGGTTGTCCGTCCCGGTGAAAAAATACCTGTTGATGGCGTAATCATTAGTGGTCGCTCGACAATTGACGAATCGATGTTAACAGGCGAAAGCATCCCAGTAGATAAGACTGTCGATGATGAGGTCATAGGTGCTACTATGAACAAAACAGGCTCTTTCCGTTTCCGCGCCACGAAAATTGGTAAAGATACAATGCTTGCACAAATCATTCAATTAGTCGAGGATGCCCAAGGCTCTAAAGCGCCTATCCAAAAAATTGTAGATAAGGTTGCCGCTTATTTTGTTCCTTTTGTAGTGGTTACTGCTATTGCAAGCTTCTTATTATGGTGGATTTTCGGACCAGATCCTTCATTGGTGTTTGGCCTTACGACCTTTATAGCAGTTCTGATTATTGCATGCCCTTGTGCTCTAGGCCTAGCTACTCCAACTGCAATTATGGTTGGTACAGGGAAAGGCGCAGAGAATGGAATCCTCATTAAAGATGCACATAGTCTTGAAATGGCCCATAAAATCAATACCGTCGTACTAGATAAGACAGGTACAATAACTGTAGGAGAGCCATCGTTAACAGATATAATTCTTAATACTATGATTCCAGAAAGCGATATTACTTTAGACGAAAATCAATTCTTGCGCTTAGTAGCTTCTATCGAGACAGCTTCTGAGCATCCTCTAGGGCAATCCATTGTTAAAGCTGCCAAAGAACGCGGATTAGATTTGCTAGAACCTGAGACGTTCGAAGCAATTCCTGGGCAAGGACTACAAGCTACAGTTTTAGATAATCATATTTTAATTGGAAACCAACGACTAATGGAAGCAAACGAAGTAAGATTCCCAGAAGAGTTATTATCGTCTTCTGATCAGTTAGCCTCCGAAGGTAAGACTCCTATGTACATTGCAATCAACAATCACCCAACAGGGGTAATTGCTGTAGCAGATACCGTGAAAGAGAATTCATACCGTGCGATTCAAAGTCTACAACGTCAAGGGATAGAAGTAATCATGCTAACTGGCGATAATCAAAGAACAGCAGCGGCTATTGCGAAGCAAGTTGGGATAACGCGACTGTTTGCCGAGGTACTTCCCGAGCACAAGTCTCTAAAAGTGAAAGAGCTACAGGATAATGGGAAAATCGTGGCAATGGTAGGTGATGGCATTAACGATGCACCAGCTTTAGCCCAAGCGAATGTAGGGATAGCCATTGGAACTGGTACTGATGTAGCAATGGAAGCTTCCGATGTAACGCTGATTTCCGGTGATTTACGGGGTGTGCCAACAGCTATTCAGTTGTCGAAGGCAACAATGCGGATGATTTGGCAGAATCTATTCTGGGCGTTCGCTTATAACATCATTTTAATCCCTGTAGCTGCTGGAATCCTATGGCCAGTCTGGGGTGTCCTCATGAATCCTATGCTCGCAGCTGCAGCGATGGCCTTTAGTTCTGTTTCTGTCGTTATGAATACGATGCGTTTGCGTTTATTTAAGCCAGTGCGGGAATTAGTATAAAAATAAACAACTCCTAAATTCATGAAATGCAATCATAATCTAGGAGTTGTGAGATTTAACAAATTTTACCTTCTTAAATTAAATAAAAGACATATACGGATACATTCCATGTTACGACTAGGCTATAAAACAAAACTAAAAAAGCGGCAGTATAGTTCACACGAAATGGATTCGAGTTTCTTCGATACCATAAGTAAGCTAACACTATTAATGGAGCCATAAGTTTTATTGTCATTCCTATTGGACTTTCAATGATTGGGGCAAGGATTGGATTCGCTTCGATTGCACCTTTTGCTAGTGCTGTCCTAGTAATTATGTAATCCATAACAGATAACATATACACACATAATAGCTTGAATAGAATCTTTTGATGAATCATGAATGCTCTCCCTAACAAAATTAGATTTTGTTACAGGATTACCTTGATTTGCATTAGCTATTCAGTTCATACCTCACAACTCTCATCAGAATCTTATCAATGTTGACGTCGCATAATATTCAGATAGTCGAAAAATTAATATAAAAACTTATACTTTCGATAGTAAAAATTAAAAGGGCTGCCAAGGCAGTCCTTTTTACGTTCTATTTCACTTTTACGTAGCTATCCTTCAAGGATACAATACGATTAAAGACTAGCTGATGTGGTTTCGAGTCTACGGAATCGATGCAAAAATATCCCTGTCTCATAAATTGAAATCTGTCATCCTTCGTCGCTGTTGCTAAGATTGGTTCTACGATGCAGGATTGTATTATCGCTAAAGAATCCGGGTTAATATTGGCACGGAAATCCGACCCTTCTTCCTCCATATCTGGCTGTTCCTTGGTAAACAAATCTTCATACAAACGGACTTCAGCCTGGATACCATGTAGGACTGATACCCAATGGAGCACACCTTTGACCTTGCGCGCACTACCAGGTAGACCGCTTCTAGTCTCAGGGTCATAGGTGCAGCGGAGTTCCGTAATATTTCCGTTTTCATCCTTAATGACTTCTTCACACTTAATAATGTAGGCACCTTTTAAACGCACTTCTTTTCCTGGTGCAAGACGGAAGAATTTGTTCGGCGGGTCTTCCATAAAGTCATCTTGTTCAATATAAATCTCCCTAGAAAACGGTACGTTTCTCATCCCTGATCCTTCCTGCTCAGGATTATTCTCTATTGGCAGGAATTCCACTTGATCTTCAGGATAATTCTCAAGCACTAGCTTTAGAGGTTTAACAACAGCCATGGCGCGAGTTGCTCTCGCATTTAAATCCTCACGAATACAATGCTCAAGAAGCGCTTTATCCACTAGACTACTCGCTTTGGCAACACCAATACGTTCACAAAAGTCGCGAATCGACTCCGGTGTATATCCCCTTCTACGAAGACCAGAAATCGTAGGCATTCTTGGATCATCCCAACCAGTCACATGATTTTCTTCCACAAGTAGTTTTAGTTTTCTCTTACTCATGACTGTGTAGCTTAAATTCAATCTCGCAAATTCGTATTGATGTGGACGGCCATCAGCCATGTCCGAATAATCGACATTCTCTACTAACCAGTCGTACAATGGTCTGTGATCAGCAAATTCCAATGTGCATATCGAGTGTGTTATGTTCTCTATGGCATCGGATAACGGATGAGCAAAGTCATACATCGGATAAATACACCATGCATCCCCTGTGCGATGATGATGGGCAAACATAATACGATAAATCACTGGATCGCGCATGTTTAAATTCCCAGATGTCATATCAATTTTTGCACGTAGCACTTTTGTTCCAGAGGCAAATTCTCCTGCCCGCATCCGATTAAACAGGTCAAGATTCTCTTCCACTGAGCGATCTCTATAGGGACTATTCTTTCCTGGTTCCGTTAGAGTTCCTCGGTATTCCCTCATTTGTTCTGCTGATAAATCGCAGACGTATGCCTTGCCTGCTTGAATTAACTGAACAGCATATTGGTATAGCTTTTCGAAATAATCAGAAGCGAAATACATGCGGTCTTCCCAGTCATACCCTAGCCACTTTACATCCGTCTTAATGGATTCTACAAATTCCTCTTCCTCTTTGGAAGGATTCGTGTCATCCATTCGCAAGTTGCATAACCCTCCATTGGCGTTCGCTAAACCAAAGTTCAAACAAATCGATTTAGCATGTCCAATATGTAAGTATCCGTTAGGTTCTGGTGGAAAGCGTGTATGTACTCGACTATTATTCTTGGCAGCCTTTAAGTCTTCCGTTATAATATTTTGAATAAAGTTCACAGGTATTTCTGTGTTATTCAAGCTCATATTTTTGACTCCTTTTAGACAATTTACTTTTACACTGTATCCAACGAAAAGACACATGCGTTATAATTATCTCAGCGGCGTTTACTAATACTCCCACTTCTATAAGCGGGAGTATTAGTGCCCGCAAGCTTCG
Source organism: Desulfuribacillus stibiiarsenatis (assembly GCF_001742305.1). Classification (NCBI taxonomy): domain Bacteria; kingdom Bacillati; phylum Bacillota; class Desulfuribacillia; order Desulfuribacillales; family Desulfuribacillaceae; genus Desulfuribacillus; species Desulfuribacillus stibiiarsenatis. The sequence continues at coordinate 46,681 of NZ_MJAT01000022.1, read as the reverse complement.
AAATAAGTGCAACTAGAGTTCAGGTGGAGTAAAAACTCCATCTGAACTAAGTTTTCTTTATATAATATAGTACCTTTATTTGCAGCGATTGTAAAATATTTCAGAAAAATTGATGGTGAGAATTTTTGAGAGTATTACGACAAGTTATAACGACAATTAGCATTGCCAGTTTAGGCGGTGTTACATTTTATTATCTTTCATTACCACTAACCTGGATTCTCGGTCCTCTAAGCTTTTTGTTAATTACGAAAGCAGTCTTTCACTATGCCTTTGAGTGGCCTAGCATATTAAGAAACTTTAGTTTCATTATCCTTGGTTACTATTTAGGCGCGTCCTTTCGCGCTTCTGACATAGAAACATTGTTGTATCAAGTTCCAAGTATGTTGTTCATAACATTTATATTGATTCTGCTCGGCGCGATGTTTGCCTATATCATTTCAAAACTAACAAACATATCTTTTGACAGCTTACTAATTGGCAGCATACCCGGCGGACTTAGCCAAATGGTTTATATCTGCACCGATTTTAAGCACCTAGACGCTAACGTCATTGCCTTGATGCATATGTTACGCTTGCTTTTAGTGGTGTTTATTGTGCCTTTTTTTACTGTTCATTTCTTAGTAACAGAACATCATATTTTTCCACCTACACTTAATAACTTAGAATTTACTTGGACAGCTCTATTCATTTACTCCATTCTAATTGCCATTGCCACAATAATTAGTATTCGTATAAAAGTTCCCACGCCCCATTTAATTGCGCCAATTCTTATGACGATGGCTTTAGTGTCTATAGATATTCCAGCACCCAGACTTCCGGTTTCACTTTTTGTTTTGATACAAATATTCCTTGGAATTCATATCGCATCATCCATTGACCCATTTAAAATTTTTGCTTTAAAAAAACTGGCGGTGTATTCTACAATTGCAAGCATTCTGCTAATTATTATTTCATTGGGCCTTGGTTATGCCCTTACAATCATATACCCTGATATCTCTTTGGCTACTGGTTTTCTCAGTGCCGCTCCAGGAGGTGTCGCGGAAATGGGTGTCACAGCAAAGGCGATTCAAGCGAATGTTCCTTTTGTGACGGGATATCAATTAGTACGAGTTGTACTCATTACAATCTTAATTCCTATATTGGTTAAATTATGGTATCAGTGGCAAAAACCTATCGCCTAATTTTTAAGAAATCAAATACCCCGCATCAGACGGGGCAGTTGGGAAAGCTATTATTAGTTAATCGCGTTATCATTATGTTATTATATCATCGTCTTCATAGAATTTTAAGACGTCTTTAACGTCTGGCAACTTCTCTTCAAATATCTTTTTGTTAATATCCAGCAAATTGTAATCTGTATAATGGGTTACATATTTCTTACTATGTAATGAGCGTACAATCTGTAAAATTACTTCTCCTTCTATGTCTAATTCTTTTTCAATTTTACTCTCGAAACGCTGATATAAAATTCGATAATCAGGCTTATATTGGTCGAAAATATACTCTAACATCTTTTCCTCTAATTCCGCTAACTGCAGCGCGTCTATTATCTTCGGTGTTTTTGTCTCAGGACCACTTGTCTCAGGAAGTTTTAATGCCTTTTCTTCCGTTTTCTTATCTATATTATCATCAACATTTTCATCCATATTTTCTGAAGATATAGAATTGTCGTTGACTTCTTGGTCTCTCGTCGTCTTGCCTGAGAAGATTCTAGACCATGATGTTGTCTGTGGGTCTGCCATCAGTCGCGGCTGGTTATTAATTGGCTGTATATTTTGTGCTTTTGCCGAATTACCTTTGTTCTCTATCTCATCCATTAGCTTGTTCATTACTTCTTCAATAAACTGATTTTCTTTCATGTTATATTTTTGCGCATATGTTTTAATACGCTCTATTGTAGATTCATATAAATAGTAGCTCGCCGCTTTTTTATTGTTCTTTTTACTTTTATCTTCTAAATGCTCAATCACAAACTCTAATTGACCGTCGATTTCATGAATATCCAGAGGTTTATTACTCACAACGTCTACTCCCCAGCAACATATTTTCTCCATATTATCATATAGGTTATTGTTTATTGCAAGCTTAACAGCAAAAATACCCTAAGCAAAAATACCCTATCTACTTTTCAAGATATACCGCAATCTTAGACAAACGAATAACACATATATAAAGAAAACTTGGCATTCGCCAAGCCTACTGGCGAAGAGAATGCCTTAGTTGCACTTATACTATCAACATTAATTTATTATTAATTCTGATAGTGTAAAAAAATCTTAGATGCTATTTATGCACCTAAGATTTCAGCTCAACTACTTGCTTAGAAATACGCAATCTTCATTTATGTCCTTCAATGTATGACAACCCGTCATAATCATTGTCTCCATAAGTTCTTGCCCAATTTTCTCCGTATAAACTTTCACGCCTTCAGAACCGCCACCATAAGCAGCTAATACATACGGACGTCCAATTAACACAGCATCTGCTCCAAGGGCTAATGCCTTGAATACATCAATCCCACTTCTAAACCCACCATCAACGAAAATCTTCAACTTCCCTTTTACTGCTTTCGCGATGTCCGATAATACTTCAATTGTTGCTGGTGTATGATCAAGCACACGACCGCCATGATTAGATACTACAATGCCGTATGCTCCTGCTTCCATTGCTTTCTTCGCGCCAGCTACCGTCATAACACCTTTTAAGATTACAGGTAACTTCGTTGCGGATATTAACTCCTGCAAGTCTTTTACAGATTTCGTTCCCACTGGTTTCCCTAATAATGCTAGCGTCACTAACCCTGCAGCATCAATATCCATTGCCACAGCCATTGCACCATTTGCTTCTGCTTTTTTAATCTTCGCTAGGATCTCTTCCTTCTTCCACGGTTTGATCGTTGGAATTCCGTGTCCGCCGTTTTCTCCAATCACTTTAAGCGGCAAATCGTAGAACTCTTCCTTAACTCCATCGCCTGTAAACCCTGCAACTCCTGCCTCTTGACAGCCCTTAACGATTGCTTGGGTATACGTGTAATCATCCATATGTGCACCATAATTTAATGCTACTGCGCCAATCGGTGCTGCAAACACTGGGTATTTGAACTGTTTGCCAAATAACTCGACGCTCATATCAATTGGCTTCTCTTCTACAATTGTATCTAAATTTACTTTCACTTCATTTAATTTTTCACGACTTCTTGTAAAAGCAGAACCTGTCGCTTTTCCACCTACACCGGGAACTTCCCCAGTACAAACCTTCCCATTACAGTCCTTACACACACGACAATACTGTGAAACAACTTCCTTCGCTTGCACTAACACGTCAGTATACTTCATTTCCAAGATCCCCTCCAGGCAACTTAGTGTATTACTTGTTTGAAAATTCTATCTTTATTTGTTCTACTCATTATCATACTATTCCTGGTTTTTGAAATCAATTTCTCATTCTTTCTTTTCACAACAAAAAAGACCGTTAGGAGTTCTCTCCATAACGGTCCATAGCTTCAATCCTTTTACTGATCATGTTTGATTCTAAGATTTTATATTTCTTTCATTAATCCTACAATCCCGCGAGATAATAGTCACATTCCTTAGCTGCTCCACGGCCTTCGCTAATCGCCCAAACCACAAGGCTTTGTCCGCGGCGCATATCCCCTGCCGAGAATACTCCTGGAACATTCGTTGCATATTTACCTTCTGCCGTCTTCACGTTGGTACGAGAATCCTTCTCTACACCTAATTGGTCGATTGCTGTTTCCTCTGGCCCTAGGAAACCCATTGCAAGTAATACTAATTGTGCCGGCCATACCTTCTCAGAGCCTGCTACTTCTACTGGCGAAAACCTGCCTTGTTCATCTTTCTTCCATTCAATTTCCACTGTGTGTAACTCTTTCACGTTACCATTCTCATCACCGACAAACTTCTTCGTCATGATGCAATATTTACGTGGGTCACTTCCATACAGTTCCTTTGCTTCCTCTTGACCATAGTCCATCTTATATACCTTTGGGAACTGAGGCCATGGATTATTCGCTGCTCTCTCTTGCGGAGGCATTGGCATAATCTCTAGTTGAACAACGCTATTGCAGCCGTGGCGTATCGATGTTCCTACACAGTCAGTACCTGTGTCTCCACCACCAATGACAATCACATCTTTACCCTTTGCTGAGATATAATTGCCATCTTCTAAGCTTGAATCTAATAAGCTCTTCGTGTTCGCATGTAGGAACTCCATGGCAAAATGGATGCCTTTCATTTCTCGGCCCTCTGCTTGTAAATCTCTAGGTTTTGTAGCTCCACCACATAACACTACCGCATCAAAATCTTCTTTAAGCTTTTGCGCTGGTATGTCTTTCCCAATCTCTGTGTTCGTGACAAACGTAATACCCTCTGCTGTCATTAGATCAACTCGGCGCTTGATATACTTTTTGTCAAGTTTCATGTTTGGAATACCGTACATCATTAGACCACCGATACGATCCGCACGCTCATATACGGTTACTGTATGGCCTGCCTTGTTCAATTGATCCGCACACGCAAGTCCTGCTGGCCCTGAACCGACCACAGCAACTTTTTTCCCAGTGCGCATTGCCGGAGGGTTCGGTGCCATCCAGCCTTCTTCGTATGCCTTCTCGATAATCGAGTACTCCGTATTCTTAATCGTTACAGGGTCTCCATTAAAACCTGCTGTACATGCCCCTTCGCAAGGAGCTGGGCATACCCTTCCAGTGAATTCTGGGAAGTTATTCGTTTTCATTAAACGTTCAAAGGCTTCATGCCATAATCCCTTGTAAACAAGATCGTTCCAATCAGGGATTAAGTTGTTCACTGGACATCCTGATGCCATACCGCCAATCATAGCACCTGTATGACAGAACGGGATTCCGCAATCCATACAACGAGCGCCCTGTTCTTTCAATTTATCTTCATTAAAATATTCATGAAATTCCTGCCAGTCCTTGATGCGCTCAAGTGGATCACGGTCTGCTGGAAGCTCGCGATTATAATCTAAAAATCCTGTTGGTTTTCCCATCTTCTGCTACCTCCCAATCCATTAGTTTCCGCTGACGCGAGACTGATCATTTTTATTTTCTTCAAATGCTGCCATTACCGCTTCCGTTCCACTTAGGCCTGCTTCCTGAGCACGTTCAATTGCTTCCATCATACGCTTGAAATCCTTAGGAATGACCTTAACGAACTTCGACACCATCTCATCCCAGCGGTCTAAAATCGATTGAGCATGACTACTCTTAGTGAATGCTACATGTTTTTCAATCATAGCCTTTACTTCTTCAATTTCTTTCGCGGTTTCTAACGTCTCAAGCCCTACCATCTCCATATTGCAGAGATTCTTAAAGCTGTTATTCGTATCAAGTACGTATGCGATACCACCTGACATACCTGCAGCGAAGTTTCTGCCAGTCTTACCTAACACAACCACGCGACCACCTGTCATGTACTCGCATCCATGGTCGCCCACACCTTCAACGACAGCATGCACACCACTATTTCTTACACAGAAACGCTCTCCAGCAATGCCTCGAATATACGCCTCCCCAGCAGTCGCGCCATAGAACGCAACGTTTCCGATAATAATGTTTTCTTCAGGAACGAATGTTGCTTTTTCCGATGGATATACCGATAGCTTCCCTCCAGATAGTCCTTTACCGAAATAGTCGTTCGAATCTCCTTCTAGAGACATGGTGATTCCCTTCGGTACGAAGGCTCCAAAGCTTTGACCTGCAGATCCTTCAAACTTTAGTTTGATTGTGTCTTCCGGAAGGCCTTTCCCGCCGTGTTTTCTAGTTACTTCACTACCAAGAATCGTACCAACCACGCGGTTGATGTTACAAATCGGAAGTGTTGCTTGCACAGGTTGCTTATTGTCGATTGCTGGCTTACAGATATCTAGAAGCTGCTGCATATCAATCGATTTATCTAAACCATGGTCCTGATCCATTTGGCAATACTTGCGTACACTTGGATCAACTTCCGGTTGATGTAAGATTGCCTTGAAGTCTAGGCCCTTTGCTTTCCAATGGTCTTGCGCACGAGTCACTGCTAAACGGTCTGTTTTTCCAACCATTTCATTGATTGTACGGAATCCAAGCTGAGCCATGTATTCTCTCATTTCCTGAGCAATGTACTGCATGAAGTTCACCACGTGGGCAGGATCTCCCTTAAACAGCTTGCGTAGTTCTGGGTTCTGTGTTGCTACCCCAACTGGGCAAGTGTCCATGTGACAAACGCGCATCATAACGCAACCAAGTACTACTAGTGGTGCTGTAGCAAAACCATATTCCTCGGCGCCAAGAAGTGCAGCAATGACTACATCTCTACCTGTCATCATCTTGCCGTCTGTTTCTACGACTATACGGTCTCTAAGATTATTCATTACGAGCGTCTGATGAGTTTCCGCTAATCCAAGCTCCCATGGAAGTCCCGCATGCTTAATGCTGGTACGTGGCGATGCACCAGTTCCACCGTCATAACCACTAATCAGAACAACATCTGCCTTACCTTTCGCAACACCCGCTGCAATCGTACCTACACCCACTTCAGATACAAGCTTCACGTTAATGCGAGCACGAGGATTGGCATTCTTCAAGTCATGGATTAATTCTGCTAAGTCTTCAATAGAATAAATATCATGGTGTGGAGGAGGTGAAATCAGTCCTACCCCTGCCGTTGTACCACGCACTTCAGCTACAAATGGATATACTTTGCGACCTGGTAACTGTCCGCCTTCTCCAGGTTTTGCACCTTGTGCCATTTTGATCTGAATCTCATCTGCATTCACAAGATATTCTGAAGTAACACCAAAACGTCCAGATGCTACTTGTTTAATAGCACTACGACGTAAATCCCCGTTTGCGTCTCTCGTGAAACGGTTTGGATGCTCTCCACCTTCGCCAGTGTTGCTCTTTCCGCCAATGCGGTTCATGGCAATCGCTAGAGCCTCATGAGCCTCTTGGCTAATCGATCCGAATGACATTGCACCTGTCTTAAAGCGCTTACAAATCGATTCTACAGATTCTACTTCTTCTATTGGTATTGGATTCGCTGCAAAGTTGAAATCGAATAAGCCACGTAATGTTGCTTGCTTTGCAGATTCTCCGTTTAATTGGTTTGAATACTGTTTGAATAACTTATATTCACCGTTGCGGCAAGCATCTTGTAGCATTGTAATTGATTCAGGATTAAACAAATGATGTTCACCATCTTTTCTCCACTGGTGATCTCCACCACTATCCAATGTACGATCTCGACTCTCAATCTTGTCATAGGCACGCTTATGACGCATTTCTACTTCCTGTGCAATTACCGAAAGATCAATTCCTCCGATACGCGAAGGCGTCCATGTAAAGTACTTGTCAATCACTGATTGCGCAATCCCCACACACTCAAAGATTTGGGCACCATGGTAACTTTGAATTGTCGAAATCCCCATCTTTGATAATACCTTGATAACTCCCTTTGTCGCTGCCTTGATGTAATTCTTCACTGCCTTTTCGTGATTCAGACCACTAATCAATTCTTGGCGAATCATATCATCTAATGTCTCAAAGGCAAGATACGGATTAATCGCACTCGCACCATAACCAATCAATAATGCAAAATGATGTACTTCACGAGCTTCTCCAGTTTCAGCAATTAACGCAACCTTAGTACGCGTTCCTTGACGAATTAAGTGATGGTGGACGCCTGCAATTGCTAGTAACGTAGGAATTGCCGCTAGCTCTTGATTGACACCGCGGTCCGATAGAACGATGAAAGTGGCTCCATCAGCAATTGCCTGATCTACAGCTGCACATAACTCATCCAGCTTGCTCTCTAAACCGTTGCTTCCTTCGTTTACTTTATACAGGGCAGATAGTGTAACCGTTTTAAATCCTTCACGCTGTACGTGCACAACTTTTGCAAATTGCTCATTGGATAGAATCGGTGATTTTAGTCTGATTTGACGACAGCTTTCAGGTTCCGGTTGAATCAAGTTACGTTCCGGTCCAATGGTAGTATCACTTGCCGTAATGATTTCTTCGCGTAATGCATCAATTGGCGGATTGGTAACCTGTGCGAACAACTGCTTAAAATAGTTATATAATAATTGCGGTTTGTCTGATAATACTGCGAGTGGCGTATCGATACCCATGGCAGCTACTGGATCTACCCCATTGACAGCCATCGGTTCTAATGTCTTTTTCAAATCTTCAAATGTATAACCAAATGCTAATTGACGCTCTGTTACTGTCGCATGATCTGGCTCTGCCACAAGCGGTGCTTCTGGTAGGTCATCCAGGCTCACTAAATGCTCATCTAACCAATCACGGTACGGATGCTCCGTAGCTATCTGACTCTTCAGTTCTTCATCATCTATAATACGGCCAGCAACTGTATCTACTAATAGCATTCTACCTGGCTCTAAACGCTTCTTACAAACAACATTCTCAGGCGCAATATCCAGTACTCCTACCTCAGATGCCATGATAATTAAATCGTCCTTCGTTACATAATAGCGTGCAGGACGCAGTCCGTTACGATCAAGTACAGCACCAATAATACTACCATCAGTAAATGCTACGGCAGCAGGGCCATCCCACGGCTCCATTAAGCAGCTATGATACTCATAAAATGCCTTTTTCTCATCGCTCATGCTCTCATGATTCGACCACGGCTCAGGAATCATCATCATCGCTGCATGAGGTAATGAACGTCCTGATAACATAAGAAACTCTAAGCAGTTATCGAAAATTTGCGAGTCACTACCGTCATTATCTACAATCGGTAGAATCTTCTTCAGATCATCGCCAAATAGCTCTGATTCACACATTGCCTGGCGTGCATGCATCCAGTTTACGTTACCGCGAAGCGTATTGATTTCCCCATTATGAATCATGTATCGATAAGGATGGGCACGTTCCCAGCTAGGGAATGTATTCGTACTGAAGCGCGAATGCACTAAAGCTAACGCTGTCTCCATCTCTGGATTTCTAAGATCTAAGTAATATCCATCCACTTGCTCAGGTGTTAACATTCCTTTAAATACTATTGTTTTGCTAGACAAGCTCGGAACATAAAATTGCTCCCCACCTTCAACACTAGCAAATCGGATATTGTTTTCTGCTAGCTTGCGAATGACATATAGCTTTCTCTCGAACGCCATTTGGTCTGCTAGATTCGCATTAGCTCCAATAAAAATCTGACGTACACAAGGCTCTACTGATTTTGCCGTATCCCCTAAAGTAGAATTATCAGTTGGTACATCTCTCCAACCTAGTAGCGTTTGTCCCGCATCTGCAATAATACCTTCGATAATTTTCTCTACGTTAACACGTGCTTTCTCTTCTTTTGGTAGAAAAAACATACCCACGCCATATTTTCCGAACTCCGGTAGAGTGATTCCTAGTTTGGCACACTCTTTAACAAAAAAGGTATGTGGACTCTGCATCAGAATCCCTGCACCGTCACCCGTGTTCTTTTCACATCCCTGACCGCCACGATGGTCGAGATTTAATAGAATTTGTAGTGCTTGTCGTACTGTTTCATGAGATCTCTTGCCTTTTATATTGGCAACGAAACCAATACCACAAGCATCGTGTTCAAATTGCGGGTCGTACAAGCCTTGCTTAGGGGGTAAACCAATGTGTGTCATTTTTTGCAACCATCCCATCTCTTATTTTTTCTTCAATGTTAGCAAATGATTTCTACCTTTGTGTAATTCTTCACATTATTAACTAGATAGAATCTACTACATTTTTATGAATTTTTTTAATATTAACATTAGTTAGTCTATTCTATCAATTGCAAAATGATAGAATTTCAAAGAAATTGTCATATTTTAAAGAATCATGTCATAAAACCTTACATTTTCAGTGATTATTTTCTAGTAAAAATAATAGAAGACAGTCATTTGCAATCCTCGAATCAGGAGTACAGAAGAACTGCCTTCTATATTTATGGTGAAATCCTTCTATTTTATGCCTATTAATTACTCCTAATATTTACTCTTATTATTTATGCCTATATTAATTTATGCAATGATTGTAAACTAAAATGATTCGTCCCAATCATCATCTTTATGATTCTTCAAATCTTGATAAAAGGCAGCTAAAGTTGCCTCGTAATAAGGTGCCACATATAGAAACCCTATGCCGAATGTGATAATCCCTAGCAAAAACCATCCAAGAAAGCTTAGCCATAGATAAAATAGTCTTCCTTTATGCCCTTTCATCATTTCCTTACTTCTACGAATTGCCTCATATCCTCCAATGCCAGGATTGTCTACCATAATATAGTATGCCATAGAATATCTCAGGATCGCTATAATACCAGGAATAATCAGAAGCAATAACCACAAGACGATGAATATAGTCTTCAGAATGTGCAATATGAACGTTTGAATAAAGTACGTAAATCCTTCGAATATATTCGGAAAGCTCGCTTCTTGTCTACGAATAAATTTAAGATAGATTGTCTTTAGTCCGAACGTTAAGGGCCCGGATAGTAACAAACTCACCAATGACATAAAACTTGCAAAATCACCATCAGAGTGGTTCGCATTATCTCCTATGAAAGCAGCCGTTAATAACCAGACAACTACCACTACCCCGGTTGCCAATCCCCAATTTCCTTCTAAACTGTTTTTCGCTTGAACTTTAAGCTCCGCATTAACCTTCATAATCCCACATCCTACTTTGTATTATTTTTTTATATACTTTATAGTATAGTTTCTCAACTTCGTTCATGTCTTTCGTTCATGTCTTTCGTTCATGTCTTTCGTTCATGTCTTTCGTTCATGTCTCGATTATATCAAAGTATATTGTTTCTTTTTACTAATATTATCATTATATTAAACTTGTGTTTACAACTTTACTTAATTTCACTTAACTAAACTTTAAGAAATTGACCTAAATTCTTACCTGATTTGACTTATTATAAGTTTATGGTATAATTTATCATTAGTGCTATATTTGTTCGGTGTGCACAAACAAGTACTCACGTAATAATGTATTTTACCACCATGTTCAATTTGATAATTATTCACCTGGATCGGCTTTGGAGCCGTAAGAATGTTTGAGAGGTAGGGCTTACATCGTTTAATTTGTTTTTCAAAAGCATAAAGTAAAGTATCGCGGCAATTATTACACTTTAAGGCGACCTATATTAGGTCGCCTTTTCCAATGTAGCAGTAGTATCTTCATCCTTATATCGCTCTTTAATTTCCACAAATTTATCGAAGTTATCAATGAATAATTGGGTCAATTTAGGATCGAAGTGCTCTCCGCTTTCTTCCTTAAAAAGGTTATATACACGATCTAGCTCCCAAGCTGGCTTATAGCATCTATCGCTAGCAAGGGCGTCAAATACATCTCCTATGGCGCTGATTCTACCATATATATGTATTTCCTCCCCTTTAAGGCCATTTGGGTAACCTTTGCCATTCCATTTTTCATGGTGTTGATGAGCAATGATTGCGGAAGCTTTTAATATCTTACGATTGGAGTGCGCTAGTAATTGATATCCAATGTCTGAGTGACTTTTCATAATGTCAAACTCTTCATCCGTAAGTTTTCCTGGCTTTTTCAACACTGCATCGGGTATGGCAACCTTCCCAATATCGTGCATTGGCGATGCCATCTTAATCAGTTCTGCTTCTTCTTCGCTCATCCCATACAATAGAGCTAACTCTTTTGAGTACTCAGCAACTCGCTTGACGTGATTTCCTGTTTCCTTTGAACGGCTTTCACCGATTTCAGCCATTAAGAAGATAATTTCTTTTTGCGTTTTTTCTATTTCTTCATTTAATAATGCATTGACGAGCGATTTCTCTGAGTAAGAAGCTACCATTTTCAAGTTATCAATATCTTTCTGAGAAAAAACCTGTTCCTTTGTCAACTTGTTTACTGTTTGGTAAGCCCCTAAAATTTGTCCTTCATTATTATATAAAGGTAGTGCCAACATCGCCTTGGTTCGATATCCGGTTTGTTTGTCAACATTCTGGTTAAAGTTCGGGTCCGTGTATGCATCATCTGTAAAATACGGTTTTTCGGTTTGCACTACATGTCCTACTACTCCAGTGCTCGCAGGAATACGAATCTCCTGAATGCCGTGTGCTACCTTCGTCCATAGCTCATTCGTTTCATGATCGAGCAACCAAATCGTACAACGATCGGCTACGACAATTTCCCGTCCAAGGTCAGTCATTAATTGTAATAGATTATCGAGTCTTGACTCATTTGCTATTTTACTAGCATAATCAAAGATAAGCTTAAGCATTTCATCAGAGTTTAACTCTTTTTTTAGTTTTGGCTTAATTTGAATATCATGGTCTAACAAGCGTATCACCTCTTTGTATACTCTACTATAAGAATGTTTCTATTAAAATAATCATTACGTCCTATAACTCTTTTAAATTTACCTTATTTTCCTATTAAAATAATATTCTATTACTGATATAATCACAAGATAATACTAAATATTCTGATAATTTGTATTTTAAACAATCCTATAGGAGTTGAGTCTACCGTTATGACAAAGAAATTAGTTCAAGAAAATAAACTATTGTTCATTGTGTCGCTTTTAATGCTTTTATTCGTTAGTTCATTAGGAATATCTGCCCAAGAGAAAACTGCCTTAATTATCGGAACTGGTGACTTTTCATACCAGGATGGGGATTATACGAATGCTGAATTCCGGTTTCCTTATGGCTTAGCTAGTTCTCCTTCTAAGGACGTCCTGTACATAGTAGATAATCAGAATCATAGAATACGAACACTAGATATAGCTGCTAAAAGAGTTGCCACTTTAGCCGGTAACTCTGAACTTGTTGACCGTTTTGGATTTCCTGCTGGCGGCCACCGTGATGGCGATGCCGCTAAAGCAATGTTTAATCGCCCTAGAGGTATAGCAGTCGCTCCAAACGGTGCAATCTTCATTGCAGATACTGGGAATCATGCAATTCGTAAGGTTTATGATGGAAAAGTATATACCGTCGCAGGGAATGGAACTCCAGGTTATAAAAATGATAACGGTATCCAAGCATTATTTAATAATCCTTCTTCAATCGCTATTAACTCTACAGGAGAAATCTTTGTTAGTGATACCTTGAATCATTCCATCCGCAAAATTGATCGAGAAGGAACTGTTACGACTTACGTTGGCTCTCCGAATGATTCTACTATATTAAATGAGCCTGCAGGCATTGCCTTTGATAAAGACGATGTATTATATATCGTCAGTAGTGCCGATCATCAGATTAAGCGAGTGAATCATGGAAGAGTAGAGCTAGTAGCTGGTTCCGTTTCTGAGATTGATAAGGAAACCAATTATTGGGTTGGCGGTAATATCGACGGTTTAGGCAAGAATGCTAGATTGAACTTTCCTAAAGGGATTACTTACAGCACAGAAGGGTATTTTTTCATTGCTGATGCATGGAATCATTCAATCAAAGCTGTTTCCCCTGAAGGCAGAGTATTTACTGTAGCTGGGGCTGGTGTTAGCGGTTCCGACTGGGACCAAAAGAATATAATCCGATTTGATGGACCGTTTGGAATTCATTGTGTTTCAGATACGCTATATATCGCCGATTATTGGAATAATCGTATTGTTTCTATTCCTGTGACGAATGAAATGCTTCGTCCGGCAATTGATTTTGCATTGAAAAAATCACAATTACCAGTTTATATAGATGGTTCTGAGTTAAAGTTTCCTGATGTTCAGCCAGTAATAGTAGAAGGCCGTACAAGAGTACCTGTACGCTTCATTGCTGAACAGTGGGGAGCAGATGTATCCTGGGATAATACGCGCAAGGCGGTAATTGTTTCGAAAAATGGGAAAATAGTAGAATTTTTTGAAACTACGGGAGATTTTTATGTGCAGCAAGGTCGTTCTATGGTGCAATTACGTACATTAGCTGAAAATCTAGGATTTAGTGTGGACTGGGTTGCCGAACATCGTGCAGTAGTAATTGAGACCTCTGGAGGAAAATAAAATGTCTAATACGGAACACACAACGGATTTAATCCAGGTAACCTTTTGGGGGGTGCGTGGATCTAAACCTACTCCTGGAAAAGATACTATGTTGTATGGTGGTAATACTTCTTGTATACAAGCCCAAATTAATAATCGTACCATACTATTTGATGCCGGAACAGGAATTGTAGAGTTTGGTAATCAATTGATGCGTTTCCATAAACCCGTTGAACGTGATGATGAGTTGAATAAGCATCACAAGAGCATCAATGCCGACGTGTTTTTTTCACATTTACACTGGGATCACATCCAGGGGATTCCCTTTTTTCAACCATTATATAGTCCCCTTAATACGTTCCGTTTCTATGGAGAGTCAAAAAATGATTTGTCATTGAAGGAAATTATTGAAATGCAAATGCAGTCCCCACATTTCCCGATTACGATGAGACTGATGAAGTCCTCTATATCATTTAACGAAATTACAGCAAATCAGACCGTTGACTTAGGAGATGGAATTACCGTTACTACTTTTGCCGTCAATCATCCCAATGGATGCTTAGCCTACAAACTGCAATACAAACAATATTCTATCGTCTATTGCACGGATACTGAACATATAACAGGTGATCAGGAGCAACAGTTCGTTAATTTCATCAAAGACACCAATCTGTTTATATACGATTGCCATTATACCAATGACGAATATACAGGAGTACTAGATGGATTCCCTAAATATAAATGGGGTCATTCTACTTGGGAGGAAGGGGTCCGTTTAAGCCATATTGCTAATGTAGAGTGCCTTGCGCTGTTCCATCATAAAGAAAACCGTACAGATAACCAACAAAGCCTCATAGAGCAAGCAGCAAAGAAGGCTTTTTCAAAATCCATAGCTGCAAGGGAAGGAATGACAGTATTTATAGGAGGTGACAAGACTGAAAAAGTGGTCATATATCATTCATAGTGCATTATTGGTTTTATTTATTGGCTTTTTCTTAGCACATACCTTTGAAATTCAAGACTACCGCTTGCAGGATTCCTTATACCAGAAGCCTGCTCCAACAGATCCGCGCATCGTTATTATTGCGATAGAGGATGAAAGCCTTGAAGTGCTCGGACGCTGGCCATGGCCTCGGGATTACCACGGAGAATTGCTTCGTGTGCTATCAGAGGGCAATCCTGCCGTTGTAGGATTTGATCTTATCTTCGCGGAACCGTCACTTAATCCTGCGGATGATGAATATTTCTTGTCACAGGTCAAAGAGGCAGGTAACGTGGTGCTACCTGCCTATGGAAGCTTTGATCAGTCGTCGAAACGCGGTATGCTACAGGCAAAACAACTCTCCTTACCTTTCCGCGAATTAAAGGAAGCATCTACAATCGGACACATAAATACCGTATTAGATAACGACGGTCTTGTGCGCAGAACCGTTCTACAATTTAACTATGAGGGTGACATTGTTGATAGTTTTGCATGGCAAATCTATCAGATGTACGCATCTAAGTTCGAAAAAACTCCACTACAAATTGACAATATCCCCTTAGATTATTGGAGTCGTCCAATCATTAAATATTATGGTGAACCCATGTCAATAGAAAGTATACCTTATCACCTGGTGTTAACAGGCGAAATTCCTGCTGAATACTTCCGAGATAAAATCGTGCTTGTCGGTACGTATACTGTCGGTATTGATGATTACTATTTCACACCAATAGCACCCCAGGTTCCGATGTTTGGAATTGAGATACATTCGAATATTATTCAACAATTCCTACATCAAGAATTCTATCAAGATGTTCCATTGACTTTTCAAGTTATCATTATGATTCTGTTAGGTTTACTGGGATTCATAATATTTTATCGTTTTCGACCAGGCATTAGCGCTATTGCTCTTATTATGATATTTGCTGGATACATATTCGGGTGTATAGTTGCTTATAAAAATGGTTTTGTGATGAGCATAATCTATCAGACATTATTTATCACTTCCCAATATGTAGTTGCCCTTGGTCATCAGTTTATTGCTGAACAGTTAGAAAAGAAACGCATTACAGACGTATTTGGCAAGTACGTTGCACCACAAATTGTCGGTAAGATTTTAGCAGAAGGCGAAGATGGTTTAAAGCTCGGAGGAATCCGAAGAGAAATCAGTTGTTTATTTGTCGATATTCGTGGATTTACACCCCTCTCTGAAGCTGCCCAACCGGAAGAGGTTGTATCGATTTTGAACGAATACTTAACCTTGTGTGCTCAATCGATTTTTGACTACGACGGTACCTTAGATAAATTTATCGGTGATGCTACAATGGCGATTTTCAACGCGCCTTTCGATGTGAAACAGCATCAATTGCGAGCTGTGCAGGCCGCATGGGCTATGTACGAAGGTTCTAAACCACTCCAAGAAGATTTACAGAAACGATTTGGTCGTAGTGTCCGTTTCGGTATCGGTATTCACACAGGACCTGCCGTCATCGGGAATATCGGTGCTCATTTCCGTATGGACTATACCGCTATCGGCGATACGGTAAATACTGCAGCCAGACTAGAAAGTAACTCAAAGCCAGGGCAAATTCTAATTAGTGATGCCATTTATCAATATGTTAAAGAACACGTTGAAGTAACAGATTTAGGAGTCTTCCAAGTAAAAGGAAAGACCCAAGGGATACAAGTGTATCAAGTAGATCATGTGCGGAATATGGATAAACCATCGTCTTAAACAATATCTAGATATACCTATATAATATAAGACCCATTCAGGGCAAAGGAGGTATTATATTGGCTTTAATCTATCCAATGAAGAGTTTTAGAAAACATATGATATTATTTATGGCTATTGTAATGTTTAGTAGTGTTCTTATGCCCATCGGCCATGTTCTCGCAAACGTTACTAGCGGTAAGATGATTGAAATCAAAGGCGATGTTCAAGTATTACGAGGTGGTGGAGACAAGCCGATTAAGGCCTTTCTTAACATGCGTCTCACAGAGGGTGACCGCATCATTACTGGTAAAGGTGCATCTGCGAAGGTTGAATTAGAGAATTCTATCATTGTAACTCTTGCAGAAAATTCTCGAATTTATCTATCAGAGTTGCGTGGAGTTAATAATTCACAGCAGACATCAATATCTATACAAGCCGGCGGAGTTGGTAGCACTGTGAAAAACCCTCTAGCGAATAATTCCCGCTATGAAATCAAGACGCCAACTGCCGTAATGGGTGTGCGAGGCACAGAATTTTTCACTCAATATAACAATGGCGTAATTGATGTCCGTGTTATCACAGGTGTTGTAGAGGTAACTGCTGCAGTATCAAGTATCCCACCTACTCCTCCACCACCAAGTGCTCCTAGTGCTTCGCAAACACCTCCACCTAATACAAATACAGTAAGCTTTGTTGTACAAGCTTTACAACAGGTTTCATTTACAGAGAGGACAACAGCACAGGAGCTTCAGGCACCTCCACAGCCTTTAAGCTTACAGGGCTTAGAAGTAGCCTTCTTAGAGCGTATTCAGGAACTCTCACAGTCTCAGCCACAACTCATTCCTCAGACACTACGAGAAACTGTACAACAAGTAATACAACAAACTATCGAACAAAAACAACAAGAAGAAGCTGCAAGACCACCAGCACCTGATGAATTTACGCAGGCCCAGTCTAGTACTAATAGTGAAATTATAGCAATTACACCATCAACAACCGGTGAGCCAACTTTACCCACAGTGCCAGGACAAACGCAGCCAAGCCAACCTGCATCTAGTGGCGGGGGGGGAAGCTCTAACAATGATGACTCCTCTACACCTACACAACCGCCACCTGTGCAAAGTATTCATTTGACTTCAAAGGAGTACGGTCCAGGTGCGGTGTTTTATGATATATTAAGTCATCCAACTTCGTTATCCATCACAGACAATCGCATTTATAGCAGTATGGGGACAATTACAGAATCATTAACAGTAGGTAGTTTTCTTAGTGATTTAAACTTACCTGCAAATGCGCAATGGTGGAAGATAACCAACTCATCGGATATCACTGGTACGCCAACGGTAAATAGCATAACTTCATTACCTGGAAAGTCCGACAGTGACACTCTACAATTGCATGATTTTCTATTCGTCTTGGGTACTGATGGCATTACTCTTAAAGGGTATTACATCACACTTCATTACGCAAATGATGCAACCATTTTCTCTATTAATGATTATTCAATTGCAGAATATGGATCTATCGGAACAATCTCTAACGTTCCTTACGGTACTGATAGAACAACTTTTCTATACAATATTCTCTTAAGGTCTAGTTATTCTTCCTGGGATATTGATAGTGTTCAAGATCCCGTCCAATCAGGTGATACAATTATCGTCACCTCAGGAGATGGAACACAAACGATTACCTACACCATTCATACAATTTTCGCCAATCCCGAAATCAGCAATGCTGCTTTATGGAGCGATTATCAGCCCTATTCTGATATAACAAACTATAACAAACCTCTAACGAAAGATTTCTCTTCGAATCAGTCAGGAGCAATTGTATTTGAATTAGACTCGCCTGTAGAGGTTTCTTCAACACCAGCAGCCATAACATTGACGTTTGCAGATTTAATATTAAACCAGGTACCAGATCCATATAATGAAAATCGATGGTATATTGAATCTTTAGATGATCCTAATTACTATCCAGAAACAATCGCATCTGTAGCTGTTTCCTCTGGAGCAACGCTTATTATAACAATTAACGAAAATGAAATACTGCCATCAGGCAGGTATTTATTACGTCATTCTGATGGTATAACCGGAACATCTGATGTAATACAAAGTTCCTTTACGATGCAAATCAATCACGGCACAGTAAATTCATTCCCATATTACATGACATCGATAAGTGACTTGTTTTTAGAATCGGATATAACGGAAAATACTACAACACCTCAAAGCATTATAATAGAATTTGAACTTAGCAGTTCCGTTACAACTGACGTCACAACGAAAAACATTATGCTAAAACTTCCTTATATGCAGCTAGACAGCACAATTGGAAATTGGACATTCGAGAATTCAGTTGGTAATCCCCCATCCAATGTGACGATTTCTGCAATACAAGCTGGCAATATTGACGATACAGCAAATGCCATCATCACTCTAACGATTGCACCTGGAGCTACCTTAGCGACTGACACTTATACACTATCAGGCACAGATGTCATCTTGAATACGGGGGGCGTACTAAATCATCCACCTACTGTAGCTATACAAATAGACGATGAGCCGCTATATCTTGTGATTTTTTATATGGATTAACTGCAAAATTTATTTCTCTTCCATCTGCTAATGTAAAGTTATACTATCTACCTCAAATTTTATACATGCTGATGTACCAAGAAAAAACCTGTAATAAGAGACTACTCACTTATTACAGGTTTTTTTCTATTTTATCTTCCGCTCCTTAACTCTGTCCAAGCGCGGTCATACTCACGTAGCAAATCACCCACATCAATTAACCACTCCGTACGGTTTAACTCAGCCTCATCTAGGAATATCATATTATTATCCAAATACTCTTGAGTATGCAGAGGATACGCTTGTTCATTTGGATTACTATAGCCAATCGACTCGTAATTCCGTACACTAACCTGTGGTTCAAGCAGGAAATTTATAAACTTTTCTGCAAGTTCCTTATTCTTAGCACCTTTCGGGATAGCAATTGTGTCTGCCCAGATTGTACCACCTTCTTCTGGAACTACGTATGCAATGTTTTCATTCTCTTCTGCAATGAAAGCCGCATCGCCTGACCAAACAGTCCCAATCCATGCCTCTTCTGCAATAAACTTCTGCTTAATCGTATCAGTATCAAAAGCTAATACATTGGGTAGTAGTTGCTTTAAATCATCTACCGCAAATTTTAATTCATTGGCATCCTCTGTGCTATTCGAGAATCCATTCTTAATGAGTGACATACCAATGACTTCTCTCGGGTCATTTAATAATACCACTCGACCTTTATACTTGTCGTTCCAAAGGTCATTCCAACTCGTAATTGGATCTGTTACATATTTCGGATTATACGCAATCCCTGTGACCCCCCATGTATATACAAGCGAGTACTGCTTCTGAGGGTCGAACGGCGGTGTTTGAAAATTCGATACGATATTCTTCACATTAGGAATATTATCCTTATTCAATTCTTCTAGCAATCCTAGTTCGATCATAATTTCCACCATATAATCAGATGGCTGAATAATATCATATTGCGATGCACCAGCTTGTAGCTTCGCAAGCATCTCCTCGTTACTAGAGAACACATCATAGTTCACCTTCACATTAAACTGCTTTTCGAAATCGGCAATCACATCTGGATCAAAATTATCAGCCCAGCTATAGATATTCAGCACCTCTTGCTTGCTTCCGAAGCAACCTGTTAACATTGTGAACACCATCATGCTGATTAAAAATAAAAGTGCTATTTTTTTCATTACCTTTCCCCTTTCTATTCTTTAACTTGTTTTATTCACTTTCATAGACCCTTTTCTGCGAATCCATTCCGCAATTGCAATAAAAACAATCGTAAAAATAATCATAAGTGTTGCTAAGGCATTGATTTCTGGGGATATACCTCGTTTTATCATTCCATATATGTAAATTGGTAAAGTAGTAGAGTTAGGCCCTGCGACAAAGAAGCTAATGATAAAATCATCCAACGAAAGCGTGAATACCAGTAGTATACTTGCAAATATGCTCGGCATAAGAACCGGTAAAGTTATCAAGAAAAATGTTTGCATGGGTGAAGCCCCTAAGTCCATAGCTGCTTCCTCTAGTTCCTTACCCATCTCTATCAATCGATCATAGATAATTAAGAAAACAAATGGAATGCTAAATGTCACATGGGCTATAATCAACGTACCTTTTCCTAGTGGTATATCGAATTGCGAGAATAGGATTAATAACGAAAGACCCATCAATAGTTCAGGTATAATTAAAGGAGCGTATATAAATCCTCTCCATAATGAGTGCCACCGGAACTGATACTTGTAGAATCCATAGGCTGCGAATGCCCCCATGATGGTTGCGATAACCGTTGTTGCGCTTGCAACTAACATGCTATTGCTAAGGGCATCTAATACAAATCGGTTCTCCAGTAGTGATCGATACCAATCCAGAGTGAATCCCGACCACGCGGCATTAATTCGCGACTGATTAAAAGAGAATACCATTAACACAATCATTGGTATATATATGAATGCTACGATGAAGTAAGAGAGCGGACGCAGTATTTTCATAGTTTGTCCTCCAAGCGTTGCTCCCATTGCATCGCTTTGTAGTAGAGTGCAATTAGAATCGCTGAGAGAATCATCAACCATACAGATATCGCAGAGCCAAAGGGCCAATCGCGCGCTGATAAGAACTGATTCTGTATGACATTGCCCAGTAACATCGACTTGGCTCCTCCCATGACGTCAGGCACAACAAACATCCCAATAGAAGATACGAATACTATGATAGAACCTAAGGCAATTCCCGGTTTCGTTAAAGGTAGTGTAATGTGCCAAAATGCTTGCCACGGGCGTGCTCCTAGGTCATATGCTGCCTCTAATTTTCTTCTATCTAGTTTCTCTAAAGACACATAAAGTGGTAATACCATAAAAGGTAATAACGTATATACCATACCGAGCATAACTGCTGGCCAATTGTATAGCAACGAAAGCGGAACATCGATGATTCCGAGTTTTAAAAGTATCGTATTGACAAGTCCCTGAGAGCGTAAAATAATTACCCACGCATAAGAACGGATTAAAAAATTAATCCAAAATGGAATCATCACGATTACCAACCAAATCGCTTGGTTAGCGCGTGGCAGACGACTGATATAGTATGCCAACGGATATGCAATCAGCAACACACTAATGGTAGTTACGAAAGCGACCACTAATGTATCTAGGAGAATCCCTAGATATAAACTGTCAAAAAATCTCCAATAGTTGTCCAGTGAAAAACCTGGAATTAGCTGCCCATAAATCCCCCGTTGATAGAACGATATAATAAGCATAAATACAAACGGAAGCATGAAAAAAATGATAAGCCAGAACATAATCGGTAATGCCATCAACTTACCCATTACCTCTGATAGCCTTTGCTTCATGACAAGTCCACCTCGTCCAACTCCTGCCACGACAACTTGACAGCTTGTCCTTTTCTCCACTGTGGCGTACCCTTTATCGCATCATACACGAGTATCACTGCCGTTTCATTGCTAGGGGCAATGTAGACTTTATTCGTTGCTCCAGTGAATACTACATCTAGTATTTCACCTTGTTTTTGGGAGTTTCTATTGGTAGATTCACTCGCCGATGATATTGTAATAGCTTCTGGGCGAACAGAGAATATCCGATTCCCTTGTTGAAAAATATTGTTCTCTCCAATGAATTTAGCTGCAAATAATGTACGAGGCCTATTATAGATTTCCAACGGAGTGCCAATCTGTTCGATTTTCCCAGCGTTTAGAATGACAATCCTGTCTGACATCATGAGTGCTTCCTCTTGATCATGAGTTACATATATGAAAGTAATCCCTAGTTGTTTCTGTAAGTTCTTCAATTCCAACTGTAAACCCTTGCGAAGTTGATAATCGAGTGCCCCTAAAGGCTCGTCCAGTAGCAAAACTTTAGGCCTATTGATAATCGCACGGGCAATTGCGACCCGTTGTTGCTGCCCCCCAGAAAGTTGTTGCGGAAACCGTTTCCTATAATCTTTTAGTTGCGTATATTCTAGTACTTCTGCCAGACGCTTTTCTTGCTCTTGAGTCGGTACTTTCTTCATCCTTAATCCAAATAAAATATTATCTTCTACATTCATATGCGGGAACAGTGCGTACTGCTGAAAGACCATATTCATATTCCTTCGGTATGGCGGCTGGCCCTTCATTGGTTCATCCTCTAAATAGATTTCCCCATCTGTTAGTTGCTCAAATCCAGCAATCGTTCGTAATAACGTGGTTTTCCCGCAACCACTGGGCCCAAGCAACGTCAGGAATTCCCCTTCATATATTGATAAATCGATGGGATGAATCACGATATCCTCGTCATATCGTTTAGTAACCCTTTCTAATCGAATTAAAGTCCTCACATTACACCACCTAACTTCATACCTAAATAATCTCATTAGCCTACTATAAGTGGATTTTTTGTTTTTGTAAATATTTCCGTCCTTGTATCGGGAAAACTATTCACGAAAGTCTTGGCAACAAAAAACATCCCCTAAGGAGATGCCTTTCGATTGCCTATATGAAATTTAATACCTTAGTTATCGTTGTATTGAATTTTCAAAGTCTTGGCTGCTTTCATAGCAATCGCTCTTGCCTCATCAGTGGTGTCAGCCGTGCTTAATGCTACTGCCATTCTTCTTCCTACTTTTGTTTCCGGTTTGCCGAAAATTCGAACCTGTGTATTCGGTAACTGTAGGGCCTCTCCGATGTTCTCGATGTTAAACTTCTTTGATTCACGATCTGCTTTTAACGTATAAGATGCTCCTGACTTTAGCAATTGAATCGTAGGAATTGGGAAACCAAGAATTGCTCGAACATGTAATGCAAATTCCGATAAATCTTGTGTTGCTAAAGTAACCATTCCCGTATCATGTGGTCGCGGTGAAACCTCACTGAAGTATACTTTGTCTTTTCCTATAAATAACTCGACTCCAAATAAGCCATAACCGCCGAGCTCATCAGTTACTCTCTTGGCAATATCCATCGACTGCTGAATCTGCCACTCCTCCATAGCGTGCGGTTGCCATGACTCGATGTAGTCACCGTCTTTTTGAACATGTCCGATTGGGGGACAGAAAGTTGTTCCCGAAACAGAGCGGATGGTTAATAGTGTAATCTCCGACTCAAAGCTAATGAACTCTTCTACAATCACACGTGTGCTTTTGCCGCGACTTCCTTGCATTGCAATATTCCAAGATGTTTCCACGTCATTTAAAGTTTTACAAACACTCTGTCCTTTACCAGACGAACTCATCACCGGCTTAATAAAACATGGTGTGCCAATCTTCTCCACAGCACTACGAAGTTCTTCTAAGCTATCAGCAAATTCATAGTTAGCAGTAGGCAACTGAAGCTCTTCTGAAGCTAAGCGGCGGATACCTTCCCTGTCCATCGTAAGGCGAGTAGCTCTAGCGGTTGGGACTACATGAAATCCTTCTTTTTCTACTTCAAGAAGTACATCAGTCGCTATCGCTTCAATTTCTGGGACGATTACGTCAGGTTTCTCGTCGTAAATAACTTGCAATAATTGCTCAGGGTCTAACATGTTGATGACATGGGAGCGATGTGCTACCTGCATGCCAGGAGCGCTTGCGTATCTGTCAACTGCTATCGTTTCGATACCCAACCGTTGCGCTTCAATGATTACTTCCTTTCCTAACTCCCCTGATCCTAATAACATTATCTTTTTAGCACCTTTAGTCAATGGTGATGAATACATATGTTACGATTCTCCCCTCAAATTAATCCGTTGATTCCTGCTTTTTCGCAGCTTTTAACTTTTCTTTAAGTTCTATCATTCGATCGGATGCGAGCTCCCTCATTCGCTTCGGCTCTGAGCGCATCTGTACTGCCTTAGCAAGATATTTTACAGCCTCGTCAAGCTTATTTTGCCTAATATACAATTCTCCGATTAATAATGCAAGTCTAATTTCTTGGCCGTTAGCGAGTCCACGAACATCGTTCTGATGGGTGTCGATATAGCTATTTAACGCCATTTCCGTTGCTACCTCAACCATATCCGTATCACCAATATCTTCATAGATCCAAGTCAAGAATAACCATGCCTTCGCATAGGAAAGACGATCCATTGGTGTAATTTGATGAATTTCTTGGCATAGAAAGAACATCCTTAGTACGTCTTTCAAAGTGCGCTTCTTGCTAACGTCAATTAGATACTTTTGTTTCAATTGCTTTGTTTGACTTAGAATTGTTTTTTTCTTAAGATAGCTCACTTGATTATAGATATAATCAAAGTTTGCATAATAACAGTGCGGGCAAACCCAAATTTTATACCAATACGGTTCAAACTCTTTATATCTGGTACGGAAATCACGATCTTCTTTATCCATCTTAAGCATCGTGTTACGAATCTTATCTGTTGTAAATTTCTTGTCACAGACTGGACACTCAACATCGCCCGTAAATATGTATTTGTTATAATTTTCTGGTACTATGATTTGATCATAATTTATAATTTTCGTTTCTTTCTTATTATTTGTTTCATCAACATGACTTTCTTCGTCCCTATTTAAAGAGATTTCTAAAGTAGTGACATTTTCATTTGGCTTCTCTGCATTGTGTGAGGGTCTCTGAGGGGTGTCTTCGTTGTTACTATCTGTGGTTATTTGCTTAGACAGCAGACTTGATATTTGTTTTACTGGAGATCTCATATTAGAAATGATTTTGTTCTGTTCTCTGACGCGCAAACTCATACCCTTCATAATGCGCAACGCTAAATCTGGGAATGCCACTATGACTTGTTCGAAATTAGCTTTGGTAATGACAAAAACTGATATATCATCGAGGGCTAATATATCGGCACTGCGTGGAGAACCATCAATTAAAGCCATTTCGCCAAAAAAGTCACCAGATTCTAATTCTACTATTTTACATTTCGAACCATTAATATTGTTCGTAAAAACACCCACTTTGCCTTTTAGCAAAATGTACATTTCCTCCCCTACATCGCCTTCATAAAATACAAACTCATCCGTCTTATATTGCCTGGCCTTCCCCAATGTCATTAATCTTTTAATATCCATAGTGTCGCCCATTTCCGTTGAAATTGTCTAGTTTCATCATACAATGGGCTTGCTGTTGAATCAACATAAATATTGAACTGTTTTTCCAATAAATAGAACGCAATTTTCCTCGCTGTTAATATTTCTTTATATTAATTTGCTTTTATTTTACAACTGTGATATTCTGTTAAAGTGAAAAGTATAGATAACGTTTTGGTTTTGCGGCCTCTAAAAATCTAAAGATGGTTTAGCAAGGAAACATGGTTACATTATGCTTTTTAAACACTTTAATTTTTTGGGAGGCCAATCAAATGACAGGCAAAGTAAAATGGTTTAACGCAGAAAAAGGTTTCGGATTCATCGAGCGCGAGAACGGTGACGACGTATTCGTTCACTTCTCAGCTATCCAAGGAGACGGATTCAAGACTTTAGAAGAAGGTCAATCAGTACAATTCGATATCGTTGACGGAAACCGTGGACCACAAGCAGCTAACGTAGTTCGCGTATAGTTATAACATAACTACATTGACTACAAGAAGGCATTATCCGATATTCGGATATGCCTTTTTTTAAAAGCAAAAAAATTGGACATACTATAAATGATTCGTTATGATTATTTTATAGATTAATGTGTAATCTAAACTACATACAAAGGAGATTTAATACTATTGATAACATTTTATGATTTAGGACTAAGCCCACATGTGATACGTGCAGTAAGTGACATGGGGTTCGAAACAACAACACCAATCCAGGAGCAAACAATCCCTCAGGCTTTAGAAGGTAGAGACCTAATTGGCCAAGCCCAAACTGGTACAGGGAAAACAGCGGCATTCGGTATTCCATTAATTGAAACATGTAATGTTTCAGAGAATATTGTCCAGTGTTTAGTAATAACGCCTACTAGAGAGTTGGCAATGCAAGTAGCCGAAGAACTAAATAAGCTTGGTCAATATAAAGGGGTAAAGACTGTACCTATCTACGGTGGCCAAGATTTCCAAAGACAAATCCGCGCACTAAAGAATCGCGCACATATCATCGTTGGAACACCTGGTCGTTTATTAGATCATATGAATCGCAAAACAATTCGCCTTGATACTGTTAAGACAATTGTTCTTGATGAAGCAGATGAAATGTTGCAGATGGGTTTTATCGAAGACATCGAGACTATTCTTGCGGCGCTTTCAGCTGATCGACAAACTTTATTATTCTCAGCCACAATGCCTCCTAGAATTCAAACATTAGCTGAGAAGTTCATGAACAATCCATTGATTGTTAAGGTTAAATCCAAAGAAGTTACTGTTCCTAACATTGCTCAACAATACATTGAACTAGCAGAAAGACAAAAATTCGATGCTTTATGCCGCATTTTAGATATTGAGTCGCCTGAGCTTGCGATTATCTTCGGTAGAACAAAACGCAGAGTTGATGAGTTATCTGAAGCTTTAGCGAAACGTGGTTATGATGCTGAGGGAATACACGGTGACTTAACGCAATCGAAACGCGAGAGTGTACTTCGTAAATTCAAAGAAGGCACAATTGATATCCTTGTTGCTACTGATGTAGCTGCTAGAGGTTTAGATGTCAGCGGAGTTAGTCATGTGTTTAACTTTGATATTCCGCAAGATCCTGAAAGCTATGTGCATAGAGTCGGTAGAACTGGTCGTGCAGGAAACACTGGACTTGCTATAACTTTTGTTACTCCAAGAGAAGTAAGCCACCTACGTACGATTGAAAGTATTACAAAGCGTAAAATGGATCGTAGATCTGTTCCGAATGTTGTGGATGCCATTGAAGGTCAGCAAAGACAAATCGTAGAAAGAATATTAGAAATTATTGAAGCAGGCGACTTTACTCATAAGTCATTAGCTGAAGAATTATTAAATGAGCATGATTCATTAACTCTAGTATCTGCTGCGTTGAAGCTATTAGTGAAAGAGCCGAACACTACACCTGTAAATCTTACAGAAGAATCTCCTCTTCGCGTGAAAAAGCCTAGAGAATTCTCCAAAGGTGGAAGCAAAGGGCGTAGTACTGACCGTAAAGGTGCTCCTAACCGCAAGGAATATGACCGTGGAAAAGACTTTGATCGCGGGAAAAGCGCTGGCAAAAAGAAGTTTGATAATAAAAACAGGAAAAAATAGCCAAGCAAAAAGCCTTAAGAGAACATATCTCCTAAGGCTTAATTTATTTAAATTGTAGCTTCTACTTCTTCAATTAAGTCATTCAATTCCTGAACAGCCTCTGTTTCTTCCAGTAGCTCTAGATTATCAAGCGTATCAAGCCCAATATCTATATCACCTGTTTCATTATCGTATTCTACACTTACCTTCAATATTTCACTGATAAATCGGATTGGCACTATAGTTCTGTTGTTTGTCACTTGAGCAGGTACATCAATTGTTGCAGGTACGCCATTGACAGTTACGGTTGCAGAACCAAGGACAAGAACTATGACTTTGTCATCTTTAGTAATAGTAATCGTCTTCGTAGCTGGATTCCAGTCAACTTTTGCTCCAAGGCCTTCAGTAATAGCTCTCACTGGCACTAATGTTCTTCCTTCGCGAATGACCGGCGGAACATCAAACTTCATTGTGGCCCCTTTAATATATAAGCGGTCTTTTACGTCTCTTGCTCTCAGTGCTTGTTTTTGTTCTTGTTTTAATTCTTTTTGCGCAGCTAACGCTACTTTCCGATCTGCTAGTTTTTTGCGAAGTTCTAAGGCTTTCTCTACTCCTAATTCTTCTTTTATCTTAGCAGCTTTGTCGAGTTTCTCCCTTAATTCTTCCACCTCAGACGACGCAAGTGGCTGAACACCTGGTAATCGAGCAATTCTTTCTCTGATTTTGGCTTCGAGCGTAGGAATTCTAGCTAACTTATTCTCTATTGTATCTTTCGTAATATGAATGTTTTGAATCTCTTTAATGGTTTCTGCTTTTAGCTTAGCGTCCTTAATGCTAACAGCGAATGCCCTTAGTTTCTGCATGGCCGAAAGATACTGTTTTTGAAGTTCTCCTTCTCTTTCCTTTGCAATCGCTGGTCTGTTTCCTTTCGCATCATTTGTTTGTGATTCCACAACTCTTGTGGAATTCCCTTTAATAGTATCCTGCACTGGATTAGCCGTTACCATTGAACCTGAAACAAATGTAAGCACAGTACTTAGTGCAATCACTTTCACAAACTTTCCCATAATGTCATCTCCTCATTTTACGAATATCCATTTTTACTTAAGTATTACCATTAAACTTGCTATATCACCCTGAAGATGATGTAGACTTTCAGCCCTTTTCGCTTGGATTGATTCTACATTCTCAAGAAATATAATGTAATCTTGAATATCCCGATTTTTCAATGCTTTGCGATACTCATTTTGCTGTTGAACTTGTTGCAAAGATTCTGTAAGCAGTTTTCGATTATCCTGCATTAAACTTAATACTTCTTTAATAGCGCGAACATTTTCTTCTGTGATGATTTCTGGTTTTCTACTCATTTCATTAATCTTTTTTTGAGCTTTTTGTAGCTCTTGTCTTACTTGATTCTGAAGCAGTCTAATTTCCTTTTGTTGTTTCTGAACCATTTTTTGCTTTTCCTGAAGCACTTGGCGAGATACTTGATCTTGCTTCTGCTGCTGATTTGAATTCGAAGGATACGCTTGACTCTGTCCTTTGCTCGCTAGAGCAATTCCTTGCCCAGAGGAAAGGAATAGAATCATAACAAGAATCCATATGCTGCCTTGAAATTTTTTCATGATTCTACTCCTCCTAAAAACTGATTTCGTCAAGCTTGATGTCATCCATTTCATCGAATGATTTTAATAAATCCTCGATTTCTTGATTAAGTTGATCTAGTACTTCTTTTGAACTGATTGCAATTTTGTTTTCACTTTTTATGATTAATCCTGTTGTCTTTGATTCGTTTGGAGTACTATTTTGTTGCTTACTCTGTGTCTTGCGATTGCTGTCATCGTTTATTGTGTCTTGATCTTGTATTCCATTTACTTCTTTCACTTCGTTTGCTTCTTTTGCATCTTGCACTTTGTCAAAAAACTCTTCAGCATCTCGATTCTTTCCTGTTGGTTCCACAATCACGTTCTGTCGTTCTTGAACCGAGGTAGCTTTTTGGGGTGATAATGGAGAGTTGCCGCCGCAACCTGCTAGTATTACCAAGCTAATCAATGCAATGCCTGTGCAATATATTTTCTGTTTCAGTTTCACCTACGGTTCCTCCTTTCGGAATACCCCCTCCCCAGTTACTTTTCTACAGTATAAAAGCAATTTGTTTCAGGGAAATATCCATTTTGTAAACAATTTGTAAACAGCAGCCTCGTTCCATCTATTCTTTTGGTAACGTGACAGTAAACGTACTCCCTATGTTCCGTTCGCTTTCTACTACAATTCTACCACGATGGAGATCTACAATGTTCTTAATGATTGCTAGACCTAGACCAATTCCTCCACTGGCATGATTTCTTGACTTCTCCACACGATAAAATTTATCAAATATATATGGAAGCTCCTCTACATTAATGCCTATACCCGAATCTGATATCGATATACTAATCGTGCTACTAAGTTCTCGAATGCTAATCGAGATGTTACCGCCAGGATTTGTGTATCGAATCGCATTTTCTACGAGATTCAATATAACTTGCTTGATGCGAGCTTTGTCTGCCAATAGCAATATCTCAGCTTCATACACAGTTTTAATTGTAATTCCTTTATCTACTCTGTGCTTACTGAGTATCGTGATTACTTCATTGACAAGACTTGAAACATTAAAAACAGTCTTGTTGATAGGTAAGTTGCCTGCTTCTAGCTTTGCTAAATCTAGTAAATCATCAGTAATTCTTGTTAAATGTTCCGTCTCTTTTAAAATAACTGTTAAGTACTTTTCTTGTTGGTTGGACGGAATCACTCCATCTAAAATCCCGAGTACAAACCCACGAATGGCGGCGAGCGGTGCCCTTAATTCATGAGAAACACCAGCAATTAACTCTTTACGCATTTTTTCTGTTTTCTGTAGTTGCTGTTTCATTTCATTGAACGATTGAACAAGCACACCGATTTCGTCTTTTCTAGTCATCGGTATATCTGTGACTTCTTTTCCAGATGCTAGTTGTAATGCGCTTTGACTCACCTGTTCAATTGGTTTCGATATACTTTTAGACATGATAAAAATTAGAATCACACCGATTAAAAACGAAGCAACAGATACCCAAAATATCATCTTCACGACTTTTGTAAGCGTGCCTTCTAGTTTGCTAACTGGAGTGAATAGTACAATGGCTCCTCGCACTTCATTCTCTATGGTGATTGGCATTCCTACCCCTAATACATGGGAGTTAAGGTCTTCTGCCAGCTGGATTTGCCGCGTAATCGTTTTCCCTTGAAATATTTCCTTTAAACTAGTTAACAACGATTCATCATGAATCTGAAATACGTCTTTTAACAATTCTTCGTTCTCTAAATATTCTTTACCCTCTACAATAACTATACGAGCATTCGTCATTTCGCCTACTGTATTAATCGATTGCTGCAAGTCGTGTTGGGTCAAGGTGTTTCTATCGAATTGAATCAGTAGCGTATTGATATATTGTCCGGCATCTAGTAAAGTGTTCTGCGATTTCATAAATAAATCTGCTTTGAAATACTGATAAAACAGGACGGATAGTAAAAGTAAAATACATGCGAGAATCAACATATAGGCTACCAGCAGTTTTTTATAGATACTAAACACATTACATCACCTCGATTTTATACCCTACGCCCCACACGGTTTTCAATTGAACTCCGTTGGTATCCCCTAGTTTCTCTCGAAGGCGTTTGACATGAACATCCACAGTTCTCGTCTCTCCGTAATACTCATCTCCCCACACCTTATTCAGTAGCTGATTTCTAGTAAATACGATTTTGGGATGCTTTAATAGAAAAAACAGGAGCTGGATCTCTTTTGGAGTCAATTCCACAGGCTTTTGATTTACTAACACTTCGTAGGTCTCATAATTGACCGTAATACTTCCTGCCTTAAGTACGTTAGGATTATAGTTTTGATTATACGTATCCATTGACTGAGATTCCGAAAAGTTAGCCACTCTTTTCAATAACGCTCTAACTCTAGCAACAATTTCTTTCGGGTCAAAGGGTTTTATCACATAGTCGTCTGCTCCATAATCAAACCCCATAAGCTTATCTTCCGATGTATCTTTTGAAGTGAGCATCAGGATTGGGACGTTACTATCCTTTCGAATCAATTGGCAAACTTCCCAACCATTGATGATTGGCAGCATAATATCTAAAATAACGACATCTGGTTTTTCCTGACGAAACCTATCCAAACCCAGGCTACCGTTTTCTGCAAATACTAGCTGATAATCCTCTCTTGCAAAATACAGCCGTAATACCTCATGAATATTCAAATCATCGTCTATGATTAAGATTTTATTAGACATCCATTTCACCGATCCTCAAGCTTTATGATTACTATCTCAACACATATCTTCTTTAGCACATATATCTTCTTTAAGACACAAGTCTTCTTTAAATTATCGGCAATTTCACAGTATCTTTCAATTAAAATGTGCTAGCATGCCATATATCCCATTACTTACCACGTTTTATAGTTTTTTCTTGTTTTCCATCGTTCGCTTTTTTCGTTCTTATCCCGTTGTTATATGCTATATGCGATTTGTGATTTGGGCATGCCATCTGCGGTTTGTGGTTTGTGATTGTGATTTGTGATTTGTAATTTTTTATTTGCTATATCATCATAGATAAGGTATTCTGAGAATAATACAAAATGAGTGATTACTCACTTTTTATTGTCTTTTAAAGTTCTCTTATAGGAGGTTACCACATGAATCAATCTACATGCATTTCTATTCAATCGGTAGACAAAAGCTTTGGTAAAAAGAAAGTCCTAGACTCAATTGACTTAAATGTCCAAACATCAGAAATTTTTGGTCTCCTAGGTCCATCTGGTGCAGGAAAGACCACGTTAGTACGGATGATCGCTGGAATCGATACGCCAAGTTCTGGTCGTGTCACTGTCCTTAATACTCCGATGCCAGACTTAACGATCATGCAGCGTATTGGATTTATGGCGCAATCCGATGCCTTGTATACTGAATTAACGGCACGAGAAAACCTAGATTTTTTTGCTGGAATCTATGGTTTACGCGGTTCAAAAAAAGCAGAACGTATCAAACGGGTCATGGAAATCGTCAATCTGTCAGAGGAAATGAATAAAGTCGTTAGAAATTATTCTGGAGGCATGAAGCGTAGATTATCCCTTGCAATTTCATTACTGCATGAACCAGAGATATTAGTTTTAGATGAACCAACCGTTGGAATAGACCCAATTTTGCGCCAGTCAATCTGGGCGGAACTTGAAAAACTTAGCGCACAAGGTGTCACGATTCTTGTAACAACACATGTGATGGATGAAGCGGATAAGTGCCATCGCTTAGCGATGATGCGAGATGGTAAAATAATAGCCATTGGTTCCCCAAATGATATGAAAGAAGAGACGCAAGCAAGCTCTTTAGAAGCTGCTTTTCTTGCCTATGGAGGTGCTGCCCGATGAGAGTTCAAGCGATTATAAAGCGCATTATGAAGCAATTTATCCGCGACAAAAGAACTTTAGCCCTGCTGTTAGTCGCACCAATGTTCATACTTTCTTTGATGTATTTGGTATTCTCTTATAATGAGCCTACTCCTAATGTTGGAATTGCTAACGCCCCAACTATCATACATGAAGCATTAGACACACTAGAGATTCCATTCACAATCGTAACGGTGGATGAGGGTAATACCCTATTAGAATCAAGCCAAATCGACGCTTTGATTGACTTCAGCCATCCTAAGCCCACAGTTGTTCTCGAAGGAAGTGATCCTGCGAAAAACATGATGGTACTTCAAATCGTTCAAAAAATTTCACAACTAACTATGTCTGGAGCAATTCCTGGGGCAGCGCCAAGCACACTTGCTAGCCCACTTCCAGAGACAGATAATACTCTTGACGTTACCTATCTATACGGCTCAGCAAATATGTCTCTTTTTGATTCGATTGGACCCATTTTAATTGGCTTTTTTATATTTTTCTTTGTATTTATTATTGCTGGTGTCTCCTTCTTGCGAGAACGCACCACTGGAACTCTTGAACGATTGTTAGCAACTCCATTACGTCGATGGGAAATCGTCCTTGGTTATGTCATCGGCTTTGGTATATTTACTACATTTCAAGCAAGCTTAATTTCCTGGTATTCCATTTCCGTGCTGAATATCATGATGGAAGGTACATTCTTGTACGTAATTCTGATTACATTCTTGCTTGCGATGTCAGCACTGACCCTCGGCACTTTATTATCTGCATTTGCGAACAACGAGCTACAAATGATACAATTTATTCCGATTATTATTGTTCCTCAGGTTTTCTTTTGTGGACTCTTTGACTTAACTTCTATGCCAAGTTGGCTACGATCGATTGGTTCAATCATGCCCCTTACTTACGGAGCAGATGCGTTACGTGATATCATGATCCGCGGCAATGGTTGGGAGAGCATTTCCACCAATGTGCTGATTCTAGTGGCATTCTCTCTCGTGTTTATGTTCCTTAATGTATTTGCCTTGAAAAAACACCGTGCGTTATAGAAATTCTGTATAGGAGCCGAATATGTCTGATAAAAATTGGCTAGATGAAATACTAATGCTCAATGACGAAAACACAATGAGCGAAAAGCAAAAAAAGATTGTAGCTGCTGCCATAGAGATATTCTCAGAAAAAGGATATGCATCGACCTCTACTAACGAAATTGCAAAAAAAGCTGGCGTAGCAGAAGGGACCATTTTCCGTCATTATAAGACAAAAAAGGATCTGCTATTATCAATAGTTGCACCGACACTTGCAAAGGTTGTTGCTCCTTTTCTAGCGAAGGGTTTTATAAAAGAAGTATTTGAGAAAGACCATCAAAACTATGAACAATTTATACGTACATTATTACTGAATCGTTATCATTTCGTTAAGAATCATATCCCTATGGTTCGAATATTTTTACAAGAAATTGCATTCCAGCCAGAGCTGCAATCCGAATGCAAAAAAATCTTCACTGATAACGTGTATCAAAGCTTCCAAAAAATCACATTGCATTTTCAAAATAAGGGCGAGATTGTAAAATTCCCTCCAGATACTGTAATCCGAATGACTATGACTACAATCATTGGTTTTCTAATGACGCGATTTCTCATATTACCGGACCAACAGTGGGATGATACAATAGAAATGGAAGATACCATACAATTTCTGATGCACGGTTTAGCGAACGACCATATAGAAAAGGAACACTCTCATATTACGTGAGAGGGTTCCTTTTCTAATAACTTCTTTACTTGTATAGCTAATTCCTCTATCTCAAAAGGCTTCTTTAATATTGTAACGTTTGCAACTTTATGTACGTTCCCCATGTCCCCATCATTTCCAGTACACAATATAATTGGCGTGATGGAGTGCATGGTGTTTGCTTTCATCATTTGAATCACTTCTACTCCATTGACGTAAGGCAGTTGATAGTCGACAATCACTAAGTCGTGTTGCTCTTGGTTAAGAATCTTCATAGCCTCGCTACCATCTAGAGCAGTCGTTAGGAGGTATCCTTTACTCTCCAATACTTCTTTGACAATCATGATTATTGCTGGCTCGTCATCGATGATTAATATCTTCTTCATGTTGTTTCTCCTTTAAGCATAGGCGAATTCACTAATTTTCATGTTTGCATAGTATCATATGCCTATTATCGCATGGTAGCCTAAAAATCGCAATAAACATCCGGTATTCTTTTTAGATAAATTATTAGCTAAGAATCCTATCAACTTCCTCTTGATCTAAATCCATAATATATTGGATTCCGCTGATTTCAGCTGCCTCTTTCGTGAGTGAAGCAATATCATTACGTTCAATGAGACCTAAATTAAACTTACGTGCGACGCACATTAACTGTTTTAGCCCCATTTTTAATCTATCAAAGTACGTGTAAATACCAAGCGCACCTGGTGGTAGACGATCAAAATCGCTGCCGAATTTCTCTTTCAACTCACTCGCAAGAATACATATTTCTTCGATTTTATCGCCATAGGCACTATATTGTTTAAAAAGTTTGCCGTCCTTTAAATTACTTGCTATATTTTCTCCGACAAAGGAAGCGAGTACTGCAGTTCTTGACATGCCAATAGCTTTTACA
Organism: Desulfuribacillus stibiiarsenatis; assembly: GCF_001742305.1. Lineage (NCBI taxonomy): Bacteria > Bacillati > Bacillota > Desulfuribacillia > Desulfuribacillales > Desulfuribacillaceae > Desulfuribacillus > Desulfuribacillus stibiiarsenatis. Next base: position 10,707 of record NZ_MJAT01000022.1, on the reverse strand, counting down.
AATGGTGCACCAATGGCAAATCCTTTAAACATATGGTCTTCTAAGCTGAACCCACCCGCGATTGATACATGTGGAACGAATCTACCTTTGTCTTGTAGACGTTTTAGGTATTGATATAACAAGGAATGAAGTTCTACCATTGGAACTCCCCACTCATTCATCATTCTCCATGGGCTCATTCCCGTTCCCCCGCCTGCTGCGTCCACCGTAAGTAAGTCAATCTTCGCATCAGAAGCAAACTTTACAGCCCGTGCTAAGTCGGCTGGACGGTATGCTCCCGTCTTTAGATACACTTGTTTCGCACCAGCTTGTCGTAATTCTGCCACACGCTTGTGGAATCCTTCTTCCTCAACCATTCCTACCCTAGAATGACGCTCAAATTCTTTAAACGCATTCGCTTGAAATGCTTTGATAACAGATGGGCTTTCTGGGTCTGGCAATACAATGTATCCGCGGCTTTTTAATTGCTGGGCTTTCTCTAACGTATTGACTTTTACTTCCCCACCAATATCTTTCGCGCCTTGTCCCCACTTAATTTCAACAGTGTCAATACCAAGCTTTTCGAGAGCATATTCCTGGACACCTAAACGGGTATCCTCAACGTTCGCTTGCACGACAATAGCGCCTTTGCCTTGGTACCAATTTTGAAAATCTTTTACCCTTTTTTCGAGGTTTGGCGACTTGCTAACTCTTCCGTGACTCATTTCCATATTCGGGTCCATACCACAGATGTTCTCACCAATGACTATAATAGAGCCTGTAATCGCCGCTCCTGCAGCCATACCTTCCCAATGCTTAGCAGCAACATTTGTTGACCCCATACCCGCAATGACGATTGGCGTATCTAATTGAATTTTGTGTTCTGCGCCGATTTCCGTGGATACATCAACATTTGGGAAAATCGCAACATCGGAGTCAGCTTCCACACCCTGAGCCCCAACAGCAGTTCCCATGATGTTGAAGTGGCTATAATCGACTGGATAGTCCTTTTCAGAACCTGCTGTAATGTTGCCGAACGGTTGTGGGTAAAGAACTTCTTTGCCACGATATGCGGATTTCCCTACCTCACATAAACCTGGACATTCATCGTTACAAGAGGCACAAAGTCCGCTAAATGGAGATATCGAGTTCGGAGTACGGTTTCTTGTCAAAATAGCTTCAGATCGATTCGGTCTACTAAATGTCATACTAACACCTCTTATGTAAAAGTTACTCTGTGTTTTGCCTAGCATAAGCTATTATTATCAGAGTTTTTATTAGTATGACTTGCACTTCCTTTTTCATACAAAAAAACCACTACAGGAACTTGGTATGTTCCCCGTGGTTTCAGAAATACTTAGTTATATCCAACGTATCTTAGGATCTATATTCATGTATCTTAAATGTTACGTAAATAAGATTAACATTAACACCCCAGCAAAGACCGTCATCGAAGCAACAATCGTATAGCGTTGAATCTCCTCTTGCTTTAGGAACAGTTTACTCAAGATGATTGTCAAAAGGGGCTCCAGTGCCGCTACTGCAGCTACATACGATACTTGGATGTAGGTTATCGCTATAAAAAACGAAAGCATGGCGATACTCGTACACACTCCTGCTGCCAGATAGAATGGATTATATCGTTTCACTTGTCCAATTAACTTCTCTCGTATATTCCCGGTTCGTGCTTCCCAAAGGATTGTCATAAGCAAAGCAACAAGTCCGCTGATAAAAGCACCATAATACGGGTCGGGGAGTTCAAGTAATCCCGATTTGCGAATCCCTTGGCCAACTCCGAACGACATAGCCGATGCTAATGCAAGATAGTATCCAATGCGTTCCACGTGCATATCAGTACTAAGCTTATTTCCTTGCCGTATCATAAATAATCCTTGAATGCCTAGTCCAAGTAGTACAAATACAAAGCCCGCAAACGGTAGCCAACCCATTGTTTCACCCAAAATCACTAAGGCAAAAACGGCAGTAAACAGCGGAGCACTATTTTTAATAGCTGAGCCCCTAGGCGCTCCAATTTTCCGATAACTCATAAACAATGTCTGTCTACCTAAAAACGTTGTAAAAATACCTGCAAACACATAATATAGTGTCCCGATCCAATTAAGTTCCACTGTGACGTACAATAGACGGTAAATCAACCATGCAATTCCCAAAAATATAACGTTTATAATTACAGTGGTAAGTACCCCATTATCTTGCTCATCCGACTGCTTCATTCCCTTTCGGACGAGAATATTCCCCGATGCAAATCCTAAGCCAACCATAAAAGCAAAGAAAAAACCCAATGTACATTCCCCTTCAATGATGATTTCATCATCTTATCGTAAGGGAAGTCCTTGAGTATGTCAATTAACTATCTATAAATTCTACCACAATCGTTAGTGTCTAAGGATATCGTTTATAAATGATTCTACAATATGCGGATCAAACTGCGTTCCAGCATGATTCCTTAACTCTTCTATTGCTTCTTGTTGTGTCAATGCTTTTCGATATGGTTTATCAGTTGTCATCGCGTCGTATGCATCGACTACCGATAAGATTCTTGAGAATAGAGGAATCTCCTCGCCTTCCAGACCTCTTGGATAACCACTTCCATCATTTCTCTCATGGTGACATAAGATATACTCTGCTACACCTGCAAATTCAGGAACTGCATTAGCAATTCGGTAACCAGTTTCTGAATGCTTGCGGATTATTTTCCACTCGTCTACCGTTAATGGGTTCTCTTTGTGTAGCACATCCGGCGGAACCATAATATTGCCAATATCATGCAATAGGGCTAATAGTCTTAATTTCTCTATTCCATCCTCGTTAATACCTAGTTTTTCACCTAACCTAGTACTTAGCTGGGCCACATTTTCGCTATGATCGGAAGGCTCACATGTCCGCTCACTTAAGACACTAAGAAGGGAATCCACCAATTTGCTTTTCGCATCTTTACTCTCTGTCAACTTACGGTTATACATCTCTGCTTCGCTAATCTTTAATACTTCATAAATATTCGTTGCGGCAATTTCCTTAGTAGCACAACCTAACGCAATACTTAATTGAATCCCCTCAACTTCAAATGTTGAGCTCTTGGTTCGAATATTATTAATAATTACTAATGCATCTGCTTCAGTAGTTTTAGGAAGAATGATTGTAAATTCATCGCCACCCGTTCGAGCCACGATGTCAGTATCTCTACACGATTCTTGAATAACCTCTGCTGCTGTTTTAATCAGAAGGTCACCTTTCTCATGGCCGAATGCGTCATTTACTAGTTTGAGCCCATTTACATCAGCAACAATCAAGCTAATTGGCAATTCCTTTTCTGTATCTAATTCTTTTAATTGTTTTTCAAAGTATGCTCGATTATTTAGACCCGTCACTAAATCATGGTAAATTAAGTATTGAATCCGCTCTTCCTTTCGCTTATTCTCCGTAATATCTTCTAAAATCGTCGCAAAATATCCTTTTTGTGGCGAAAAGACGGAAATTCGGAAGTGTTTATTGACTGCGTTGATGAATGCCTCAAATTTATTCGGAATCCCTGTAATAGCCGTCTCCTTATATACATCTAGAAATGGTGAGGACTGGTGTATCATACTAGACAACATACCCTTAATTTTTTTTGCAGTTGTGCCTAAGTGCTGTTCATAGGCAGCGTTCACTTCTAGGAAGCGATAATCTACAACTTCATCGCCATCATATACTAATTCATGGAGGGCCATTCCCTCATTCATCGATTGAATCAGTGTTCTATATTTCGCTTCATTTTTTTGTAGCATGGTAATCATTTCCTGACGTTCCGATATATCGGTATACACGACATATCCACCAGTAATTTCATTATCAACAATCACTGGACCGCCTTTTAACTGCACCCATACTTCACGGCCTGTGCTTGTATATCGCACCGTCTCTCTACTAGCTGTCTTCCCTTGAAAGATAATTTCAGCAATATGGTCACGCTTTTTCTGATCCGCATCTACTATTTGACATACATCTTGTTCAATAATTTTGTCCATAGTGTAATCGAACATATTCAGAAACTGTTGATTTGCCATTAGAATTTTTTTTTCGGTATTAAACATAACGATGGCATCTGTCGTGTTATCGAAAAGAGCTTGGAATTGCTCCTTTTGTCTACGTAGCTTCTCTTCCATTTTCTTGCGATTTTCAACCATTGCAGTGATATCTCGCAAAAGAATACGAATGAATGTCTTTTGTGTATCTTTATAATCATTTTGGATAAAATCATAGGATAATAGCATTGTTGTCAAATCTGCTGAATTCATCGAACATTGAACATTGCTACGCGCCTTTTTATTAGTAAAATCCTGCTCAAGTTGTTTGCAATCTCGCTCTTCAAATAAAATAAGGAACTTCTTCCCTAACGCATCGCTTATAGAAGAAAAACCAAGCATATTCGCACCTGTTTGGTTAGTCCATTCAATGGCAAACGAATCCGCATCAATTTCTATAACACCTTCATGAATTAGGTCTAAAATCTTTCTTGTTCGCATTGCTTCTTTCTCTAAATATGTACGATAGTTATCACGAATCGATTTCACGACATCGCTATTTGTGATAAGTCCCATACATTGATTACTATCACAGATTACAAGATGCCTTATTTTCTGTTCGTCCATCAGTCGTGATGCCTCATATAACGATAAATCTGGTGGAATCGATATGACTGGCGAAGTCATTACATCCTGTATTTTTAACGCAGTAAATTCATTACCCTGTTGGATGAGTCTCACAATATCTCTTTCTGTTACAATGCCTACAATTTCGTTGCGGCTACCAACAAGTACGCAACTATGCCGCTTTTCATACATTTTCTTAACCGCGTCTTGTAAAGGCGTTTCTGGCGGAGTAAAGTCAAATACCCTAGTCATGTATTCTTTCACCGGTCGGGGAGCCTTGAAGAAATCTTCCTCTAGCTTGCGTACGATATCCGTATGGGTAATTACCCCCTTCGGTGTCCCGTCAGAGTTTGTCACAAGTAAATGACGTATTTTAACTTTCTCCATGAATACTAACGCTTCATCGAGCATCGTAGTTGCTGGTAAAGAGATTACATTTTTCGACATCGTCTGTAGTACCGTAGTTACTTGCAAGTCAATATTCGACGCGACAACTCGCACTAAATCACGTTCGGTTATAATGCCAACTAAATGATTAGATTCCTCTATAAATATACTACTAATTTCATGAGTGCGCATTAATTCGATGGCTTGCTTCACGGTAAAATTTACATCGATGCTAATAATCTCTCTACACGCTAACGAATCTAGTAAACTCATACGATCACTCCGATAACTCTTATTCGCTCAGTCCTAAACATATATTGCTATTAAAACATAAATTTTGGCATATTACTATATCGTTCATCACATTCCGTAGTACTTTTTTCTCTTTTTTCTAATTATTTATTATGAACTTGAATTAACCTGCAAATTTCGACAAAATTCTACAATTTTCTATGTTTTTCATGGCTTCTGTGTTAAAATTATTCAAATTTCAATCACTTTTGGGGAGAGCAAATTCATGGCCCGATTTTATAAAAAAAATATTTTTGTTCTTATTCGTTTCTTTTGTGTCCATTATCTTTGTTACCTTTCTGAGCATTAGTACCACTTTGTTGTTTGTTACAGAAAACACTTTAAAAGAACAACAGTTAAGCATCACTGACCATTATCGCCAGGAGGTCGCCGATTCATTGGAACGTTGGCTTAACGGCAGAATTACAAATGTAAGGACACAGGCCTTATATCTTAGTCAATTCAATCCTAATTTTATTTCTTCCTCGTTAGCGACACGCCTTCTATCGGATCAAATGTACCATGACATTAATTATTTCAAATTCGTGATTGTTGATAAAGAAGGTTCTATTGTTAATTCCAACGAAGGGCCCGTAATTGAAATTAATGTGTTAGATCGTGAATATTTGCAAAAAAGCCTAAACGACGAAACTGCTATAACAGGCTTTTTTTAGCGTTCGTACTGGTGATATTGTCGGACGATACGGGGGCGAGGAATTCGGTATCGTACTCAGCCAAGTAGACAAAGACCAATTCCACATTATATGTAATCGAATTCGCCAAACAATAGAATCACATATTTTCTCAACGAATAAAGGTGACATTCGCATAACGATTAGTATAGGGATTTGCCTTAAACCTACTGCTGATTATCAGGATATACGCTCAATGATTGAACAAGCGGATGCAGCACTTTATCAAGCGAAAAGAACTGGACGTAATAAGACGTGCTATGCAGACGATACCACTACGCCGCAGGTATAGTTGTTTATTATTCCTTTTACAGACTATTATCACTTAAATACTTAAATTCCTTATTTAAATCTCTATTATGATTGTATATAATTCTTTTGCATGATACTTTTTTACTATTCAGGAGCGATTCTATGCATTTTTCTTTTAGCTTGCGAACAAGATTTGCGTTTACCCTTGCTTTTTTAATTATTGTTTTATCCATCTTTATGAGTTTCTTCACAGGACAATTTGCAAGCCAAGAAGTGCGTTCCGAAATAGGTAACTCGCTTGCGGAAGTTTCGTACCTTATGGGAGATAAGCTTGACCACTACATGTGGGCAAGGTCAGGTGAAATTCTAATTTTAAGCAAATTAGAGACGTTACAAGAGGCGCGAAACCTTAAAGCGATTCAAGCATTATTAGACCAATTAAAGAGCACTTTCCCTTCCTTCGCCTGGATTGGGTTCACAGACCCTAACGGGATTGTGCTTGCATCTACAGACGCAATTCTGGAAGGTGCCGACATTTCTAAAAGGCCTGTTTATCTTGAAGCATTAAAAGGGCACTTTGTCGGAGATGTCCATGAAGCGGTATTGCTAGCTAAGCTTCTTCCAAACCCTTCTGGAGAAGCGATGAAATTTGTTGACGTAAGTACCCCCGTATATAATGAAAACGGAGATCTAGTAGGCGTTCTAGCGGCCCATTTAAGCTGGGAATGGGCTAGAGAGGTAGAAGAGTCGATACTTGTTCCTCTTCAAAACCGAAAGCAACTTGAAATGTATATTGTAAGTTCAATGGACGATACATTGCTTTTAGGACCCCGCGACATCATGGGGCAACCACTAAAGCTTGATAGTATCAATCGAGCTCGCTCGGGGGAAAATACATGGTCGTTAGAAACATGGCCCGATGGTAAAGAGTATTTAACTGGTTTCTCCTTCGGCAAAGGCTATAAAGACTACCCTGGGCTTGGTTGGACAGTATTGGTTCGCCAACCAGCCGAAGTTGCATACGCATCCGTTGAAAAGCTACAAAAAGTCATTCTTTACATTGGACTATTTGTAGCCTTATTGTTTGCAACCTTTGGCTTATATATTGCTCGTCGTGTAGTTGAGCCTTTACGCCAAATCACACTAGCAGCTAACAGTTTAAGTGCCGGTAAGCAGGTTGAAATTCCGCAGCACAAAGGGATCACTGATATCGAAATCTTATCTGAATCACTACGTAATCTGATTCGTAGCTTAACACAAACAGAGAAGGCCCTTGGAAAGATGGAGATATTAGCCCAACATGATCAGTTGACAGGTTTGCCAAATCGTATTTCTTTAGATTACCACTTAGAAAAGGCTAAAGCCCAAGTGGAAAGGCAGCAATCTAGTTTGACATTTCTTTATCTCGATTTAGATGGATTTAAAGCCGTCAACGATACATTAGGGCATCATACAGGTGATGTTCTCTTACAAGAAGTAGCCAATCGATTAAAACAGCATACCCGAGAGGATGATCTAGTGGCTAGACTTGGAGGAGATGAATTTGTAATGATACTCTCTTCCCCTACAGAAAAGGCAATATCTGTTGGTGAAGACATTGCAGAACGAGTCATAGCAAGCCTAAATGATCCTTTTATTATTGATGGTAACGAGATAATAATTGGTTGTAGCATTGGTGGCGCCGTTTGGCCTGCGGATGCTGAAGAAACGAAAGACGTCATCCGATTAGCCGATGAAGCATTGTATATCGTCAAGCGGTCTGGCAAAAATCGTGTGGTCTTCATTAATCACAAGTAAGTTCCATAAATATCTGAGTGGCTTTCTAATACAGATTGATACAGTACTGCATCAGGTCAATTCTATCTGCATATAGAAAACTCAGCATCGCCAAGTGGTGAAGAGAATGCCTTAGTTGCTACAAAGAAGCTGGAAGATATTTTACATATCTTCCAGCTTCTTTGTTTCATATAGGTTTCGTATAGGTTCTATCCGTGTATAGAATCTATAGCGATTCTAGTATTTTACGAACATGTTGCTTTTCACGCCACAGATAGGACACTGATCAGCAGCTTTATCTTTTTCTATGTAGCCGCACACTGTACAAAGATGGTATTCTGCATCTTCTTTCGAATCTAAGTTAGCAAGCGCTTCCTCATATAGTTTCGCATGAACTTTCTCTGATTCCATTGCAAAAAGAAAACTTCTTTCTGCATCCTTACGTCCTTCTGCTTTTGCTTCTTCAAGCATTGGTGGGTACATGCTATCAAACTCAAAAGTCTCACCATCAATACCTTCTTTAAGATTCTCAGCAGTAGAACCAACAGCACCTAAAGCTTTTAAGTGGTTATGAGCATGGATTGTTTCTGCTTCTGCAGTTGCTCTAAATAGTTTGGCTACTCCAATATATCCTTCCGCTTCCGCCTTCTTTGCAAAAGCTAAATATTTACGGTTTGCTTGTGACTCCCCTGCAAATGCTTCTTTTAAATTCTTATCAGTACTCAAATCAAAAACCTCCTATTGTTAGTTTATAATCATTTTAAATTTTCTGATCTAATTCGTCAAATCTTTTTAACTTCGCTACTGCCTGTTTCCACCGTTTTCTATGGATAACCCTCTGTTTAGTTCAAAATGCTCAACTATCTCTTATATTGTACAACGATATACCTAAACTAGACACGAACTACCCTAACATCATTTTTTTATTTAAATTGTTCCTATTTGTCCAGCATTTTACTACTAAGACGATTCATTTGCCCACTTGACATCGATTGTCTCCTATCATTTTTCTCAATTTTACTAGAAACATTTACTAGGGGTTTTCATACTAGCTATCTATTATCTTTTACTCCTTTTTCGTCGAAAATAAGAGTATCCAACTTCAAATTGGTTGATTAAAACACTATCATAGAAAAGGCGGGAAAACACACCATGAATCGACAGTTTAAATTGATTACCGTTCTTCTGATTTTTGCTTTATTATTCGTCACCCCATTACAAACGATTGATGCTAAAAAAGGGTTAGTGAATAACCCAAAACACAAAGTTAGCGAGCCAGCTCCATTACCTGCACCAGCGCCGGAACCTACGCCTACACCAGAACCAGAACCTACTCCTAAACCAGAGCCAGCTCCAGTAGAACCGCCAGCTCCATTACCTGAACCGAAAACAATGCTTGGGTATTACACAGTATATTTTAACGGAGATAAAGGCTCTTACAATGCCGTCAACTCTTTTAAAAGCTATATCAACGAAGTATCGATGGTGACTTTTAAAGCCTCTGCTACTGGAACTGTACTAGGGTCTGCCGATACTTTAGGGCTTCAATTAATGAAAGAAAATAATATAAGAGCCCATGCAACGATTTCTAATGAGAACAATGGCCAGTTTGATCCTGAAATAGCTAGTATTATTCTGAAAGACTCTACGATTCGTAATCGCCTAATCGCAAATATTGATAGTTTAGTAACGACTCATAGTTTCAAGGGCGTCAATATTGATTTTGAGAATATGTATCCTGCTGACCGCCCACTGTTCACGCAATTTATTACTGAGCTTGCCAATCAACTGAACCCGAAGGGGTTTGAAGTTGTCGTATCCGTTAGTGCTAAAACTACGGATGCACCTAACAGTGCATGGATTGGCGCGTTCGACTATGCTGCTTTAGGAAAAGTCGCTACCAAAATCCAATTGATGACTTATGATCAACATGGACCTTGGGGAACCCCTGGACCAGTAGCTAGCTATCCTTGGATGGAGAGTGTTGTACAATACGCTGTCTCTCAAATTCCATCTTCTAAAATATTACTAGGGTTGCCTGCGTACGGTTATGATTGGAACCAAACAAACAATACAGGAAACAAAGCAATTGCATGGCGTAATATTCCAGCGTTTATTACCACAAACAATATTACCCCTCAGTGGGACTCAACTGCTAAGACTCCTTTCTTCACTTACACGTCTAGCGAAGGGCATAAACGCATTGTATGGTATGATAATCCAGCAAGTATCGAAGTAAAGGCTGGCCTAGTCGGTAAATACAATTTAGACGGGGTTGCTATGTGGCGTTTAGGTCTTGAAGACGAGAGTTTCTGGCAGGCTGCTAAAGCTGGAGTACAGTAGTTATCTTTATACTAATGAGATATATCAATTTGTCTCTATTAGTATCTCGTATAATTTATCTAGCATAATTAAAGGACTTTGCCGTTGTGATATGCTCCCCTTGTGGTAGACAGTTTAAATAATAAAACTGTTTATTTACAAGGAGGAGTATTTTTGTGTCTCACAAATCAAAAATATCAGGAACAGAAAAAATAGCTGCTGTAGAAAAATATCTCCGTGGAGAAGGTTCCCTTAGACGTTTAGCTTCTATGCTAGATGTTACCTTTGCATCCATCAACCAATGGCGGCAAACATATCTATCACTAGGCCCTGATGGTCTTCTAAATACATCTAAG